>JBDUEE010000047.1:0-2784 GCA_040002615.1 Chloroflexota bacterium | reverse complement strand
CTCCGCCCAGTTGACGCCCAGGACCAGCAGCCTTTCGCCGTACTGCTCGGAAAGGCGCTGCATCATTGGCATCTCGGTGCGGCAGGGCGGGCACCAAGTCGCCCAGAAGTTGATCCACGTCAGCCGGCCGCGGCCGTCCTCGATGGACCACGTGCGCCCATCCAGATCATTGGCGGCAAGCGACGGCGCCGGCTGACCGACGAGGCGACCGGCGGCGGCCGAGTCCGTCCGCGCCAGCGGGTACGAGCATCAAGCCGCCGAGCAGCAGCCCGATGGCGACGATGAGTGCCGCCCACAGCAGCGGCGCCCGGCGCCTGAGCGCGGTCCCGCTGCTCATCGTTGTGCCGTTCCAGTTTCGGCACCAAGGATCCGCGCCACGATGTCGCGGCTCCGTGCGGCATCGGCGCCAAGGTCGTCGACGCGTTCGCCGCGCACGCCGAGCCGCAGCCGCTGTCCGTCCAGGGTCAGGCTCAGTCGACGTCGGGGCAGCCACAGGCCGACCATCAGCGAGGCGATCAGCAGCCCGGCGCCGGCGAACAGGGTCAGCATGCCCGGATCGCTGCGGCTCACGAAGGTGACCTAGGCGGTCAGGCCCGTCAGGCGCACCACCGCCGGCCCGAGCCGCACCTCATCGCCGGGGCGCAGCACGGCACTGTCGACAACGCCGGAGTTGCCGGCGGCGATGATGCGCACCTCATTGGCCGCGGCATCGACCAGCTCGAGGCCGAGGGTCAGCCCGAGCGTCGGCAGCTCAACGAACGGCGAGCGCTGGCTATTAGCCAAGCCGCCGAGGGCGACGGGCGTGTCGGCCAGTGGGCGACCGGCGAGGTCGGTCACCCGCACCTGGGCGGCCGGTCCGTAGGTCCAGCCATGCACCAGGTAACCGTCGAACGCACCAGGCTCGTTGACCCGCAGCACCTGCGATCGGATGGCTCGCCCGTCGCGCACGAAGGTCACCGACGTATCGAGCTCGGTGGGGCGGCCGTCGGCTCCAAATTCGGCGTCGAACGCGTCGAAGCGCACCGATGCGGTCAGCCCGGGGCGCGGCTGGCCGAGCAGGGACTGCTTGCCGGGAAGAGTCCGAACACGGTCTCTTCGGAGAAGGCGGTGCCCAGCGCCGCGCCGACGACCATTACCACCAGCGCCAGGTGGCTGGTCAGGCCGGCGAAGCGCGCCCAACCGCGATTTACGCCGTAGACCGCCCAGCGCCGGCGGCCCCGCTGTTCCCTGACTCGGAAGCCGGCGCCACTGATCTCATTCACCAGCCGGCGCAGAATGTCCGCACTCGGAGCAGCGGGTAACTCGACCGTCCAGTCTGAGGGGTGCGGGCCAAGCGCCCCCGGCCGACGCCACTCGCGCCACACCGCCGGCAGGCGCACCGCCATGCCGGCCACGCCGGACAGCGCGATGGCGCCCACGAGGAGCAGGTAGGGGAGCGAGTCGAGCCAGCCTTGCGTCTGGGGGATCGCCGCGGCCATGGCGTTGGCCGCTCCCGCCGCCAGGAGCAGCGCCAGGCCAAGCCGCGGATCGCCCGCGATCCGAAGCCAGCGCTCGACGCGGGCGCTGACGCTTGCGCGACGGCGCGGCGGGGTCCCTGCGACTACGGCTGGCATGGCCGGTGATCCGCCATCCTTTGCTACGACGTGATCGTAGTACGCGCGGGGCGCACAGCTCGCGCGACCTCACGGCTGCTGGACGCCCCTTGTCCTAGGGTTGTTGCCGGCCGGTCTGGTTGGTCGGCTGCCTCTACTCGCCGGCGCAGTCTGATGGCGGGCAGGTGCCGAGCACGGCGGCAAACGCCACACTGCTTGACTCCTCGCCCACGCGGTAGCCGATGCGCAGCGAGTCGAGGTTGAAGCGCTCGTCGCTCCCGCGTAGGTGGACCACGAGCTCGCGTTGCTCGCCGGACTCCAGCACCGGCTGGAGGTCGAGCGTCGGGCTGTCGGCGGGCAGCTCGACGGCACCTCCCTCTGGCAGCCGCTCGCCGGCCGGCAGCAGGGCGTAGGCGAGGACCTCAGCCGCCCCTCGCGAGTTGAGCGCCTGCGCCGAGTCGAGGCGCACCGCCTCGGCGCCGCAGGCGGAGAGCAGGAGCGCCCCGAACCAGCGTTCCTCCCCGGCCTCCAGCCGGGCTGGCACCACCTCGCCATGGTTCGTCTGGCCGACCTCGGCCAGCGGTGCGTACGTGCAGGCGGTGTTCTGCCCGCGGGCGGCGGGGAGCGTGAGCCCCACCAGGGCGCCGCTCGCCACGACCACCGCGGCAAGCATTCCGCGCATCAGCGCCGGCCACCAGCCGGGCCGTGATCCGGGGAACGCCGCGAGCAGGCCGAGCATGAGGGTCACGCCCGCCACCAGCGCGACCACGGCGCGGTCGGCGAGCTGGGGCAGGGCGATGGTCGCCCGCGGGTCAGGATCGAAGAGGCCTGCCGCGCGGGCGGCAACCCAGGCGACCCCCAGGCTGGCAGCGACCAGGACGGCTGCCACATCGCCGATGCGGCCGCCCACTGCAGACCGGTCCGAGAGCCAAAGGGCTAAGACGACCACCGTGATGGCCTCGTAGAGCGAGGCGGCGGCGTCCGGCGTTCCAAAGGCCTCCGCCTGGCCGGGCTCGGCCCCGAACGGCAGGCCGAATGTGCGGGACACCACCCAGATGGCAATCACCGCGGCGCTGCCCAAGATACCGAACCAGAACCAGATTGCGGGCCAGGGTCGAAGCAGCAGCACTGCGGCGATCACCTGGATAGTGCCGATCACCAGGAAGAAGCCGGCGAAGATCCACCCCTCCTC
>JBDUEE010000046.1:0-8416 GCA_040002615.1 Chloroflexota bacterium | reverse complement strand
AGTGGCGACGTTTCGGCTTCGGTGGTCCACCAGAGCCATGGGTCGGTGATGCGCACCGCGACCTCGACCGGCTCGCCACCTCCTATTACCTCCAGGTGCTCGAAGCCCGCCGCCGGCTGATGACTGAGGCCCCCGACGACGAACTGCGCAAGCGGGTCGATGAGCTCTTCATGACCGCCACGCGTCATATGCACGAGATCGACTACACGCTGCGACATTGGGCCACGCCCGTGGAGCGCGCCCGCGTAACGGACCGGCTCGGCTCGCTGATGCGCATCAGCCGCCGGCTGACGACCCTGGCTGGTGCCTCGCCTGGAGACGGTTTCCTGCCCGACGCAGCCTGAGCGCGCCGCGCCCTTAGACTTGGGCCGCCATGGCCCGCTTCCCCACCGTAGCCGACGTCCTCACCGCCAGTCAGCGCCTGCGCGGCATCGCCCTCCACACGCCGCTGGAAGCCTCGCCGACCCTCGCCCAGGAGAGCGGCAGCGCCGAGGTCCGTCTGAAGCTTGAGCTCATGCAGCCCACCGGCGCGTTCAAGATCCGCGGCGCCTTCAACAAGGTCGCCCTGATCGCCGCCGAGGAGCCAGACGCTCAGCTGGTGACGGCGTCATCGGGCAACCACGGCATCGCCGTCGCCAGTGCAGCGGCACGCCACGGCATGCGATTGACGGTGCTGGTGCCGGCGTCGGTCTCCCCGGCGAAGCTGGAGCGTCTGCGCGCGCTCGAGTCGGATCAGTGCGTGGTCGAGGTCTTCGGCCGTGAGTACGACGACGTGGAGCACGAGGCGCGGCGGCGCCAGGAGGCAGGCATCGCGACCTACGTGCCGCCGTACAGCGACCCGGACGTCATTGCCGGACAGGCGACGGTGGCCGTCGAGGTGCTGGAGGACTGGCCGAAGTGCGACGCGATGGTGGTGCCAATCGGGGGCGGCGGTCTGATCGCGGGCATTGGTCTGTGGGCCAAGGCGGTCAGCCCGGGACTGCGCCTGGTCGGCGTGCAACCGAACGCCTCTCCACCGATGTACGCCTACTTCGAGTCGGGCTCTACCAAGCCGATGCCGATCGCGCCGACCCTGGCGGATGGCGTGGCCGGCAACATCGAGCGCGACAGCATCACGTGGCGCATGTGCAAGCGGCTGGTCGACGAGGTGGTCGTCGTCGATGAGCAGCAGATCTCGGAGGGCATGGTCTGGGCAGCCGGCGTGCACCAGCTGGTAATCGAGGGCAGCGCGGCCCTGCCCATCGCGGCGCTGCGTGCGCGGCTGGGCGGCCTGTCGGGCCGTCGCGTGGCAGCCGTGCTCACCGGCCGCAACGTGGATCTCGCCACGCTCCGCTCCGCCCTGGACGCATGACACTCCTCGCCCTGCGCGGCATCGCCAAGGCGTACGGCGGCCGCCAGATCCTGCGCGGCCTGGACCTGGAGCTGCCCGATGGCGTGCGGATGGGCTTGGTGGGTCCCAACGGCTCCGGCAAGTCGACCCTGCTGCGCATCGCCATCGGCGCGGAGGACGCGGACGCCGGGCAGATCACCAGGCAGCGCGGCCTGCGGCTGGCGATGCTGCCCCAGCATCCGCTCGGGGATGACCGAACCCCAGCCGATACGCTGCGCGACGCGCGAGTCGACCTGCGCGAGATCGACCTCGGGCTGGCGGAGTGCAACGTGCAGCTGGCCGATCCATCGGTCTACAACGACGCGTCGCGAATGGACACTGTCTTCCAAGCCCAGGCAAGCCTGCTGGACCGATACGAACGCGCCGGTGGACCGGCATTCGAGGGCCGCGTGCGGTCGATGCTGGCCGAGGTTGGCCTCGATGCGCACGAGCTGGCGCTGCCGACCAGCGTACTGAGCGGGGGTCAGCGGAAGCTGATCGGCCTGGCGGCGGCGATCGTGCAGGATCCGCAGCTGCTCCTGCTGGACGAGCCGGAGGCACACCTGGACCTGGAGGGCCGGGAGCGCCTTGAGTGGCTGATGACGCGCTTCGCCGGCGGCATCCTGGCCGTCAGCCACGACCGCTACCTGCTCGACGAGACGGTGACCGCGATCGCCTCGCTCGACGCCGGAACGGTCCGCATCTGGCCCGGCAACTACACCGCCTACGCGGTCGCTCGCGAGCTTGAGCTGAAGCGCCAGCAGCAGCACTACCAGGCACAGCGCAAGGAGATCGATCGGTTGGAGGAGGCCGCTCGCCGGCTGATCCAATGGGCCCGCGCGGTGCCGGCAGCCCAGAGCAACACCGGCCTGATGAATGCCGCGCGCAACCTGCAGCGCAGGGTTGAGCGCATGGACAAGGTCGAGCGGCCGGTGCTGGAACGGCGCCGCATTGGGCTGGAGCTGCATCCGCACCAGCGCGGCGGCAAGCGAGCCGCCGAGCTGCGCGAGGTGGCGGTGGCCTTCGGCCAGCACCCGGTCCTGCTGGGCGTGGATCTCACCGTCATGCACGGCGAACGGGTGGGGGTGGTGGGCCTGAACGGCGCCGGCAAGAGCGTCATGCTGAAGACCCTGGTCGGCGAGATCGCCCCCTCCGGCGGCGAGGTCTGGGTTGGGCCATCGATCCGGATCGGCTACCTGGCGCAGGACCAGGACACGCTGGATCCGGAGGCAACGCCTATCAGCACGCTGCGCGCCAGCTTCCCCGGCACCGAGGAGCAGGCGGTCTCCCGGCTGATGGCCTTCCTGTTCGACTACGAGCAGGTCCGGCGACCGATCGGCACCATGTCGGGCGGTGAGCGCACCCGCCTCCAGCTCCTGCTGCTCATGCTGTCCGGCGCCAACCTGCTGGTGCTCGACGAGCCCACCAACCATCTCGACATCGAGTCGATCGAGACACTGGAGTCAGCGCTGGAGGCCTTCGAGGGCACGGCCATCTTCATCAGCCACGATCGCTACTTCCTGGACCGCATGGCCGATCGCATCGTCGAAGTCCGCGACGGCGAGGCTCGGTCGTGGCTCGGCGGCTACAGCGACTGGATGGCGCGGCGCGATGCGGCGACCGGCACCCTTGCCGCGGGCAGTAGCATCGGTCGATGAGCGACGAGTCCCCCGTCCCGCCGTCGCCGTCGCAGGAACCGGCGGCACCGCCGTCGCCGTCGGCGCCGCCGGTGGAGTCCTCCGCAGAGCGATACCGCCGCGGCAGCTCCGGCACCGCGGTGCTGGGCGGCCTGCTGATCGTTGTGGGCCTGGTCTTCTTCATTGGCCAGTGGCTGGACATCGACTGGGGCGCCGCCACCTGGCCGTTCTATGTCATCGCGCCCGGGCTGGCGCTGCTTGCCTTCGGCCTGACCCAGCGCGACGGCTCAGGGCTGACCGTGGCCGGCAGCATCGTGACCATTGTCGGGCTGGTGCTGCTCTATCAGAACGCCACCGACCACTGGGAGAGCTGGGCCTACGCCTGGGCGCTGGTCGGTCCGGGCGGCAGCGGCCTCGGCATGCTCCTCTACGGCACGCGCAGCGGAAATCGCAAGATGGCGCGCGACGGCTTCTGGCAGGTGCTGACGGCGATCGGCCTGTTCCTGGCTGGCTTCATCTTCTTCGAGGGGATCATCGGCATCAGCGGCAGGCGCCTGCCGCTGCCCGACTGGGTGCTGCCGGTTGGGGTCATTGGACTCGGCGTCCTGGTCCTGATCCGCGGCTTCACCTCACGGGAGCGACCGCCGCAGGAGCCGGCAGCTCCGCGCGACGAGGCGGCCTGATGCACGACACGCACTGTTCGCCGACGGGTAATTCGCGATTGGATCAGCCGGCGAGTCTATCGGCCACCTAGACCAGTGCGGAGCCGATCGACCGGGCGCGGATGTCCGTATGGCTCGGCATGCGAGCCGAACAGCCACTGATGGACGGGAATGCCTGTCCAGCAAAGGGCTCGTTGTCCGTTAGGCTCGCGGGCTGAACCAACGGCCGTGCGGGGAACCAAGGGCCGTGCGCATGTCCGGCCGCGTCACCTGTCAACGTGCTTTGGTGGTGGCCTGCAGCAGCTGGTCAAGGGTCAAGGCCTGTCGCAACGACACCTGCCGCTGGTTGTTCTACGACCATTCGCGCAACCGATCGGGGACGTGGTGCGCCATGGCCATCTGCGGAAGCCGCATGAAGTCGCGTGCCTATCGGTCCCGGCGCCGAATCGGCAGCGCGTGATCGCCAGCGCGTGATCGCCAGCGCGTGGTCGCCAGGGTGCAGGTCGAGCCGATCATGGGCTGCTGCTATGAAGGGATCGGGGTCGGGCGCATATCCTTAGCGGCGAGATGCCTCCCTCCGACACGCCCGAGCGCTCCGAGGTCGACCGCGCGCTGGACACGGTGAACGCCGTCAACGCCGGCTACGTGGCCGAGCTGTACGAGCGGTTCCACCGCGATCCGGCATCGGTCGAGGGTGAGTGGCGCGCGATGTTCGAGAGCGGCGCATCCGGCTTCGCGCCGTCCGAGGCTGCAGCGCCGACGGTGGACCAGGGAAACGGGTCGGGAGCGGTCTCGCAGGCGGCGCAGGCCGAACCCGCGGCCGCAGCCCCGGCGCCGGCATCGGCTACAGCAGCTGCCGAGCCCGCGGGCTCTCGCGCCCTCCCGCCGGGGACAACGCCGATCAAGGGTCCGGCTGCCCGCCTTGCCCAGAACATGACCGCCTCCCTGGCGGTGCCGACCGCCACCAGCTTCCGCGACATCTCGGTTTTGGTCCTGGAGTCATCCCGGCGCTCGCTGAACACGCAGATTGCGCCGCGCAAGGTCAGCTTCACCCACCTCATCGGCTGGGCGATCGTGCGCGCGGCCAGCGAACAGCCATCCATGACCCACGCCTACCTGGAGGCTGACGGCACCGCGTACCGCGTCGATCCCGGCGCCGTGCACCTGGGCCTGGCAGTTGACGTGGAGCGGCCCGACGGCAGCCGCTTCCTGATCGTGCCCGTCATCCGCGGCGCGGACGGAATGGACTTCGCCGGCTTCCACGCCCGCTACGAGGAGCTGGTTGAGAAGGCCCGAGCGAACCGGCTGGCGCCCGATGACCTGGCCGGGGCCACCATCACGCTGACCAACCCGGGCACACTGGGCACCACCGCCTCGGTGCCGCGGCTGATGCCCGGACAGGGCACCATCGTGGCCACCGGGGCCATTCGCGGCAGCGGGGAGCAGCGGCTCATGACCCTGACTTCGACCTACGATCACCGGGTCATCCAGGGCGCCGAGTCGGGGGCCTTCCTGCGGCGGATCGAGAGCCTGCTGGCGGGGGAGGACGACTTCTACGGCGATGTCGCCGCCGCCCTGGGCGTGACCAATGCGTCGGCCGCCGCAGCCCCGTCACAAACGACGCCGACGCAAACGGCGCAAACCGCAGCAGCACCTGCCTCCGCCGCGAGCGACGACCTCAAGGCTGTGGCGGCCGCAGTCGCCCTGGTGCGGGCGTATCGGTCCTTCGGTCACCTGGCGGCCAGGCTCGACCCGCTGGGCAGCCAGCCACCGGGTGACCCCGCGCTGGACCCGGCGCCGCTGGGCCTGACGCCGGAGGCGATGGAGCGGATTCCGGCCGACCTGCTACGGGTGGACGTGCCGGGCAGGACCCTGGCCGAGGCGCTCCCGGCGCTGCAGGCAACCTACTGCGGGTCCATCGCCTACGAGGTGGAGCACATTGCCAGCCACGACGAGCGCGTCTGGCTGCGGCGAGTGATCGAGTCCGGCGAGCACCGGCGAGCCCTGACCGGCGACGAGCAGCGCGATCTGCTCGAGCGGCTATCGGCGGTGGACGGCCTGGAGCGCTTCCTGCATCGGGCCTACCTGGGGCAGAAGCGGTTCAGCATCGAGGGGCTGGACGTGATGGTGCCGATGCTCGACCAGGTCCTGGCCGACTCGGCGGAATCGGGAACCCGCGATGCGGTCATCGGCATGGCGCACCGAGGCCGGCTGAACGTGCTGGCGCACATCGTGGGTGTCAGCTACGAGGGCATCCTGGCCGAGTTCGAGGCCGGCCGAAGCGGCACCGATGCCCGCACGCCGAAGGGCGGCTCGGACGACGTGAAGTACCACCTTGGCGCCGAGGGGACGTACGCCACGCCGTCCGGCACGGAGATGCACATCACCGTCTCGCCCAACCCAAGCCACCTCGAGGCGGTCAATCCGGTGGTGGAAGGCCGGGCGCGTGCGCAGCAGAGCGATCGGTCGCAGGCGATCGTCAAGGTCGACCCGCATCGCACCCTGCCGCTCCTGATCCATGGCGACGCCGCCTTCGCCGCCCAGGGGGTGGTGGCCGAGACCTTCAACATGGCCCGGCTGGCCGGCTACTCGACCGGCGGCACGGTGCACATCATCGCCAACAACCAGGTCGGCTTCACCACCGGAGCGGATGAGGGCCGCTCCACCGATTACTCGAGCGACCTGGCAAAGGGCTTCGACGTGCCGATCGTCCACGTCAATGCCGATGACCCGGAGGCGGGCCTGGCGGCGGCGCGGCTGGCGATGATGTACCGCGAGCGCTTCCATGCCGACGTGGTGATCGACCTCGTCGGCTACCGCCGCTACGGGCATAACGAGGGCGACGAGCCGGCCTACACCCAGCCACTGATGGCCAAGGCCATTGCCGAGCACCCATCCGTGCGCGAGCTCTACGCACAGGGCCTGATCAAGGCTGGCGTGATCACCCAGGATGAGGCCGATGCCACCGCGACCGCGGTGGCTCGCGACCTGGCAACGCGCCAGGCCGCCGTGCGGACGCAGCACGCCGAGCCGCAGCTCGATCGGGGCGCCGAATCGCTGCCGCTCGACGACACCGAGGAGCCGGAGACCGCCGTCGATGCGGACACGCTGCGGCGGCTGAACGAGCAGCTGCATTCCTGGCCGGAGGGATTCCACATCAACCCCAAGCTGGCGAAGCAGCTCGAGAAGCGTCGCGCTGCGCTGGCTACCGACGATGGCCGCCTGGAGTGGGCGCACGCCGAGGCCCTGGCCTTCGGCTCGCTGGTGATCGAGGGCACGCCGATCCGGCTGACGGGACAGGACACCGTGCGTGGCACCTTCAGCCAGCGGCACCAGACATTGTGGGACGCGCAGACCGGTAAGCCGTACACCCCCATCCAGCACCTGGCGGGCGGGGCGGCGGCATTCGAGCTGCACAACAGCCCGCTCTCGGAATACGCCTGCGTCGGCTTCGAATACGGCTATGCGGCCACGGCGCCGGAGGCGCTGGTGATCTGGGAGGCGCAGTACGGCGACTTCGTCAACGGGGCGGAGATCATCATCGACCAGTTCATCATCGCCGGGCTGGCCAAGTGGCGGCAGACCTCGCGCCTGACCCTGCTGCTGCCGCACGGCTACGAGGGATCGGGGCCCGAGCACTCGTCGGCGCGTCTGGAGCGCTTCCTGGCGCTGGGTGCGGAGGGCAACATCCGGGTCGTCTATCCCACCACGCCCGCCCAGTATTTCCACCTGCTGCGCCGGCAGGCGCGCCACCCCGACCTGCGGCCGCTGATCGTGATGACGCCCAAGTCGCTCCTGCGACTGCCGCAGGCGGCGTCGACGCTTGCCGAGCTGGCGACCGGAGCGTTCGCCTCGGTCCTGGACGATCCACTGGTGACCTCGGATGCGGATGCCGCGGCCATCCGGCGTGTGGTCATCTGCAGCGGCAAGATCTACTACGACCTGGTCATGGCCGAGGAGCGGCTTGACCACCCGGAGCTGGCGATCGTGCGCACCGAGCGGTTGTACCCCTTCCCGACCGAAGAGCTGGAGGCCGTCATGGCCCGATATCCCGGCGTCGAAAAGGTGGCCTGGGTCCAGGAGGAGCCGCGCAACATGGGTGCCCGCAAGTTCGTGCTGCCCAAGATCCGGCACCTGGTGCCGTTCCGCATCCCGCTCGGCGATATCAGCCGTCCGGAGCGGTCACGTCCGGCCGAGGGCTACCCAGCAGCCCACGCGGCCGAGCAGGCTCGCATCGTCAACGAGGCGCTGACCAGCTAGCCGGCGGTGCCCCGCTCCGCGCGGCGCAGCCGCACGCGACCGACCCAGCCGGCACCGATGCCGATCAGCAGACCAAGCGCGGTAACGATTGGTGGAGTTGCGGCGGCCAGTGGCAGGAAGCCGTAGATCACCAGCAGAAGCACAGTGCCCTGACCCAGCAGCAGCCCGCCCGCTATGGCCGGCAGCCAGCGACCACGCCCCCCGACGGCAAGCAGCACCGTCCCGACCAGCACCAGTGCCAGCGACACCAGGAACGGCAGGGTGCTCATCGGGTCGCCGAGCACCCGCACCCAGCCCTCGCCGGTACAGGTACCGCCCTCGCCGCTCAGCTGGCCCGATACGTGGAACAGCCCGGTGAATTGGAAGGGCACTGCCTCGCTGATCCGGATGCTTTCTGCGGCGGATGTGCCGCCGTCCTGGTTCGGATCGTCGCCGCGCAGCGACGTCGGCAGGCCGAACACGTCGACGTGCCAGCCAGCGCCGCGAAT
>JBDUEE010000045.1:0-1930 GCA_040002615.1 Chloroflexota bacterium | reverse complement strand
CGCGGTACCACTACTGGTGTAGTCCGCACGGGGAGCACGACGGTTGCACTGTCCACGTTGCAACACGGATGGCACGCGGGTCATCGACTCGCGCGACCTGGAGTCAGGCAGCACCATCCGCAGGCGCCGCGAGTGCGAGGCGTGCTCGTATCGGTTCACCACCTATGAACGTCCCGAGGGAGCGCGCCTGAGCGTCGTCAAACGCGACGGCACCCGGCAGGACTTCGATCGCACCAAGCTGCTTGGGGGGCTGCTGCGCGCCCTCGAGAAGCGGCCGGTGACGATCGCTAGTGCCGAGCAGGCGGTCGATGACATCGAGGCGCTGTTGCGCACGCGCGGCGACCAGGAGGTCACGTCCAAGGAAGTGGGACGCCTGGCCACCGAGGCGCTGCGCGACATCGATCAGCTGGCCTACATCCGCTTCGCATCGGTCTATCACAGCTACGAGGACATCTCCACCCTGAAGCGCGAGGTGGATCGGCTGATGCGTCAGCGGACCACGGAGGAGTAGCGAGCGGCGTGGTCCTCTCCGACCGCGACATCCGGGCCGAGATCACGGCCGGCCGGATCGTCATCGACCCGTATGTGCCGGAGGCGGTGCAGCCTTCCAGCATCGACCTTCACCTGGATCGCCGCTTCCGCGTATTCAAGAACAGCCGATACCCGTACATCGATGTGCGGGAGGAGCAGGCGGAGCTCACTGAGCTGGTCGAGATCGCTGGCGACGAGCCGTTCATCCTGCATCCAGGAGAGTTCGTGCTGGGCTCTACCCTTGAGCGTGTGGCGCTCCCGGATGACCTTGTGGCAAGGCTGGACGGCAAGAGCTCGCTTGGTCGGCTGGGCCTCCTCATCCATTCCACGGCTGGCTTCGTGGATCCCGGCTGGGAGGGAAACCTGACGCTGGAGCTGTCGAACGTAGCCAACCTGCCGATCACCTTGTACGACGGCATGAAGATCGGCCAGATCAGCTTCCAGAGGCTCTCGTCGCCGGTCGAGGTCGGGTATGGCGACGCGCGGATCGGCAGCAAGTACCGCGGCCAGCGTGACCCCACCGCCAGCCTGTACCATCGGGACTTCGAACGGGGTCGCATCCGCCGCTGATCCTGTCCCGCCCACACCCATCGGAGGCCCGCCCTGCCGGAGCCGCTCTACGCCATCACGCCGGACGACCAGGCGCGCACATTTGCGGGCGACGTCCGCGTGCGAGTTCTGCGCGCCGGTTGGTTCAGGCCCGATGCCGGCGGCTTCTTCGGGGTGGTGCCCAAGGAGCTGTGGTCGCGCTTCACCGAGGCCGATGAACGCGGGCGGCTGCTGATGCGGCTGAACCTGCTGCTGATCGAGTCCGCGGGCAAGCGGGTGCTGGTCGAGACCGGTACAGGCGTGCGGGTGAGCGACAAGGATCGGGACATCAAGGGGATCGAGGGCGGCGACCCCGCGGCGGCCCTGCGCGCCGTGGGCGAGGATCCGAAAAGCATCGATTTCGTGGTGGTCAGCCACCTGCATTACGACCACGCCGGCGGCCTCGTGGACGTGGACGGAAAGCCGAACTTTCCACGTGCACGGTACGTGGTCCAGCGCGACGAGGCCGAGGCCGCGCAGCGCGACGAGCTGCGGCTGGCGGGCCTCATGGAAGGCGAGCAGCTGGAGCTCATCCGAGCCGCCGGGCAGCTGGCCGAAGTGACCGGCGAGGTCGAGATGGTGAGCGGCGTCAGCGTGTTGCGCACCGGCGGGCACACCCGTGGCTCGCAGGCGGTGCTGATCGGGACGCGGAACGGTGGCGCCCGTGCTGAGGACCCGCAGGATCGGGCCATCTTCTGGGGCGACCTGGTCCCCACCCGCTGGCAGGTCCCGGTGCGCTGGACCAGCGCCTTTGATGACTACCCGATCGATGCAGTCGAGATCCGCAATGAGCTGGTGCGGCGGGCGGCGG
>JBDUEE010000044.1:0-1957 GCA_040002615.1 Chloroflexota bacterium | reverse complement strand
TGGTCACCGGCTACGACCCGTCTACCGGTGTGGTCCGTCTGAGTGTGCCGCCGAACGTCCGGCCACGCCGCGTCTCGGTCGATGCCATCGAGCACCTGACCATCTACCGCGAGCACCCTGAGGTCGGCGGCATCCTGCACGTGCACGGCTGGCTGCCCGGTGCCGTATCAACCGAGGTCGTCTACCCGTGCGGCACGGAGGAGCTGGCACTGGAGGTGGCTGAGCTCGTGCGGCAGGCACCCGACCCGTCGCGCGCCGTCATCGGCCTCAAGAACCATGGCCTGACCATCACCGGCCACAGCCTGGACGAGATCCTGGAGCGGGTCGGTCCGAGCATCGTGCGCCGGGTGCCGATGGACTGACCGAAGCCCACCTTGGCCCCATCGCTTAGCGGCCTGCGGCTGCGCTTCGGGGCGTCGGCCACCAACCACGCGGCGCTTCGGCTGCTGGGCTCGCGTGTGCCGCGGCTGACCGCCGGTTGGATGCCATGGCTCAGCCTGGACCGATTCGACCCACCGCCGCTGCGCGGCTCTGGCTGGGTTCGGCTGCGCCCAACACTCTCCGGCGTCTGCGGGACCGATATCGGGCTGCTGACCGGGCACGCCAGTGCGGTGCTCTCGCCGTTCGCCTCGTTCCCGGCCGTGCTGGGCCACGAGGTGGTGGGCGTGGTGGAGGCCACCGGGCAGCGGGTCGTCCTCGACCCGATCATCTCCTGCACGGTGCGCGGCCTGGATCCCTGCCAGCGCTGCGCGGCCGGGCAGGGGCGCTTCTGCCTGCGCGCCACGGATGGTGACCTGTCATCGGGCATGCTGGTCGGCTACTGCGCCGATCTGCCGGGTGGCTGGTCGGACGGCATGGTGGCGCATACCAGCCAGCTCCACCCGGTTCCGGGTGAGCTGTCCGACGAGGTGGCCGTGTTGCTGGAGCCGTTCAGCGTGGCGCTCCACGCGGTGCTTGCCCGCCCGCCCGAGCCGGAGGAGAGGGTGCTGGTCATCGGCGGCGGGACGTTGGGCCTGTGCAGCGTTGCTGCGTTGCGCCTCGTCGCGCCGCGCGCCGAGGTGGTCCTGCTGGCTCGCCACGAGGCGCAGCGGGTCATGGGGGAGCGGCTGGGCGCCAGCGCGGCAGCGGGCGGACGTGACGGCGCAGTGCAGGCGGCGATCCGGCATGCCGGCGCCCGGGCGCATCGGTCCATCCTGGGAGAGACGGTGCTGAGCGGCGGATTCGCGCAGGTCTACGACGCGGTCGGCAGCCGGCGCAGCATGGCGGACGGGATGCGGGTGGCGCAGCCGGGTGGACGGCTGGTGCTGGTCGGCGGGCCGGGGGAGATCGGCGGCCTGGATTGGACGCTGGCCTGGACGCACGAGCTGCGGATCGACGGAACGTATGTCTACGGTGCCGAGCCCTCCGTGCCGGGGAGCCCGCACACCATCGACGAGGCGATCCGTCTGCTGGTCGCCAATCCCGAGGTGCCGCTGGGCGAGCTGGTAACGCATCGGTTCCGGCTGGAAGAGTGGCGGCGAGCAATGGCGGTGTCGCTCTCGCGCGGAAGGTCAGGTGCCCTGAAGGTGGTGTTCGCGGCGGATTAGTTCGCGGCGGACTAACGCGTTCCGAGCTCGCTTACTTCTCAGATGCTGCTGTCAGGAGCGTTAGAGAGGACTGTTCACCATTTCGTCGCGATGCCGGTGCGGCATTGAGCACGAGGGCCGCGCCATTCGGCCCCCCATGGGCCGATTCGGCCATTTAACGCTCCTGGTGGTAGCAGGTGACGAGATTCCACCTGGCGCGCTGCTTGACGCTCCCGGGCGATGGCATTCGGTGAGATCCAGGACACGCCCTGAGATCGGCGGCACGCTGTTGCGAGGCGCAGCGCGTATGCTGGGCTCATCGGTCTTCGCTGAGGTATCCCCGAGCCATGGATGATCCCGTTTTCCTGGCGATCCTCGTCGCCGTGGTCGTG
>JBDUEE010000043.1:0-38069 GCA_040002615.1 Chloroflexota bacterium | reverse complement strand
GACCAGGCCCGCCGTGCTCACCGCGCCGATTGCCAGGGCGACCCACGCGGTTGGATCGCTCCAGCGCTGCGCCTCGCCTCGAATCGCACCGTAGGCGAGGCCGCCGACAGCCAGGGCCACCGCTACCGCGCCCAGCCAATCGAACCGGGCTGGCGCGTCCTCGTTGCGGCTCTCTGATAGCCGCGTGATCGCGATCAGCACCGCCAGCGCCACCAGCGGGACGTTGATGAGGAACGCGATGCGCCAGTCGAACGTGTCGACCAGGAAGCCGCCTATTGGCGGACCCAGCAGGATCATGGCGCTCGTGGCGGCAGCCCACGTGCCGAAGGCCGCGCCGCGCTCGGCACCCTCGAAGTTCGCGTTGATCAACGCCAACGAGGTCGGGACCAGCAACGCACCGAATGCGCCCTGGGCCAGGCGCGCGACGATCAGCAGCTCCAGGCTAGGCGCCAATCCGCACACCAGGGATGTGACGCCGAAACCTGCCAGGCCGATGATGAACAGGCGTCGGCGACCGTACACGTCCGCCAGGGCGCCGGCCAGGATGAGGAGAGCGGCCAGCGTCAGCAGGTATCCGCTGACGATGTACGTCTGAGCCTCGAGCGGGCCGACGAGCGTCCCGGGAAGCTGCTCCCCGATTGCCCGCAGGGCCACGTTGACGATCGTGGAATCCAGGAAGACGATCCCGGATCCGAGCACTACGGCTACGAGGGTCCAGGTTCGCCGGCTCACGGCCGCAGCGTAGCAGAGGGTCTGCGAGGGTCGGATCGTCGCGGTTGTCTAGGCGCGCCCGCCCCGCCCAATCACGTACTTCATGCCCGCCAGCTGGTCTTCGTCGAGCGGAATCCCGTGCTCATCGAGCAGCGGCGTCGCAAGCCGGCAATCGATGCACACGAACGCGACGTCGGGATCGGTCTGGCTGATGAGCTTCACGCGGTGCGCGAAGAGCGGCGTCCCCAACGCAACGTCACGTCCGCAGTCCCGGCAGCGCTCTTCCATGGCCCGATTCTAGACGCCCGCTGAGGCAGGGCCGATCGGTTCGAATCGGGCCGTGAAATGACGCAGCTGGGCCGGCTGCTCCACGATCCGATATCCGCGCAGGTCGGCGGCACGCTCTGCGACCCAGCGCACCACTTCGATCACGTAGTCGACATGCGACTGGGTGTAGACCCGCCGCGGGATGGCCAGCCGCACCAGCTCCATCGCCGCCGGCGTCTCGGACCCGTCCGCATGCTGGCCGAACATGACGGTCCCGATCTCGCAGCCGCGAATGCCGCCCTCGCGATAAAGGGCCACGGCCAGGGCCTGGCCCGGGTATTCCAGGGGAGCGACGTTCGGCAGCAGTGCAGCGGCATCCAGGTACACCGCGTGACCGCCGATCGGCTGCACGCACGGCACGCCGCTCTCGATCATCGCCTCGCCCAGGTAGGCGGTGGATCGGATCCGGTAGCGCAGGTAGTCCTCGTCGACCACTTCGCGCAGGCCCTGGGCAATGGCCTCCAGGTCACGCCCCGCCAGGCCGCCGTAGGTGGGAAAGCCCTCGGTCAGGATCTCGAGCGCTCGCGCCTGCTCCGCCCATGCGTCGTCGTTCATGGCCAGCCAGCCGCCGATGTTGGCGATCGCGTCCTTCTTGGCTGACATGGTCATGCCATCGGCCAGCGACGCCATCTCGCGGACGATGTCAGGGATGGCGGCATCGGCATAACCAGGCTCTCGCTGCTTGATGAACCATGCGTTCTCCGCGAAGCGGCAGGCGTCCAGGAAGAGCGGCAGTCCATGGCGGTCGCAGACTGCGCGCACTGCGCGAAGGTTCTCCAGGCTGACCGGCTGCCCACCGCCCGAGTTGTTGGTGACGGTCATCATCACCAGCGGGACGTGCTCAACGCCGCGCTCCACGATGAAGTCGTCCAGGGCATCGGTATCCATGTTGCCCTTGAACGGATGGATGACCGACGGGTGCCGCCCCTCCTCGATCACCAGGTCCACCGCCTCGGCACCGGTGAATTCGACGTTGGCACGGGTCGTGTCGAAATGCGTGTTCGAGGGGATCGCCATGTCAGATCCGCCCACCACGCCGAACAGGATCTTCTCCGCCGCACGGCCCTGGTGGGTGGGGATCACATGCTTGAACGGGAACAGCTCCTGCACGCTGTCGAGGAAGCGGAACCAGGACGGCGAGCCGGCGTAGCTCTCGTCGCCGCGCTGGATGCCGGCCCACTGCTCGGCCGACATGGCGCCGGTGCCAGAATCGGTGAGCAGATCGATGAGCACATCCGATGAGTGCAGGTTGAAGAGGTTGTACCCCGCTGCCCGGAGGTGCTCGTCGCGCTCCTCGACGCTGGTCAGCCGAATCGGCTCCACGCTCTTGATCCGGAACGGCTCGATGATCGTGTGCCAGCGCTCCACGCAGGAAGGATAGGGGGTCAGCCGCCGGCGACGGTGGTGATGATGGCGCCGGGGCCTGGCTGCTTGCCGTTCCCCGTGGCCTGCGTCGGCTGCAGCAGGAAGATCCAGACGTCCCAGGCGGCGTGGCTGACGACCAGCGCGCCGAGGGGCACGCCCAGGGCGTACAGCGCGGCCCAGTGCGCGCCGGCGACTCCGGCAGCTCCCAGCAACGTGAAGTTGCCCGTCACCACATGCACGCCCGCATAGCTCGTCGCACCCGCGGCTGCGCCCCGCCAGCGGCCGAGCATGCGCATCAGCGCCGCCTGCACCAGGCCGCGCCAGAACAGCTCCTCCGCCGGCGCGACCACCATCAGCAGCCGCGCGGCGATCTCCGATCGCGGACGCAGCTCGCGCAGCGCGTAGATGTCACGGATCTGCCGCTCGCCGCCCGGGACGAAGCGCCGGGCGAAGCGATCGCCCACCTGGAAGGTGGCATACAGCGTTGCGGCCGAGACGAGCCCCATCGCCACCTCCGCGGCGCCGATGTGCACGCGACGGGCCGGGCGGCTGACGGTCAGTGCAAACGAGCCAAGGCCCAGTCCGGTCAGCGTCATGCGCTGCCAGAACCGTGGCCTTGGGCCACGAAAGGTGAGCGCAAAGGCGGCCTGGGCCGCCAGCAGGCCGATGGTCAGCGCAGCGCGTCCGGGTGCGTCCCGCGGGCTGGAAGCCGCCATCAGTGCAGCAGCGCGCCGACGACCACGCCAAGGACCAGCAGCGCTCCGAAGGCCGCATGCAGGCGGGCGGTCTGCAGGTCGATCATGGCGATCGCCCGCGCCTGGCCGGTGGCCCCCAGCTCGGCGGCGCGCAGCACGACCACCAGCAGTGGCAGCGACAGGATGGCAAGCAGGGTGGCAGGCGGCAACAGCTCTGCCACGACTGCCAGCGAAAGGACGATATAGGCGCCCAGCGTCAGGCCCAGGTAGCCGTAATGCGCCCACTCGCGACCAATCCTGCTCGACAGGGTCACGATGCCGGCGCGCGTGTCCTCGCGGATGTCCCGCCATTCGTTGCCGTGAAGGATGGCGGCGACCAGCAGGCCGATCGGCAGGCTGAGCACCAGTGCGACCGGCGACCAAGCCCCGGAGACCGCGTAGTAGCTGCCCGCGACCATCAGCGGACCCATCAGCAGGAAGACCAGCGGCAGGCCAAGCGCCCGGAACTTGTACTCGAACGGTGGCGCCGTATAGAAGTAGCCGCCCGCCAGGCCCAGCACGCCGAGCATCGCAATCGGCCAGCCGCGAACGGAGATGAGCACGATGCCGATCGCGGCAGCGGCGGCAAACGCGGTCATGGCGAAGACGTACGCTGCCCGCTCGCCGATTCGCCCCTTCAGGATCGCGTGGCTGGCGCGCGGCGAAGAGATGCTGTCGATCCCCTTGCGCACGTCGTAGATCTCGTTGACGACGTTGGTGCCGATGTGGAGCAGCACCCCTGCCAGCAGCGCCAGCACGAAGAGGCCGACGTTGAAGCGGCTATCGGCATAGGCCAATGCGCCGCCGGCGGCAATGGGTATGACCGAGGCAGTGAATGAGAATGGCCGCACCACCTCCCACGCGGCGCCGGCTCGGCGCCGCAGGCGCTCCCGCGGCGTGAGGGTATCGGCCAGATCGTCACGCATGAAGGCTGCCGCCGCCCCGGGCACCTGCTCGTCGGGCAGGCCCCAGCGTTCGGAGGCCGCATCGGGCAGGCGGCCATAGATCCGGGCGGCCTCGATCAGCTCCTCGACCTGTGACTCCTCCTGTATGACCGGCTGCAGCAGCGGCAGCTCCAGGCCGGCGCGCTGGTGGTACGCCAGTGCCCCAGCTGCCACCTCCTCGACCGTGCCGCACAGCATGAAGGCGTCCAGCAGCTCGTCGGGGATGAGGCCGGCCGCCTCGTGGAACTCCTCCGCCCGCCACGCGGCGGCGATCCGATCACGCAATCCTCGTTCGAAGCCGGCGCGCGCCAGGGAGACGTCGCCGAGCACGCTCATCATGTAGATCACGAATGGCTCACGCTTGGCCCGATTGAGGGCATCGCGGCGGCTCTTGTCGACCAGCGTCAGCAGATAGCCGGCGGATTCGATGGCAGTGGGGTCGCGACCGGCAGCGGTTGCCGCGGATCGCAGCCTGCGCAGGATGCCCGTGAGCGAGGGAATCGACTCGGCGGGCCGTGCCAGGTAGCCGTCGGCCTTGCGGCCGGCCAGCTCAACGAACTCCTTCCGATAGGCGGCGATGACCAGCGGGATGCGATGCGGCGGGGCGAACATCGGCTGGATCGGCGGCAGCCCTTCTGTCGCGGATGGCAGGCGCTCTCCCGCCCACAGTGCCCGCAGCTGGTCCATGGCGACGCTCACCCGCTCCACGACGTCGTCCTGCGCGAAGGGGATCCCCATCTGCTTCAACCGCAGCGGCAGCCCGGTGCCCAGTCCCATCACGATACGCCCCGGCGCCATCTCGTCCAGCGCTGAGCCGGTCATGGCCAGCACCACCGGGTGGCGGGTGAAGGGGTTGACCGCGCCGAGGGCAATGCGGAAGCCGTCCTCGGCTTCATCGGCGCCGAGCTCCGCCGCGATGGCGCTCACGTAGCTGACCGCGTCCCGTTCGAAGTAGGAGTCGTGGACCCAGACTGAATCGAGGCCGGCGTTGCGGGCCGCCGCGCTCCAGGCGACGACCTTGTCGACCTCGCCGCGCGCCGCCAGGCCGAGCCCGATGCGACGAGCGATCGCGTTCATCTCTCCTGCCTCACGAACTCGTTCACGGCGGAAATAGGCTACTAGAGCCTAGCAGATTTGCTTTTCCGCGTACACTCGGCGCGCCATGCCGCCAACCGGTCGAACCTGCCTGATACGGAAACCAGACGGTCAGCTCGCCGAGGTCGACCTTTCGACCGACGATCTCGGCCAGCTGAAGGCCGAGCCTGGTCACCTCACGTGGCTCGACCTGGCCGATCCGGACGCGGACGACCTGGCCTTGCTGCGCGACCGCCTGCATCTGCACCCGCTGGCGATCGAGGACCTGGAGAAGCGCAGTCAGCGCCCGAAGATCGACACCTATCCGGAGCAGCACGTGCTGGTCGCGTACGAGGTCATGGCTGGGAAACCTGATGCGAAGGGTCTGGTCCTGGGCGAGCTGCATCTGATCGCCGGCAAGGAATATCTCGTCAGCGTGCACTGGCAGCCATCGCCCACCATCGAGGATGTCCGCGAACGCTGGCGGCAGCACTCAGATGCCGTCGCGACCACGGCCGGGGGATTGCTGTACGCCATCCTGGACGCAGTGGCTGATGGCTATTTCCCGCTGCTCGACCGGCTCAGCGAGCGTATCGACCGGCTGCAGGATCGGATCATCGCCGGAGGTCCGGACAGGGGCCAGGGCACCTTGCGCGACGTGCTGAAGCTCAAGCGCGAGCTGCTCGAGCTGCGCCGCGCGGCGGCGCCGCTGCGTGACGTCGCCAACGCCCTGCTGCGGCGCGACGTGGTGCTGATCGATGACGAGTTGACGCCCTATTTCCAGGACCTTTACGACCACCTGGTGCGGGTCCTGGACACGGTCGACCTCGACCGCGAGATGCTGGCTTCCGCATTGGATGCCAACCTATCGGTCACCAATAACAACCTGAACGTGATCGTCAAGCGGCTGACCGCGTTTACCGTGATCCTCATGGTTCCGACACTGATCGCTGGCGTGTACGGCATGAACTTCCGCTACATGCCGGAGCTGTCCTGGCCCGTTGGCTATGCCCTGGCGCTGGGGCTGATGGCGATCTCGATGTTCGGGGTCTACCTGTTCTTCCGAGCGCGCGACTGGTTCTGACCCAGTCCCCGCAGGCTTGATGGCGGCCAGCGATTCACGACATGCATGAGACCGCGCCAATCGGGCTGGATTGGCGTGGAAGGTTGCTTGCCGATACATGAATCCGCGCAAACCACGAGCCATTGGCGATCAGTGATGCAAACCGCGGATCAAGCCGCGGCGCGCATTTCCTCCGCCCGCCGCACGGTCGCTCGACGTGAAATCTCTTGACATCAAGATAGTTTCGGTCGACAATACAAGCCCAATGACCAGCGTGCAGGCGCCTCCGGCGTCCCCGTCGAACATTCCCGATGCCATTCGCCAGCCGCGAGCCGCAATGCCACGCGCGGGTGGGGCGGCCGGGCATGCCATCGAGGCGGTGGACCTGGTGCGGACGTATCGGACCCACACGGGCGTCCTCCGCCGCAGACCGCTCGACGTCGAGGCGGTCAAGGGGGTGAGCTTCCACGTTGAGCCCGGCGAGCTATTCGGCCTGCTCGGCCCGAACGGCGCAGGCAAGACCACCACCATCAAGATGCTGATCACCCTGCTGCTGCCGACCTCCGGCACCGCGCGGGTGATGGGCCACGACGTCGTCAGGGAGACAACCGAGGTGCGCAGGCGCATCGGCTACGTCTTCGGCGGGGACCGGGGCCTGTACGACCGCGTCAGCGGCCTGGACAACCTGCGCTACTTCGCCGAGCTGTACGGCGTCGATCCGGGTGAGCAGAAGCAGCGCATCGCGGCGCTGCTGGAGCTTGTGGGCCTGACAGGACGCGAGGGAGAGAAGGTGGAGGGCTACAGCCGCGGCATGCGGCAGCGCCTGCACATCGCCCGCGGCCTCCTCCATGACCCGGAGGTCGTGTTCATGGACGAGCCATCCATCGGCCTGGACCCGGTGGGCGCTCGCGAGCTGCGCCAGACCGTGCAGTCTCTGGTCGACGCAGGCAAGACGGTGCTGCTCACGACGCTTTACATGTTTGAGGCCGATGCGCTATGCGACCGCATCGCGGTGATCAACGCCGGCCGGATCGTGGCGCTCGGCACCGGGGACGATCTGAAGCGCGAGGTCGCCAACCGCACCATCGTCGAGATCGAGACGTTCGGCGTGTCGCCGGACGCGGTCGACCGCCTGCGGGCGGACCGCGACGTGATCGCCGTCAATGCCGAGGAGCGCGACCAGAGCCAGATCCTGCTGGTGCAGAGCGAGCACGGGCTGGCCATTACCCAGCGCCTGCTGGGCCTGCTGGGTGAAACACGGATCGGCAAGGTCGTCGCGCGCGAGCCGACGCTGGAGGACGCCTACGTCCACCTGATCGCCAGCACCTCCGAGGCAGATGGCGCCGCGCGCGCGGCATCGGTTCAGTAGGGGGCTCTTCAATGGGCGTTCGTCAGGCGCTGCGCCTGGTCTGGTTCGTCACCTGGTTCAACGTGCGGATGCTGCTGACCAGCGAGTTCTTCATCCTGACCACGTTCATCAGCCCGCTGATCTTCGCGACGCTCGCGTTCTTCCTGTTCCATTCCGGCGGCAATACGGCGGGCCAGACCCTGCTCTACGTCGCGCTGGGGGCGGGAATGATGGGCGTCTGGAGCACGACGCTCTTCGGCTGCGGCGGGGCGATCGCCTGGCAGCGCTGGGAGGGGACGCTCGAGCTGCTGGTCAACGCGCCGTCACGCTACGACCTGATCCTGGTGGGGCAGACCTTCGGCGCCGTGGTGCTGGGCTTCTACGGGATCGTGGCCACGCTCGCCTGGGGCGCGATCCTGTTCGGCATGCCGATCCAGGCCACCTACCCGCTGATCCTGCCCATCTCGCTTGCCGCCGCGATCCTGTCGCTCGGCTCGCTGGGCATGCTGATCGCCACCACGTTTGTGCTGTACCGCCACGCCAACGCGCTGGGCAACCTGCTCGAGTACCCGATCTGGCTCATCGCCGGCCTCCTCGTGCCGGTGGCCACGCTCCCGTCATGGGTTCAGCCAATCAGCTGGCTGCTGGCGCCAACCTGGGGCATGGAGGCAATCCGCGGCGCCGCGACCGGTGACGAGCCGCCGGTCCTGGCGATCGCGATGTGCCTGGTGCTGGCGGTCGCGTACTACCTCGCCGCCCGGGTGACCCTGGTGTTCGTGCTTGCCAAGGCGCGACGCGACGCGACGCTGTCGCTGCAGTGACCGCCGCCGTCCTGCCCGCCCATCGCGCCGATCCCTCCGGGTTGCGGTCGGCGTGGCGGGTGTTCTGGTACGGCGGCCGAATGAGTTACGGGATGCTCTTCAACTGGGCGCGGCCGTCGATTTACATCCCGACGCTGATCGGCGGGCCCACGTTCCAGCTCTTCTTTTTCGCGGCCCTTGGGTCGTACGCCACGAACCGCTCAGCGGCCTACTTCGCGATCGGCAATGCGGTCCAGGTGTCGGCCATGGCCGGCGTGTTCGGGATGACCATGGCGATCGCCAACGAGCGGTGGTTCGGGACGCTGCCCGCCATCTTGGCCACGCCGGCCAACCGGGTCGCACTGTTCGCCGGCCGCTTCCTGCCCTTCGTGGCGAATGGCCTGCTCGTGTCGCTCTACGCCTTCGCGGTCGGGGTCGTCTTCCTCGGCGTTCGGCTCGCCCCAGGTTCGCTGCTGGTCGCCGGCCTGGCGCTCCTGGCAACCGTTTTCTCGTGCACGGCCATCGGCGCGCTGCAGGGCGCCATCTCGCTGCGGCTACGCGACGGACTGTTCGGAGCGAACCTGATCATGATGAGCATCCTGCTGTTCTGCGGCGTCAACATCCCACTCGCAGAGCTGCCGGGCTGGATGCAGGTCGTCGGCAACCTCCTGCCGTTCACCCACGGCCTGGACGCCGTTCGGCAGGCTGCCGACGGGGCGGGCCTGGGGCAGGTTGGCGGGCTGATCGGCCTGGAGGTGCTCATCGGCATCACCTACGCGGTGCTCGCGTTCGGTCTGTTCAGCCTGCTTGAGCGCAGCGCGCGGCGCAACGCCACGCTCGACGTGCGCTGAGGAGAGCCCCCACCCACGGGGGCCGGGGCAGCCCGGCCTGCGGCTTTCTCCCCCGCCGCCTGCGTTGTCAGATTCAGATCACTGCCGCATGGAGGCCTGCCGCAAGCCTCCTTGTAGTCAGATGCGGCTGTCAACCGGCACCACGGGCAGTTTTGACCGATACGGCCGTCGCGCTGCGGCCTCCATCTGAATCTGCCCGGTTTCTCGAGCCAGGGCAGCCGGCGGTTTCTCGAGCCAGGGCAGCCGCCAGATCGGTCGGTCAGGCACCCGAGAACCACGCCCCGCTGCGGCTCAGCGCCCAGATCGCGAAGGCGTGTCCGGCGGCGAAGGCGAGGGTGGCCGTCATCAGGGCCGGATTCAGGCCGCCCTGGCCCGGCAGGCTGAGCGCTAACCCGGCGAGCGTGCCCAGGACGGCCAGCACGATGGCGGTGAAGCGCGCCCAGGTCCGACGGGCCAGGACGAAGGCCGCGGCCACAACCTCGAGGGTGCCCCACGCGAGGACGACGAGGCCGAGTCCCAGAACGAGGGCTCCTGCGCTTTCAGGCACCGACCCGAGCTCTTGGGCCAACTCCGGCTGGAGCCGGAGGGTGTCGAACATCGCCCCGAACACTGTGAAGACGAAACCGAAGAGCGCCAGGACCAGGCCGAAGACCATCAGCATCACAGCTGACAGGGTCACGACGCCCGGCCGAGCCTCGCCCGCGGCGGATGGAGGGATTGGGGGCCACGCCGCGGGTGATGCCGGCGGCTCAGAAGGCGGCTCCATCGACGGAGTCTAGCGACTCGCTGCCGCCGGTCGTACTGATTTGGACCAGCCCACGGTCCGGTGCGCACGAGCACGCGACCGGTACCGGATTCTCGGTAGGCCCACCACCTTTCGCTTGCTAGCCTGCCAAGCATGGCATACCAGACATCGGCGACCGGCGCCCGCGGGGCCGACCTGCGGCTGCGCGCCGCCCTGCTGGCGCTGGTGCTGCTGGCCAGCGTCCTGCCACGCGCCGAGGCAGCCACCGGCGATCCGGTGCTGCTCAACGAGGCGCTGGTCAGCCATACCGGCGCGGATACCACCGAGTTCGTGGAGCTCTTCGGCGTGCCAGGTGCGCCGCTCGGCGGCCTCAGCCTGGTAGCTGTCGAGGGCGATGGTGCCGCGGCCGGCACCATCGACCGTCGCGTCGACTTTCCGGCCGCCGCGCACCTGGGCGGCAATGGTTTCTACCTGGTTGGCAATCCCGCCGGCCTGGCAAGCCATTACCAGGTGGTGCCCGACCTGGGCTGGGCCGACGATTCGCTCGAGAATGGCAGCCAGACGCTGGCGCTGGTCAGCTCCGTCGGACTTGGTGACGTCGGGTCAGTTGTCACCGGCGCTGAGACGGTGCTCGACGTGGTCGGCCTGACCGATGCCGGGCCGCTGGATGCATGGTTCTGGTCGGCACCGGTGGTCGGCCCTGATGACGGCTTCCTGCCCGGGGGCGCCCGACGCTTCACCGATGGCGTGGACACGGACGCCGTTGCCGACTGGGTCTTCGCCGACGACCAGCTAGGCCCAACGAACACCCCCACGCCGGCAACCCCGTACAACGCGCCGCCGGTCGCTGACTGCGGCCCAGGAGTGACCACCGATGAGGGCACGGCCACAGCCGCCAGCGTGAGCGCTACCGATCCGGATGGCCGCGTGGTGAGCTTTGCCGCAGCCAGCGCCCCGGATCCGGGCACCCTGTCAGTCAGTGCGGTCGTGGCTGCGTCGGCGGCCGGTGAGCAGGCCACGGCAAACGTGTACGTGGCGGCCAGCACACCGCCGGGCAGCTACCTCGTCACCGTCACCGCCACCAACGACGATGCTGCCCCGCAGTCGGCAGAGTGCTCGCTCACCGTCACGGTGAACGACCTGCCGGACCCAACCCCCGAGCCAACACCCGTGCCGCCCGATCCGGCACCAACACCGGACACCGCGGCGCTATGGAGCACGGTCCAGCAGGCGATGGCCGACGGCGGATTGGCTGCCGGCAAGGCGCACCTGCTGACCGACCGGCTGGACCGCATCGACCGCTTCATGGCCCGCGGGCAGCAGTCGGCGGCCGTCGCCCAGCTGCAGGCGTTCGCGAACCAGGCGATGGGGCTGAGCCCGCGCTGGCTCAGCGCGGATGTTGCGTCTGCACTTGCAGGTGAAGCCGACACCCTGAGGGCAAAGCTCGCTCCCTGAATTGCCTTGGTCGATCCGAGCAGTCGGCCACGGCCGCTGGAGTGCCTACGAGGCGCAGCGCATGGCGTCGGCAACCGGGCGCACGACTACCCCACCCCGATCGCTGCCGACGCACTCGAGGCAGACGCGGATCGTCGGGTGACATTGCCATCGCCGTTCCCTGCGTGCCAGACCGATTCCTGCCAGATCGTGTCAGGTTTGTCAGCGGCGGGCGAGGGCTCCCAACAGCTGGGTGACGAGGCGCACGACGACCAGCGCGGTGGAGCCATTGATGTCGAGCGCCGGCACCATCTCGGTGAAGACCGCACCCGCCAGCCGGCAGCGGCCGACGATGCCGCGCACCAGGTCGCCGGCCTGCTGATAGCTCAGCCCTCCCGGCGACGCCCCGCTCACTGCGGGCGCTACCGACGGATCCAGGCCGTCGAGGTCGAAAGCCAGAAAGACCGATGCGTCCCGCGGCAGCTGAGCGATCAGCCACTCGACCCCGCGCTCGCCCAGCTCGCGCGCGGTGACAAGCTGGTTGCCGGCGGCACGTGCCTCGGCCACGTCCGCGGTGCGGGCGCTGCCCACGCCACGCAGGCCAACCTGCACGATACGCTCAACGTGGGCCATCTCGGAGGCGCGGCGCATGGGGGAGGAATAGCCGTCGCGCACGCCGGCCACCTGGTCGCGGAAGTCCAGGTGGGCATCGACCTGCAGGATTGTGATCGGTCCACGGCGGTCGAAAGCACGCAGTGCCGGGGCCGGCACGGAGTCATCGCCACCCAACAGGACCGGCACGCCGCCGGCGTCGAGCACGGAACGGACTGCAGCCTCCGCCCGAGCCGCATTCCCCGCACCGTCGTCCGGCGTGCCCGGCACGTCGCCGGCGTCGACAACGTGAAAGGCGCTGCCCGGCGGAATCATCGGCCCGTCGAGGTCGAAGTCGTGATGGGTCACGAAGCGCGCCAACCGTTCTGAGCGCGAGCGGATCGCCGCGGGGGCATCGGCGCAGCCTGCGGCGAGGCCTGGGGTCGGATAGGGAACGCCATACGGGACGCCCAGGATCACCGCATTCGCCCCGCTGCCGGGCAGCGCCCCGATTTCGTGGGACGGCAGGCCGAGGAAGGTGCTGGCGCTCACCGCGTTGCCCTTTCGGCGCAGGCCCCACAGCGGCCGACCACGGTGATGTGCGAGAGGTCGACCTCGAAGCCATCGGCCCGCCGGAAGGCGCCCACGATCGCGTCAGCCTGGCCGGCCCGAATCTCCCAGCGAGTCCCACAATCGGCGCAGTACAGGTGCCCATGCTCGCTCTCGGCGCCCACGTGGAATTCCTCCCGCCCATCGGCTCCGTGTCCGTGGCGCACCAGGCCCAGCTGTTCGAGCACATCGAGGGTGCGATACACGGTCGAGGGGATCGTATGCGGGTCCCGAACGCGGCAGCGCTCGATCAGCTCGGCGCCGGTCACGTGGCCGTCCGTGTCGGCCAGGACCTCGATCACCGTGCGGCGCTGCGGTGTCCAGCGCATGCCGCGGCCATGGAACCGATCGCGCACGCCGGCCCAGGGCTCCGGGAGTGATTCAGCTCGGCTCATTCGACGCGCAGTATACGGAACACCGCGCTACTGCAAGGCCTTGCAATAAGATCGCAGGCCGACCTAGAATGACCGACGCCCCACCGGAGGACCCGTGACAGAGCTGCTTTCTCTCGCCGGATTCGGCTTCCTGCTGGGCATGCGCCACGCCACCGACGCCGACCACGTCATCGCGGTGACCACCATCCTGTCGCGTAGCGGGCGGTTCATGCACAGCACCCTGATCGGGGGGCTGTGGGGCCTGGGCCACACCGTCACGGTGCTGCTGGTGGGCGTCCTGATCATTGCCTTCAACGTGGTGATTCCGCCGCCAGTCGGCCTGGCCCTGGAGTTCAGCGTGGCCGTGATGCTGATCCTCCTGGGGGTCCTGAACCTGACCGGCGCCATGCGCCGCCTGACCGAGCGCTTCACGCCGCCGGCGCCGATGCACGGGCACGCCCACGAGCATCTGCACGCCCACGAGACCGGTGATGAGTTCCACCCGCACGGCCACGCGCACCTCCACGGCCATGGCAGCGATCCGGGCCTGTTGGCCACCTTCGGCTGGTTCCAGCTGCTGCGTCCGCTGGCCGTTGGCCTGGTGCACGGGCTGGCCGGCAGCGCTGCCGTGGCGTTGCTGGTGCTGGCCACCATCCATGACACCGGCGCCGCGCTGTTGTACCTGGTCATCTTCTGCGCCGGCGTGGCGGCCGGCATGGCGATCCTGACGACGCTGATCGGCCTGCCATTCATGGTCTCTCGCACGCGATCGGAACGCATCAATCGCTGGCTGACGCTGGGATCCGGCGCCCTGTCGCTGGCATTCGGCCTGTACCTGGCCTACCAGATCGGCATCGTGGATGGGCTGTTCACCGGGGACTTCCACTGGCAGCCCGCGTAGGGCAACATTCCCGCCGGGCGGCTGTCGGCCGCTGCGCGTGAGCGGAGGCGGAACCAATGCAAACCTGGCGCTATCTCTTCGCTGGTCTGGCCTGGCTCTTCCTGGTTGCTGTGATCGTCCAGGTCTTTCTGGCGGGAATCGGTCTGTTCGGCGTCAGCGACATGGAGCTCCACCGGGGCGTCGGCTACAACCTGCCCATCCTTCCCCTGCTGATGCTGCTTCTTGCCTGGCCGGCGCGGATCGAACGCCGGACCGTTTGGCTCACGCTGACGCTGTTCCTGGTCGCGATGATCCAGACGCTGCTGCCGTCGTTCCGCGGCTCCGTTGCGGTGATCGCCGCACTGCACCCGGTCAATGCGCTCCTCGTCTTCTATCTTGCGGTGGTGGCAGCCCGCCGCAGCCTGGCGCTGGTCCGAGTTGTGGCGGAGCCTGCCATGGCGACGCCCGACACGGCACCCGAGCAAGCGTAAGGGGAGCGGATCGTGGACTGGTATCCGTGCATCAAGTTGCTGCACGTGATCGGCGCCTTCGGTTTCGTGCTGGCGCATGGGGCGTCCGCGTTCGCCGCCATGAGGATCCGTGACGAGCGCGAGCCAGGGCGCGTTGCCGCGCTGCTCGACCTCTCCGGCACGAGCCTGGGACTAATGTATATCTCGCTCATGGTCCTGCTGGCGGCCGGCGTCGCCGCCGGCTTCGTGGGCGCATTCTGGGGCAGGGCGTGGATCTGGGTGGCGATCGCGGTGCTGGTGATCGTGGTGGTGGCGATGTACCCGCTCGGCTCGCAGCACTACGCCAAGGTCCGCCGCGCAGTGGGCCAGAAGGCGGACAGCGACCCGAAGGACGCACCGCCGCCCGCGCCGCTGGCGCCCGACGAGCTGGCGGCCCTACTCGCGTCGCCCAGGCCGTTCATCCTCGCCGGCCTGGGCGGGATCGGGCTGGTCGTCATCCTGTGGCTGATGGTGGTGAAGCCGTTCTAGGCGCGTCCAGAGTCGCCGCCTATTCAGCACGGATATGGTGTCGGGACGCGGGAGCCCTTGAAGGTCCTCCGCGACATCGGCCCATGCACGGAGCGGCATACCGTGTGGTCACATCCGGCCCATCTTGCCGACACCATACCTGCACTGAATGTCGGGGTGGTGCAACGCCCCGACGGGTTGACCCTCCTCCGCCGGCGCCTCAGACCTGCTGTGCCTGCTGGGCGCTGAGCTCTTCCGGCGTGGGTCGCGATCGAAAGAAGGCGTACAGCGCCAGGTCGTAGGTCGTCTTCAGGATCCCGCCCGCCACGAGCGGAGCGCCGATGCCGGCCGGCACCAGCAGCGCCCCTGCGAGGGCGGGCCCGAGCACCTGCCCCACGCTGCGCGCCAGCGATGTGACGCCGGCGGTGGCCGTCCGCTCATCGGGGTCGACCACCGCCATGGTGTACGACTGGCGGGCCGGCACATCCATCGACGAGAGGGCGGCACGGGCCAGCAAGAAGCCGATCGCCAAGGGCATGGTCGGGGCCATCGCGGCGCCGACCAGAAACACGTTGGCCGGGATGTGGCTGAAGACCATGGTCCTGATCAACCCGATCCGGCGCGCAAGCCAGGCGGCCACCGGGAACGAGAGAGCAGCCAACACGTTACTGGCCGCGAACAGGAACCCCACCGAGCCCGGATCGGCCTCAAATCGCTCGGCGAACCAGAAGGCCAGGTAGCTCTGCACCACGAAGCCGCCGGCCAGGGCATCCAGGCTGAATAGAGCGGAGAGCATCGCGACCGTGCGCCGCGAGCGACGAATGGCGAAGCCGTGCGTCGGCGCAAGGCCGACCTCGACCCTGCCGTCCAGCCTCAGCGTCAGGACGGTGCTGAGCATCCCGGCCGCCGCGTACACGACGAAAGCGGGCGCGAAGACCAATGCTCCATCCAGACCCAGGCCGTGCCCGACGGAAACCATCGGCCCAACGCCGAGCGCGCCAACCGCCGAGGCCGCAGCAGCGAGCAGGTTGTAGAACGCGAAGGCTGACGTCCGTTGCCCGAGTGGCACGGTCTGTGGCAGCGCGGCCTGGTCGACACTCTGCAGGCCGGTTGACTCGCTGCTGGTGACGGCCACCATGCCGGACAGCCCGATCAGCGCCAGCAGCACCGGGTTGGCGCCCACGAACGGGATGACGGCCGCCAGCACCATCAGTCCGGAGCCGATGACCAGCAGGCGCCGGCGCCCGATCCGGTCGCCCCACAGCGCGATGACCAATGTCAGCCCCAGCGTGCCCGCCAGCGCCGCCGACAGCACCAGCCCGATGACCTGCGGCGGCAGCTCCAGCGCGGCGAGGTAGAGGCCCAGCACCACCGCGTTCAACCCGAAGGCAAAGCCGCGGAACACCTTGGCGGCCATCAGCCGCCAGCCGTTGGCGTCGAGCTCGGGGAGAAGCCGCTTCACCCGCGGAGGCTAGCGCGTCAAGCCGCGGATCGAAATGAACGCCGGCACATTGGCATTCGCGCGCTGACGCGCATCGGTATTCGCGCTCTGACGCATGGGAGTGGTACATCCCAGCATCGAAGCACGCTCCTACAACCCTCACTGGTGGCATAGCGCACATCAAGGCAGCTTGGCCCAGGAACACAAGCCCTGGGAGTGAAATCCAGCCAGGTGGCGACGGTTGGCTAGCGTGTACTACTGACGGTGGTACGCGGCCGCGGCAACGAGTGAGTTACAGGTAACGGACCTGGTCTGTTTCGGTCGATTCCACTGCCCGGGCGCAGGTGGGGCAGTACCAGCGCGCCTCCATGGGCGTGCCGCAGGCGGCATGCCGCAACGGCTCCGCGTCGCGGGCGACGCGCGATCCCCAGTCGGCCAGCAGACGCAGTGCCCCGGCCAGCTCCGCCCCCTCATCGGTCAGCTGGTAGACGAAGCGCGGCGGGCGCTGCGAGTATGGCGTGGCGCGCACCACGCGCTCGGCCTCCAGGCGGCGCAGCCGATCGGCCAGGATGTTCGGCGCGATTCCCTGCACCGCCTCCGACAGCTCGCTGAAGCGCCGCGGTCCGGGCAGGAGCGCCTCGACCAGCAGCAGGCTCCATCGGTCCCCAACCCGCTCGAGCGCGGCCGCCAGGGGAGAGGGGGCAGAGGCCATGCGCGGATCGTACGGCATCGGCCTTGACATCCGGCTCACGAGGAGTAACTTGCGCATTGCAAGTCACACACTACCACTGGCAAACACGATGGAGGAACCGATGGGTCCGATCGAGGATCTGGGCAAGGCAATCAATGGAATCGCGGAGGGCGCGGGGCGCTCGACCGTGGGCATCGGCAATCGCTGGCGCGGCGGGTCCGGCGTGGTGGTCGAGTCTGGCAAGGTCCTGACCAACGCCCACAACCTGCACGGCGACGAGGTCATCGTCTTCTTCGCGGATGGCCGAGAGGCCGAAGGCAAGGTCCTTGGCGCCGATGGAGACGGGGACCTGGCGGTGATCGGCGTGGATACCGGAGAGGCGCCGGCCATTGGCTGGGGCGACGGCACGGCGCTGGTCATCGGCGCACCGGTGGTGGCCATCGGTAACCCGGCAGGGCAGGGCGTGCGCGTCACGCTGGGCTTCGTGTCCGGGCTGGGCCGCGCGTTTCGCGGGCCGCGAGGCCGGCGAGTGACCGGCGCGGTGGAGCACACCGCTCCCCTGCTGCCCGGTTCTTCGGGCGGACCGATCGTGAACGGCGAGGGTCAGCTGCTCGGCATCAACACCAACCGGCTGGGGAATGGCTTCTACCAGGCCATCGCGGCTGATGCGGCGCTGAAGGACCGCGTGGCCGCCCTGGGCCGTGGCGAGGCACCGACCCGACGCCGCCTGGGCGTTGGCCTGGCACCTTCGCACGTCGCCAAGCAGCTGCGCCGTGCGGTGGGCCTGGACGAGCGCGACGGCCTGCTGGTGCGTGAGGTCGAGGATGGCTCTCCGGCTGAGAAGGCGGGGATCGCCGAGGGCGACCTGATCGTGGCCGCCGCAGGCAAGCCGGTGACCGGCGCTGACGAGCTGTTTGATGCGTTGGGCTCGGTCGCCGCGGATGCCGAGCTGCAGGTGACCCTGCTCCGCGGCACCGAGGAGCGGACCGTTACCATTCCCGCGTGAGCGTCTGGGATGATCCCGTCTGTACCCACGTCGAGTCGCTGCCCGCTGAGGTAACGCCCAGCGGCACCGGGTGCATGGAGTGCCTGGAGCTCGGCATGGAGTGGCTCCACCTGCGCATCTGCCTGAGCTGTGGGCACGTGGGCTGCTGCGACCAGTCGCCGGGCCGGCATACGACAGCGCACGTCAAGGACACGGGGCATCCGGTGGTCCAGTCGTTCGAGCCGGATGAGGACTGGCGCTGGTGCTACGTCGACGAGGTGTACCTGTAGCCGACGCGCGCCGACATGACGCGCTGATCGTCGGCGCCGGCCCCAATGGACTGGCCGCCGCCATCACGCTGGCCCGCGCGGGCCGCAGCGTGCTGGTGCTCGAGGCACGCTCGACGGTCGGGGGCGGCTCGCGGTCCGCGGAGCTGACGCTGCCGGGCTTCGTCCACGACGTGTGCTCGGCGGTCCATCCGCTGGGGCGATCCTCGCCGGTCTTCGCCGAGTGGCCGCTGGCAGAGCATGGGCTGGAGTGGATCGAGCCGCCGGTGGCGATCGCGCATCCCCTGCAGGACGGCTCGGCGGCGCTGGTGCGGCGCGACCTGGCGGCCACCGCCGCATCCCTGGGCGAGGATGGGGACCGATACATCCGCCTGCTGGGGCCCATCTCGCGCGACTGGCCTCTGATCGCCCGCGAGCTGCTTGGGCCGCTGCGCTTTGGCGGATCGCTGCGTCACCCTTTCACACTCGGCCGTTTCGGACTGGGCGCCATCCAGCCGGCCACCTGGCTGGCGCGCCGCTTCCGGACGCCACAGGCGCGGGCGCTGCTGGGCGGAGTGGCAGCCCATTCGTTCCTGCGCCTGGACCGGCTGATCACCGGGGCCTTCTCCCTGTCGCTGCTGGCCAGCGCGCACGCCGTCGGCTGGCCGATCCCCCGCGGCGGTTCGCAGCGTATCGCCGACGCGCTGGCGTCGTACCTCGTGTCGCTTGGGGGCGAGGTCCAGACCGACCAGCCGGTGAGCAGCCTGGACGGGCTGCCGCCGCATCGCGCCCTGCTGCTGGACCTCACGCCGCGCCAGATTCTGGCGGTGGCGGGCGAACGGTTGGGAGGGCTCTACGGGCGGCAGCTGCACCGCTACCGATACGGGCCTGGCGTGTTCAAGGTGGACCTGGCGCTGGACGGACCGATCCCGTGGAGCAACCCCGACCTGGCGCAGGCCGGCACCGTGCATCTGGGTGGCACGCTGCCCGAGCTCGTGGCCGCGGAGAATTCGGTCGCCCAGGGACGGGTCCCCGAGCGACCGTTCGTGCTGCTTTCGCAGCCCTCCCTGTTCGACGACAGCCGGGCGCCGGCCGGCAAGCACACCGTCTGGGCGTATTGCCACGTGCCGAATGCGTCGCGCGTGGACATGACGGGGCCGGTCCTTGCCCAGCTGGAGCGCTACGCCCCCGGCGTCGGCGATCGGATCCTGGGTCGATCGACGATGGGCACCGCGGAGCTCGAGATGTACAACGCGAATTACGTGGGGGGCGACATCAACGGCGGCATCCAGGACCTGCGCCAGCTCTGGACGCGTCCGGTCGTGCGCTGGGACCCGTACTCGACGCCGGATCCCGGGATCTTCATCTGCTCCTCGTCGACGCCACCGGGTGGTGGCGTGCACGGGCTCTGCGGCCACCATGCCGCTCAATCGGCGCTGCGCGGCGTACTCCGCTAGGCCGATCCCTGCGCCCGGTCCGTGGCTATTCAGTGGAGATATCGTATCGGCAAGCTGGGCCGGATTAGACCCCAGCGTATTCAGGCGGGTGCATGATTCGACGTGCCGGGGCCTGCATTTTGCACTCGGCGTCTCAACACCATATCTCCACTGAATAGCGCAGGGAGGTCGCCTGGCCCTCAGCCGCCACGGCCCCATGGAGCCGGCAAAGTTGGCAGGAGGACAGCCGTCGCGCCCAGCCACTCGGCCAGCTCGTCGATCGCGGCCTCGATGGCCGGCCAGGCGTCGGCGGGGGCATCGGACTCGGCGTGGACTGCGTTGACTCTGAACACGCCGGCCTTCCGTTCCATGACGGGGTCAATCCGCCCCACAAGCTGGTCGCCGTGCAGGATCGGCAGCACGTAGTAGCCGTACTCGCGCTTGGCCGCTGGAACGTAGATCTCCAGCCGGAAGCGGAAATTGAACAGCCACTCCGCCCGCTCACGATCCGCAATGAGCGGGTCGAACGGGCCGAGCAGCGTCGTGTGCGGCTGCCACTCACCGGCGTCCAGGCTGCGCAGCGCATCGGCGTGGGTCACCCAGTCGCCAAGCAGCCCGCCGATGGCCACTGGCGTCGCCACGCCATCGGCCCGCAGGGATTCCTCGCCAAGGTCCCGCGCGGGCAGCCTGTAGTCGAGCGCACTGCCCCATCCAGGCTCCACGATCCCGCGGGCGCGGAGCTGGCTCTCCATCAGCTGGATGGCAACGACCTCGTCCGGCAAGTCGGCGTCGTCGCTCGGCAGGACGCGCTCGAGAAGGTCCCAGACCCGCTGCGATCCCTCGCGCCGGCTGATGGCGATCTCGCCCGCTTGCCACAGGATCTCGAGCATGCGCCCCAAGTTCTTGCCGTCGTTCCAGCCGCCGGTCCGCCACGGCACCTCAGCGCGGTCGTCGAGGTCACGAGACAGGAGCGGGCCACGCTTGCGAAGCTCGCCAAGGATGTAGGCGCGGAACGCGGCGTTATCGCGCAGCCACTCCCCGATGTAGCGCCCACGGCTGTATTCCGGACGTGGGAAGCGGCGCATGGCCGGCCCGTGCAGCGGCAGGTCGTCGACGGGAATGAGGTGCGCTCGGTACTCGAACAGGCGGCGCGGCGGCTCCTCGAGCATGCGCCGCAGCTCGTCGCGGTCGTACGGCCCAAACCGGCTCCACAGGGTGAGCCGCTCTGCGCGCTCCACAACAGCGGTCGGATCCACCTGCACCTTGCCCAGGCGCTCCACGACCTCGAGCAGCGACGCAGGACGCGGCCCGCCCAGACACGTGCCCATGATCGCCAGCCGGCGAGCCTCCTCGAGGCTCAGCGTTCGCATCGGGCGCAGTGTGGCAGACTCCGCCGCATGATCGGCTCGGTGCGGGTGATCGGCACGGGGCGAGCGGGCGGCGCCATCGCAGCTCGCCTGATCGAGCGAGATATCCCCGTGCATGCCGGACGCGAGCGCACCGCCGACGCCGACCTGGTGCTACTCGCCGTCCCCGACTCGGTCATTGCCGAGGTGGCCCAGCAGGTGCCCATCGGTCCCTGGATCGCACACGTCAGCGGCGCCACCAGCCTGTCCGCCCTGGATCCGCACCAGCGCCGCTTCAGCGTGCACCCGCTGCAGACCCTCTCGCTGGAGCGCGGTGCCGAGCAGCTCGACGGCGCCTGGGCGGCCATCACATTCGAGACCGATGACGCCCGACGCGAGGCCGAGTGGCTGGCCAGCACCCTTGGCCTGCGGCCGTTTCCGCTGGCTGACGCGGACAAGCCGCTGTACCACGCCGGCGCGGCAATGGCCTCGAACTTCCTGGTGACCCTGTACCGCGCCGCGGCCCGCCTGCTGGAGGAGAGCGGCGCGCCGCCAGCGGCGCTGGTGCCCCTCATGCAACGCACCATCGAGAACGGATTCGCGCTGACCGGACCGATCGCCCGCGGCGACTGGTCGACGGTCGAGGCGCACCTGCGGGCGCTGGAGGCGCGCGCACCCGATCTCGTGCCGCTCTACCGTGCGCTGGCCGAGGCCACGCGCCCATGAAGGTGGCGCGCACGGCGGCCGATGTTCGCGGACTGCTTACCGCGGACCGGCTGGCTCGTCGGTCCATCGGCCTGGTGCCGACCATGGGGGCCTTCCACCCCGGACACCTGTCGCTGATCGCCGCCGCTCGCGCCCAGAACGACATCACCGTGGTCAGTCTCTTCGTCAACCCCGCCCAATTCGGACCTTCAGAGGATCTGGCCCGATACCCGCGGGACGAGGCGCGGGACGCGGCCACCGCGGACGAGGCGGGAGCGGACGTGCTCTTGTTGCCGTCGGTCGAGGAGATGTATCCGCCCGGCTTCGACAGCTGGATCGACCCCGGCGAGCTGGGCGCCATCCTGGAAGGGGCCTTCAGGCCGGGCCATTTCAGGGGAGTAGCGACGATCTGCACCAAGCTGTTCGCGATCGTGGGGCCGGCGCGCGCCTACTTCGGCCGCAAGGACGCGCAGCAGCTGGCCGTTGTCAAGCAGGTCGTGGATGACCTCGCCCTCCCGCTCGAGATCGTGTCCTGCCCCACCGTCCGCGACCCTGACGGCCTGGCTCTCTCGTCGCGCAATGCCTACCTCGCGCCCGATCATCGGGCGTCCGCCCTGGCTCTGCCGCGCGCCCTGCAGGCCGGCCTGGAGGCGCACCGCGGCGGTGCCGATGCGGTCGCGGCCGCGCGGGGAGAGCTCGACGGCGTGCCGGGGCTGGCCGTGGACTACGTGGCCATTGCTGACCTGGATGGCCTGACCTTGGCGGCAGCTGTCCGTGTGGGCTCGACCCGTCTGATCGACAACGTGGAGCTGGACGGTCGGGGCTGACCAGGCGCAGCGGTAAGGCTCGGTTGCGCAGCGCGAGCGCACCGGGCAGCGCGGCGCGCTTATCGCCCCGGGTACCAACCACCGTCGCCTTGAGTCATGGCGCTGGGGTTGCGGCGACCCCGGGAGGGCAATCAGTCGCCAGATCAGCCGGTGATTGGTATTTGGCCACACGCGGCCTCAATTCCTCAGGCTGAGCGAACCTAGGCCGATCCTCATTGGTACCTGGACGGACGACACGGGTGGCGGTCTGCGCCGTGTCATCGGTCCCTCATGAAGAGGGCGTCCTGCCCGCTCGGCCGCACACGCGGCCCGGCAGCGAACGGCCTTGCGTCCGGCGCGCGCAGGCGGCGGTTGCGACGAGTGGCACAATGACGCCATGAGTGAGATGGGACCCGGGGCCGCGAAGAAGATCGGGCTGGCGGAGCTGGCTGGGCTCAAGGCGGACGGCATCCCCATCGTCATGGTGACCGCCTACGACACGCCCAGCGCGCGGCTGGCCGACGAGGCGGGCGTCGACATCGTGTTCACCGGCGATTCGGCCGCGAACAACGTCCTCGGCTACGCGGACACCACCCCCATCAGCATGGACGAGATGGTGATGCTGGGCAGGGCCGCCCGGCGTGGGACGCATCGGGCCTTCTACATGATCGATATGCCGCTCGGCGGCTTCCAGGTCAGCGACGAGGATGCAGTACGGAATGCGGTTCGGCTGGTCAAGGAGACCGGCGCCCAGGCGGTCAAGATCGAGGGCGGCGGGCCGATGGTGTCCCGCGCTCGGGCGATCGTGGGGGCCGGCATCCCGACCATGGGTCACCTTGGCCTGACGCCGCAGAGCGCCACCATGCTGGGCGGATACAAGGCGCAGGGGCGCACGGCCGCCAAGGCGCGCCAGCTGTTCGCCGATGCCTTGGCCCTGCAGGCGGCCGGCTGCTTCGCGATCGTGCTGGAGGCCGTGCCTGCCAAGGTGGCGCAGCGCATCACCGATGCGCTGCGCATTCCGACCATTGGGATCGGGGCAGGGGCTGGCTGCTCGGGCCAGGTGCTCGTTTGGCACGACCTGTTGGGCATCAACGAGGGTCGCGCGCCGAAGTTCGTGAAGCGCTTCGCGGCGGTGGCGGCCGAGATCCGCAGGGGTGTCGAGGCGTTCGCCACCGAGGTGCGTGCCGGCACCTACCCCGGCGAGGAGCACACCTACCCCATCAGCGACGAGGAGTACGCGCTGTTCGAGTCGGAGGTGGCGCCCGGCGTGCTGGTGGCAGACGACTGGCTCTGACGGCCGCTCAGACCTCGAGCTCGAAGACCAGCTCCAGGCCATCGCGCTCGTCCCACTGCTCGCCCCTGCGCACGAACCCCAGCTTGCCGATCAGGTTCAGCGATCGCTCGTTATCCGGCGCCACGCTGGCCCGGAAACGCCGCACACCATGGACGCGCGTCGCCCAGTCGAAGGCGGCACGCACGGCCTCGATCGCGTAGCCCTGCCCCCGGGCGGCGGGCAGCAACGTGTAGCCGATCTCGACCATGCCGTGCTGGTCCGGCCCGGCATGGAAGTTCAGATAGCCGATCACCTCGCGCAGCAGGCCGGCCCGTCGAATGATCGGGCGCAGCAGCCAAGGTTCGTCCTGTGGCCGCTCGCGGAGTTGTCTTGCACGAAAGCCTGCCAGCCACCGCACCTCCTCCAGCCATTCCGGGCCGATGGTGGCGCCCAGCTGCGCAGCCAGCGCAGCGGTCTCGCCATCAGCAACGTCGTCCAGCTGCGCCAGCGAAAGCAACGGCATCTCCAGCCGGGCTGACTCGATCAGCGCATCCGCCGGTGTGCTGCCCAGTTCCTCGCTCACGAGGGCAGGCTGGAAAGCCGCGCGAGCAGCGCGGGCAGGATGTCGCCGATCCGGCCGCGCAGCACGGCGTGGGCGCGCCCATCGAGCGGCGTCGGCTGGGCGTTGATGATGACCAGCCGCCCTCCCGAGGCGAGCGCGCGCTCCGGCAGCCACCCGACCGGGTAGACCGTCAGCGAGGTGCCGATCGCCAGGAACAGGTCGCTGTTCGCGGCGGCCTCCTCCGCTCGCGCCAGGTCCGCAGGCACCAGCGACTGCCCGAACGAGATGGTCGCGGATTTCAGGATTCCGCCGCAATCCGTGCAGGCGGGATCTTCCTCACCGGCCCGGACGCGCGACAGCGCGGCCGACATCGGCCCACGCGAGCCGCAATCCAGGCAGACGTAGTCGCGCATCGTCCCGTGGATCTCAATGGTGCGCTCCGGCGAGCTGCCGGCGGCCAGGTGAAGCCCGTCGATGTTCTGCGTGACGAGTGCCTGCAGGCGGCCCTGCCGCTCCAGCTCTGCCAGCGCCCGGTGACCGGCATTCGGCTCAGCCCCGCGCGCCGGATGGTTCAGGCGACCCTGCCAGGCGCGTTTGCGCAACTCTTGATCGGAGACGTAGTGGCGGATATCCGACAACGCCTCCGCCTTCGGGTCACGCGTCCACACACCATCCGGGCCGCGGAAGTCCGGAATCCCCGATTCAGTCGAAATGCCCGCACCGGTCAGCGCAACGGCCTGCCGTGCGTTGCGCAGCCAGCCGGCGACCCGGATGAGCGACTCGGAATCCATGCCGGGATGGTAGTCGTCCCCTCAGATCCAGCCCCGCCAGCGAGAGAAGCCAAGGACAATCACCGACAGCCCGAACATGCTCCCGATTGCCAGCCAGAAATTGCCGGTGTCGTCGAAAAACTCCATATTGAAGTTCATTCCCATGACCCCGGCGATGACCACTGACGGCAGCAGGATGGCGCTGAGGATGGTCAGGGCCTTCATGACCTCGTTGGTGCGCTGGGCGCTTGACGCCATGTAGACGTCGAACGTGCCGATGAGCAGCTCGCGCGCGTTCTCGACCGATTCCACCGTTTGCTCCAGGCGATCCACGATGCCTAGCCACGGCTTGCCCAGCCCCTCCAGCTCGAAATCGGGACGAGCCAGGGGCGCAAACGCCCAGCGATGGGGGGCGAGCGCTCGTCGCAGGGTCGCGACTCTGCGACGCAGCAGCACCACTTCTTGGAGGAACGCTTGCGACTGGCTGGCGCGCAGTGCCACCTCGTCGAGCGCGTCGATTCGGCGCCCTATCGCCTCGACGAGCTCGAGGTATCCGGCCAGCACCGAGTCGACAAGGATCGTCAGGAAATCGGCCGCATTCAGGGCCCCGAGCTCAGAGTCGCCGCGGACCTGGCCAAGAAAGTGGTCGAAGGCGCTTGTCGTGCCCTGGTGGCTGGTGATGACCACGTTCTGCGTGACGATGATATCGATGGAGATTGGGCTGGCATCCGCTGCACGAAGATCCGACTCCTCGCTCGATTCATCTGGCTCCATCGCCACCAGCCGCAGGTGGACGCGTTCGGGATAGCGCAGCAGCTGCGCGACAGTGCGGTCGCTGGCCAGGACCCTGGTTGTCTCGTCCGGGAGGTCAAAGGTCGTGCGCAGCTGCTCGAGCGCCTCCGCGTCGCGGCCGTCCACGTCAACCCATAGCAGCTGGTGCTCGCCCAGCCCATCGGTGATGCGCGAGCGCAGCTCGACCTGGCGGTCGCGGCCATCGGCGTCATACAGGGTCGCGCGCAGCGACTTCGAGGGCTGTCCTTGGGGGCTCATCCTGCCCGCGCGGTGTGCAAGCGGCAGGCCAGTCCCCGGGTGTGCCAGCGGTCAACGACGGTTATGGAACTCCAGTCGCCAGCGCCACTCCGAGCCGTCGGCCGCATTCCACCACTCGATCAGCGTGCCGACCTCCCCGCCGGGCAGGATCACCAGCGACCCGATGTCCTCCGCGACCGGCCAACGATCCTCTCGAGAAACCTGTGGGCCGTCAACGGCGAGCCGGGTCATCGGGACATAGGCGCCGTCCCGGCCGACCTGGCCGCGGGCGCGGACGCCTCCGTCAAAACGTCGGACAGTGACATCCAGCTTCTTCGGGGCGCTATGGACCCACAGCACATCGGTGGGGTCCAGCCTGCCGCGTGCGAAGGGCAGACCGGTTGAGGCAGCGCCCGGATACCACAGATCCCACGTCTCGACCGGCTGCGGATCGATCATTGCCGCTCAATGTAGTCGACGCTGCCCTGACTGGGAACCGCTAGCGGACCGCGCCGAAGAGCTCCTCCCTCGCGGACTCCTTGCGGCGCGCCATCCGGTCGCCCAACGCCTCCAGCTCATCGGGCTCGAAGACCTGGCGGGCCTGCTTGAACATCTCGCCTTCCTCCTCTTCGATGTGGTGCTCGATGTTCTCGGCCATGACCTTGGCCTTTGGACCGAAGCGCTCGTCGGTCGCATCCATGCCGTCCAGCTCGCCCATCAGCCGGCTGACGACGTCGTGCTCCTCGTATCCCTCGAGCACGATCTCCTTTGCATTCGGGTGTTCCTTCAAGGCGGGGTAGAAGATCTCCTCTTCGATGATCTCGTGGACGGTCAGCTCCACCTTGATGCGAGAGAAGAGCTCGCCGCGAGTCTTCTCGGCGCGCTCCGTGGTCTCCTTCAGCTCGCTGAGCAGTGGCTTGATCCGATCGTGGTCTTCCTTGGAGCAGTTCCAACGCGTTCATTTGCAATTCCCCCGTTCGTGGCGGTTAGGTGCAGTGGCGAGCCCTCATGCAGGAATCGGTCCAGCGCATGATGGCGCGGGACTTGCAAAGGAGCCCCGCATTTCGTAATCGTGACCGAGCTTCAAGGAGGAAGGGATGACCGTAATTGGTTGGATCGTGCTGGGAGCCATCGGCGGCTGGATTGGCGGCCTGTTGGTCAAGGGTGATGAGGGGATGGGCGTGATCATGCACATCGTGCTGGGGATCGTCGGGGCCGCCATCGCCGGGTTTATCGTGACCCGCATCACCAACGAAGATCCGATGGACGGCGTGTTCGACATCTCGTCGCTGCTCACCGCGATCGTTGGTGCGGTCCTTCTCGTTGTCGTGGTCAACATGATCCAGGGCCGGACGCGGACAGGAAGCGGGCCCATCTGAACCGCGCCGCAGGACCAGGGCGGCCCGCCATGCCGGGCGGAGCGCCCTGCCAGTTCCACGGACGAGTTCAGCCGGCACCACCGTATCCCTGAACGATGGCCCTGAGGCGCCTCCGGGCGGCCGGGACTATGCTGTAGGCCTCCGGATCGTCCGGAGACACCGCCCGGTCGTTTGCTTCTCGAGTCGGCCGCGGGCCGACAGTCACATTCGAGAAGAGATACCAGGGAGTCATCATGACCACCGGAACCGTGAAGCGGGTAATCTCCGAGCGCGGCTTTGGCTTCATCGTCGGCGAGGACGGGAAGGAATACTTCTTCCATCGTGACGGCCTGACCAGCTCGGTCGACTTCGACCGCCTGGTGGGCGGCGAGGCCGTGAGCTTCGACGTCGAAACCGGGCCGAAGGGCGACCGCGCCGTACGGGTGCAGGCCGCCACCTAGGCCTCGTCCCAGCTACATAGAGCGCTCGGCCCCGTCGGGGCCGGGCGCTCGTGCTGTTCATGGGCCCACCGACAGCGGACTAGCATCAGCCCGATGCAGGCTGCCCGACGACTCCCGACCCTTGCGCGGTACGGCCTGGCGCTGCTGGGCGTGGCCCTGGTGACCGCTCTTCTCGCGGCGCTGGGCCGCTTCCACCTGGCCAACGCCTCCATGCTGCACCTGGTGGTGGTGCTCCTGGCCGCCGTCGCGCTGGGGCGCGGGCCGGCGGTCGCGGCAGCGGTGGCGGCGTTCCTGGCTTCCAACTTCTTCCTGGTGGAGCCGCGGCTGACCCTGGTGGTCGCCGACCCCGAGGAATGGATCACGCTGATCCTGCTGCTGCTGGCGGCAATGGTCACTGGCCAGGTGGCTGCCGGCCAGGAGCGCAGGGCCGAGGAAGCCGAAGAGCATGCCCGCCAGGCTAGGCTGCTGTACGACGTCGCTCTGCTCATGGCAGAGCCGAACCTGAGCAGGGCGCTTGGCTCCGTCGCCGAGCGGCTACGTTCCGAGCTGGGCGTGCTCGCTGCCCGGATCGTGGTCAACGGGCCGGAAGGCACGCTGCTGGCCAGCGCATCCGCCGGAGAGCCCGCCGACCTGGAAGCGTTGAGCGCGGCAGCGACCGGTGGCTCCGAGGTGCTGAGCCCCGCGCAGGGGCGTTGGGTCCGCGTCAGGCCACCCCACGCCAGTGGACTGCCGACGTCACCGCATCGGCTGCTGCGTGTGCCCGTGCGTGCGCCCCATGGCGAGGCAGGCGAGGTGATCCTGGCCGCCGAGCGCGACAGCCAGCTCGGCCCAGCCGCCACTCGCCTGCTCGAGGCGCTCTCCGTCCAGCTATGGGGCGCCGTCGAGCGTGCCCGGCTGCGGGACGAGGCCAACGCGGCCGAGGTACTGCGACGCGCAGACCAGGCCAAGTCGGCGCTGCTCGACGCCGTGTCGCACGATCTGCGCACCCCGCTGGCTTCGATCATGGCCTCGGCCGGCAGTCTGCTGCAGCGCGACGTCGATTGGCCGGAGGACGAGCGGCGCAGCTTCTCGGAGGCGATCGAGCAGGAGGCGCAGCGACTCGACCGCATCGTCGGCAACCTGCTCGACCTGTCACGGCTGGAGAGCGGCACGCTCGAACCGGATCGTGGCCGGTACGAGCCCAGCGCCCTGATCCACGAGGTCGCAGGCCGCCTGCGACCGATGATCGCGCCGCACCCGCTGCGCCTCGAGCTGCCCGAGGAGCTGCCGCCGGTCCACCTCGACTATTCGGAGGTGGACCAGGTGCTCTCCAACCTGATCGAGAACGCCGCGAAGTACTCGCCGCCGGAGGCGGAGATCCTGGTCACCGCAACGGTGCGTGACAGGTCGCTGCTGGTCAGCGTGGCCGACGGCGGATCGGGCATCAGCGACGAGGCCATGCCCCGCCTGTTCGAGCCGTTCTTCCGCGCGGCCGGGGCTGGGCGCGGCGGCAGCGGGCTGGGACTGGCAGTGGCCCGCGGCCTGGTCGAGGCGCATGGAGGGCGCATCTGGGCCGAGAACCGTCCGCAGGGCGGCGCCAGCTTCACCTTCGAAATTCCCACTGCGCGCCTGGGTGCGGCATGAGCCGATCGCCAACGGCGGGCGCCCGCATCCTGGTGATCGACGACGAGCCGGCCATCCGCCGCGCGGTGGAACGCAACCTGGCCGGCCACGGCTTCGACGTCCGCGGGGCCGAGTCCGGAGAGGAAGGCCTGGAGCTGGAGACTCGCTACCACCCCGACCTGGTGCTGCTCGACATGGTGCTTCCAGATATCAGCGGGACCGATGTCATCGCCCGGCTGCGCGAGCGAACCAGCATCCCGATCATCGTCCTGTCGGTGCGTGGTGCCGAGGCGGAGAAGGTGCGAGCACTGGAGCTGGGAGCGGACGACTATCTCACCAAGCCGTTCGGTGTCGACGAGCTGCTGGCCCGCATCCGCGTCGCCCTGCGGCACGCCGCGCGATCTGGGTCTGGGCAGGATTCCGTCTTTCGCAGCGGCGAGCTGGCCGTGGACCTTGAGCGCCGCGAGGTGACCGTCGCCGGCAGCCGCGTGCACCTGACCCCGACTGAGTACGCCCTGCTTGGCGCGCTGATCGCCGATGCCGGGCGCGTGCTGACCGATCGCGCCCTGCTGCAGCGTGTATGGGGACCGGAGTACGGGTCGGAGGACCACTACCTGCACGTGTACATGGCCCGGCTGCGAAAGAAGCTGGAGCGCGACCCCGGCAACCCGCGGCACCTGCGCACCGAGCCGGGCGTCGGTTATCGGCTGCTCGAGCTGGAGGCCGATTCCACCAGCCAATATTGAGCCGATGTTGAGGCCACGCGGCCTCCGTGTTGACCCGCCGTTGAGCGGTTGACGCGCACCATCGTTGCACATGATTTCACTGGTGAATGGGGCCGCCGCTGCGCACACCATCAGCTCGCTGCGGGCCGCCTGCGAGATGCTCGACGCCGCCAACGGCCGCGTCAGCGCGGTCAGCGTCAGCGGAGTGCTGCCCGATGCCGATGATCCGGCGCTGCCGGTCCTGACCGTTGCGCAACGGCTCGCCGCGGAGCACGGGCTGGCGGTCACGGTCGACGTGGAGGATGGCCGCTTCGTGGTGCAGTTCCGGCGCGCGCCGCAGGCCGATGGCCGCCAGATCCCGGAGGCCGGCTGAGCGTTGACGGATCCAGATCCATCGCCTAATCGGATCGATCCGCGCCTGGAGATCCGCGAGCGCCATCGGGGGAAACGCCCGGGTGACGCATACGTCCGCATCGTGCGGCCGTTCGAGGCGGAGTTCGAGCGGGGCGATAGCGGACAGCTGGTGGCCACCAGCCAGACGCTGGTGGGCGCTCCCGGCTGGCAGAGCGCCTTCGACAAGGTCCGTGGCTTCCTGGTCGGAAAGCCCATCTCCAGTGAGCGAGAGGAGCACGAGCGGCTGACCAAGGTCAAGGCGCTGGCCGTGTTCAGCAGCGACAACATCAGCTCATCAGCGTATGCCACCGAGGAGATGATGCGGGTGCTGGTGGTGGCCGGAGTGGGCGCCTTCACCCTCGTCATGCCGCTCACGATCGTGATCGTCCTGGTGCTGGGCATCGTGGCCACCTCGTACCGCCAGACCATCCGGGCCTACCCCAACGGTGCTTCGAGCTATATCGTCGCCTCCGATAACCTCGGGCCGCCGGTGGGCCTGGTGGCGGCGGGCGCTCTGCTGATCGACTACACCCTCACCGTGGCCGTGTCAGTGTCGGCCGGGGTGGCCGCCATCACCTCGATCGTGCCCGGCCTGTACGAGCAGCGTGTGCTGATGGCCGTCGTGATCGTGGCGCTGTTGACCCTTGGCAACCTGCGCGGGGTACGCGAGTCGGGCACCATCTTCATGGCGCCCACCTACCTGTACCTGGTCGTGATCCTGGGTCTGATCGGCTTCGGACTGGTCGGCGTGGCAACTGGCTTCATACCGCCGTATACGCCTCCACCGGAGTGGGTCGCGGCCGAGACGGCAGGTGGGTTCGGCGCGCTGGGGTTGCTGCTGGTGCTGCGCGCGTTCTCCTCGGGTGCAGTGGCGCTCACCGGCGTGGAGGCTGTGTCGGATGGCGTGCCGGCCTTCAAGCCACCGGAATGGCGCAACGCACGGACCACGCTGACCTGGGCGGCCATCCTGTTCGCGGTCCTCTTCATTGGCATCAGCCTGCTGGTCAGCGAGCTCGGCATCCTGCCCGATCCCTCCGAACAGCAGACCGTTCTAAGCATCCTCACCAGGCACCTGACCGGGGATGGGCCGTACCTGGTACTCGTCCAGGTGTCGACGGCTCTACTGCTGACGCTGGCCGCCAATACCAGCTTCGCCGACTTCCCACGGCTCTCGTCGTTCCTGGCACGCGACGGCTTCATGCCGCGCCAATTCGGCTTCCGCGGCGATCGACTGGCATTTTCGACCGGCATCGTGGCCCTGGCGCTGGTGGCGATCGTCCTGCTGGTCGCGTTCGGCGCATCGGTCAGCGCGCTGATTCCGCTCTACACGCTGGGCGTGTTCGTGGCCTTCACGCTGTCGCAGACCGGCATGGTGCGGCGCTGGTGGAAACGCCGCGAGCCTGGTTGGCGGCGCGGCCTGGCCATCAACGGGCTGGGTGCCGTGACCACTGGCGTGATCGTCCTGATCGTGGCGGCCAGCAAGTTCCTGGCGGGCGCCTGGCTGGTGATGATCATGATCCCGGCCCTGGTGGGTCTGATGTGGGCGATCCACGTGCATTACCGACGCCTGGAGCTGGCAATCGCTCCGCGCTCGACCATCGCCGTCACGCGGCCGCCGCGCCCACCACTCGTGATCGTGCCCATCGCGCGGCTGGATCAGCCCTCCATCGAGGCCATCGCCTTCGCGCGCTCGATCGCGCCCGATGCGCTGGCGGTGCACATCACCAACGACGCCGACGCGGCTGCCGAGCTGCGCGATCGATGGTCCCAATTTGGCGGTGGCGCCGAGCTGGTGATCGTGGAGTCCCCGTATCGGGCGCTGATCGGTCCCCTCCTGCGATACCTGGACGCGTTGCAGCGCCAAGATCCGGACCGCCGCCTGCTGGTGGTTCTTTCCGAGGTGGTGCCGCGCCATTGGTGGGACAACTTCCTGCACAACCAGACGGCCCTTCGGCTCAAGCTGCGGCTCTTCTTCCGTCCGAACACGATCGTTGCAGACGTGCCGTACCACGCGCGGGAGGCCTAGAAGCCGAGACCGTTCTATGCGGCGGGCCAGCGCTGCAGGACGATCTCCGCGTCGGCCGGATCCATCCGGTAGCCCCTGACGTCGGCGTCCCAGGAGATCAGGTCGCGCCGGGCGACGCGTCGCATCACCTTGTTGGGGCCTGCCACGATCCCCGCAAAGGCAGTGCCGGTGCGCTTCCCGTACCGAGCTGTCAGGCTGGCGTCCAGCACCAGTGCGGCATTGTTGGTCGAGAGCTCGGCCACCTCGCGCAGCAGGCGTCGGCTGTCCAGCCCGCGTATGGCGTTGAGCACCTCCCCCAGCTGCCGATGCCGAAGGTCCGACTGGTCGGCCTGGTCCCCTGCCGGACCCCCGTGCTGACGCTGCGGGCCCATCACCCACCGCCACGCCAGAGCCACCAGCTCATCCTCCGTCTCGGCCTCGAATTCGATTCGCGGCACCTGAATCCTCCTGTACGAACTCGTGACAGATATGGCACGAATATATCACGAGTCATTTCGTGTTACACTACGTTCCTCGGCTGCAAGGCTGCGAAATCGATTGATCCTCTGGCCCTCGAACGACGGAGAGCCATCGGCTATTCCCGTTTCGTGTCGACTTAGCCGCACCGTAGAGGAGAAGACAATGCGTTACACACGACTCGCGACCTACGATCTGATCAAGGGCAACTTCAACGAGCTGACCGGAATTGCCGAAAAGGGCGTCCTGCCGATGTTCGTCAAGGAGCCTGGCTTCGTGAACTACGGACTGGTCGATGCCGGCAACAACAAGGTTGTCTCGATCAGCATCTGGGAGACCCGCGAGGCAGCTCAGAAGTCGGCCGGCGTGGCCAGCACCTGGGTCAAGGAGAACATCGCTGACCGGGTCCACCTCGTCACCACCTACATCGGTGACCTGGCCCTGTTCCGCGGCATCCCCGTCGCCGCTTAACCTACCTCTCGCAGGCCGCCCGCGCGGCCGGTCCACCTACCCACCGGTCCCGCGCTCGTAGCCACATCAGCCGTCCCGGCTCACTGCCGGGGCGGCTTTTGCTTTTCCCGCGATCAATGGCGCACCGCGACCTGTGCGGTGCAGTCGGAGCAGACCTGGCTCAGCCCGGCGAGATCGTGCTGCGTGACGTCAGCGGAGTAGTTCCGCCCACAGAACGTCCGATGGCCAGTGAGCTGATCGTCGCTCCAGCGCTCCGCGGCAGCGATGTGCCAGATGTTCTCATTGGCACCCTGCAGGCCGAAGGGCGCCTCAGGGCGAAGCTCTTCTGCCATGACGCGAGTCTACGCGCTGCACGAGGTCCCGATCGGCGGCCGGTCCTGGGCGAGAGCCCGTGCAAGTGTCGAGAACTCGTGCATGTGAGGATTGGCTCTGGTGCTCAATCGCCTCGATCTGGGGCATCACCATTCAGGAGCGCTCGATACACGGACTCGTAGCGGTCGATCATCAGCTCGGGCGAAAACTTCTTCAACGCGTATTGACGGATCGCCTCCCGATCAAGGTCCGCCACGCGCTCGACTGCGGCCTGCGCCTCGATCAGATCGTCCACCAGGAATCCGGTCTGGCCGTGCTGAACCGTCTCGGTCAGGCCTCCCGCTCGACGCGCGATGACCGGCGTGCCGGCGGCCATTGACTCGATCGCCACCAGGCCGAATGGCTCCGGCCAGGCGCCGAGCATGACCGTCGCCAGGGCACCGGCGATGAGCACGTCGCGTTCGTTCGGCTGGAGCTCGCCGACGAATTCGGCAACCCCGTCCGCCACGGCGGGTTGGACCGCTTGTTCCAGCATGGCCTGCTCGTCCGGCTCATGCGCCTTGCCTGCGATTTTCAGGGGGATGCCGGTCCGGCGGGCAAGCTCGATCGCCTCTTCGATGCCCTTCTCCCAGGTCATCCTGCCGACCAGGGCGAGATAGTCGCCCGGCTTCTCACTGAACACCGAGTCGCGGGTGGCGGTCCCGTGATGGATGGTGGCCACCCAATTCGCCTCCGGGCTCCAGCGCCGCTGGTTGTCACTGATCGCGACCAGCGGCACGTCGCTGAACTCAGACAGGAGCAGCGGCATGCCCTCGGTGTCGAGCCGGTTGTGCAGGGTCGTCAGAACGGGACGCGAGCAATGACGCGCGAAGAGGAATCCGGTGCTGTCGAGATGGGAATGGAGCACGTCGAACTGGTCGGCGTCACGCCACGCGGCCGCGAGGACGAGTGGCGTGAGCTGACGCCCATCGCCCGTGAACCCGTCGGCCCATAGGGATCGCGGCAGCACGCTCACCAGCTTGCACGGCACATCCGAATCGCCCGCTGCGTACAGCGTCACCTGGTGGCCCCGCTCGTGGAGCCCGGCGGCGAGCACCGCGACGATCCGTTCCGTGCCGGCGTACGCCGGAGGGGGGATCGGCGTGACGAGTGGCGCCAGCAGGCCGATCCGCAGCCTGTCGCTTGATTTCCGGCTCATGCGGGTGTGCCTCTAAGCAATTCGCGAGCCTAACCCAGATGGCACATTGACCGATTTGTTCCACGAGTGACAGAGTGCGGCCGATGTTGATCACTTCCGCAGCGAGGCGCCTGATCGTAGCCGGCGTCCTGGCCATGCTCCTGCTCACGATTGTGGCAGGTCCACAATCGGTCCTGGGCGAGAGCATGCCGCTCTGTCCGGCCTACGACGACATACCGACACGGCACCCCGCGTACACCGATTGGTATCGGACCCTGCTCGACACTATCTACCGCCTGCCTCTGAGTTACAAGCCACCGGGCCTGGCCGACACTTCCCGGGCTGGCTTCTCGAGCGGCCATCTTGTACGGCATCGGCTGATCGACGATCTGCGGGCACTGGGCATGGCGGCCCGCGCCGCGGGAGCGCCGCTAGACATCCAGTCGGCGTTCCGCAGCAGTGCGGCACAGGCGGCCAGCTTCAACTACTGGCTCAGCGTGTTCGGCTATGCCACTGCCCTGCGCGGCAGCGCGCGGCCCGGTCATTCCGAGCATCAGCTCGGCACCGCCATCGACTTCAAGAGCTACGGCGGCGGAGCGCCATGGATGATCGGCGGCTACGATTGGGGCACGACGAAGGCGGGCCATTGGCTTGCCCGCCACGCCTGGCGGTACGGCTTCGTCATGAGCTACCCGCGAAACTCCTTCGCACAGGCCTGCTACGAGTACGAGCCGTGGCATTTCCGCTATTTCGGGCACGACATCGCACGACGTATCCACGACTCGGGGCTGGTCCCGCGCGTCTGGCTGTGGCGTCACGGCAGCGCACAGTAGGAGGCCAATCATGACCAGCTTTCTCGCCGAGACGACTGCGCTGCTGAAGCGCACTCCTGAGGTGCTGCGCACCCTGCTCATCGGCCTACCTGAGGCATGGACCGATACGCCCGATGTCGCCGATGGATGGCGCCCGCGCGACGTCGCGGGGCACCTGATCACCGGCGAGCAGACGGACTGGATGATGCGCACGCGACGGATCCTGGAGCACGGGACCTCCCTCCCATTCGACCGCTTCGAGCGCTTCGCCATGCTGGAGCGCGATGCAGACGTGCCGCTCGACGACCTGGTTGAACGCTTTGCGGCCCTCCGCAGCGCGAACCTGTCTGCCTTGCGGGAGCTGGTCGCAGAGGACGATCTCGACCGCCGAGGTATGCATCCATCGCTCGGCGAGGTGACGCTGCGGCAGCTGCTCGCGACGTGGGCCGTCCACGACCTGGACCACATCGGCCAGATCTACGCCGGTCTGGCCGGCTCGCGCGATGCGGACGTCGGCCCCTGGAAGGAATACCTGGGCGTCCTCCTGCGACGGGAGGACCCGTCGGCAGTGGCCGGCTAGGGCGAGGACTGCGGGGCAGAGGCAAGCCCGCAGAGGTGCGGCCTTTGTCAGATTCATGCGACCGCTGCACCGAAGCAGTCCCCACGCGTCCTGGTTGTCAGATTCGGCCGTCAGCTGGCATGGAGACCGGTCTTGGCCAAAACCGCTGTGCCGCTGCGGCCTGCATCTGAATCTGCCGGTTTCCTGAGCAGGCGCCGCGCTAGTTGGTGGCGCTCTCCTCGGCCGGGACGTAGGTGGCGATCAACACGCCCTTGGTGGTCGCCTTCGAGTCCACCAGCCGCAGCCGCTGCGCTGCTGATCCCTCGCGGAACGCTCGCTTGCCGCTGCCAAGCACGAGCGGATGGATCAGCAGGCGATACTCGTCAACCAGGCCATCTTTTGCCAAGGACTGCAGCAGATCCCCGCTGCCGACCAGCTGGATATCCTTGCCCTCGGCCTCCTTCAGGCGCCGGATCTCACTCGGCACGTCACTGGCGATCAGGGTGGAGTTATGCCAGCTCAGCGGCTCGCTCAGCGTGCTCGAAACGACGTACTTCGGCAGATCGTTGAGCGCGCCGGCCAGCGGGTCGTCTGCAGGCTGGTTCGGCCAATGCCTGGCGAAGATCTCGTACGTCCTGCGACCGAACAGGAAGGCTCCCGTGTCGGTGAACCCGCCCATGACGGTCTCGCCAAAGATGTCATCGAAATAGGCGAGCTGCCAGCCTCCGTGGTCGAACCCGGCGCTGCGATCCCCATCCGGGTCGCCCGGCGCCTGCATGACGCCGTCCAGGGTCAGGAATTCCGTGACGAAAACTTGCGCATAAAGCTGTCCTCTCTTCATCGGTGGGGCAACGTGCGATGTGATGACCGTGATCCAGCGGCTTTCTCATCATTCATGGCAGGCGTGCGCACAACGGGATCCGACCGACGGCAACGCATTCGTCACGAAAGCGCCCGTGCGATGCGCACAAAGGCGTCGCCAGGTGGGCCGCTTCGCAAGCGCCGCTGCATCTCGGCGGCGCAGTCGTCCGGCGTGAGAACAGAGGTGTCGACTTCAATGTCATAGATCCCCGGGCGATGCACCTCCTCCTGCCAACGACGGACCGGCGCCGGAAAGGGATCGTCTGGCGAACCGGTCACATAGTGTTCGTCGCCGCGCGCCTTTGACTCGGTACGGCGAGCCATGATGACCTCGATCGGGCACCGAACCCCGACGAAAAGCACGGGGAAACCATCAAGCCGCTCCGCACTGGCTTGGAGAATGCCCAGAGGCGTGCTGTACGCGTCGTGGTGCCCTACGTCTGCCACGACGTTGAGGCCCAGGCGGGCGTGCGCCGCGATGGAGTCATACAGAGCCGCGAAGGCACTGACCACAAACGGCTCGAGCTCGGGCCGCTCTCCCCCGGGACGGAGCCCGATGCCGGGACGGTAGCGAGGCGGCGTCGCGCCGCGAACCCATACACCGACCCCGAGATTCAGCCACGGGCCGTCGAACCTGTCCTGAACGGCAGCGACGATGCTCGACTTACCGGAACGCGGAGCGCCGTTCAGGATGACAACCTGTCCACCGGAGCTCGGCC
>JBDUEE010000042.1:0-14012 GCA_040002615.1 Chloroflexota bacterium | reverse complement strand
GACCGGCGGCCTGATCGCGATCGGGCCGCTCGCGCTGATCGGCGTGATCGCCCTGCTGCGCGATCGGCGATGCCGCTCACGCGACGCTCGCCTGGAGCTGCTGCCGGAGGGCGCCGCCACGCAGGTCTCTGCCGCCCCGCGCCCCGCCCGCACGCCACGCGCCCCCACCGCATGGGAACGTGACTACGCGCTTGACGAGGAGCCGATAGGCACGGTCGAGTACCAATTGCCGCCCGTGGCGGACGACGAGGGCAGCTAGCTCGACGTGTCGGTCGCCAGCCGGACGCGGGCATAGACCGCGGTCTGCCAGACCATTCCGGCGTGGTGATGGCGCAGCTCCAGCCCTGCATCGCGGATCAGCAAATCAACCAGCCGCGCGGAATGGACATATGCCCGGTAATCGCTGCGCTGGAAGCGCGTGACCAGGTTCATGACGCGGATGCCGAAGCGCGTCCACCATCGGTCGACCGGATAGACCACGCCGAACAGGCGTTGGGCGTGCTGTGTCGAGCGGCTGACCAATGGGCGCACGTCGGGATAGCAGCAGATGACGCGGTCGAGGGTCACGATATCAGCCGGCTGAATCTCGTCCGCCAGCGCCACGAAGTCGCCATGGCGATATTCGGTACGGTCGCCGAACCCGCGCTCGGCTGCCTCCGTCTCGGCCACGGCCAGGTACGGGCCCGATGCGTCAACGTCGAGCGAGCTTGCCACCCCGGCCTCCAGCAGCTCCAGCTGGACGATGCCCACGCCTCCGCCGATATCGAGCAGGCTGGCGCCGCTGACGCCTTCGCCGATCAGCGCGTCGAGCAGCCGTCGCGTGGCTCCATCGGCTCCGTTGGCGCGATAGTCGAGCAGGTCATCGCGCGCATGCTCGGCATCGAAGTGGACGTCATAGTCGACGGAGCAGCAGTCGCGAGGCATGGCCGGAGTGTACGGCTGCACACGCTCGGAGCGCTTATCCTTGGGCGATGACTGGCCTCATGACTGTCCCGACGCCGATGACGCTGCCTGACGGGCGGCAGCTCGACCTATTCCTGGACGGCCCGGAGGACGGGACCCCGCTGCTGTTCCACCATGGCTCGCCTGCGTCCGGGCTTCCTGCCCCGGCACTCGTGGATGCGATGGCTGATCGCGGGCTGCGCTATGTCGCCTGGAGCCGGCCCGGGTATGGTGACTCGACCCGGCAGCCCGGAAGGGCCATCGTGGACGTTGTGGCGGACGCGGCCGCGGTGCTGGATTCGATTGGGGCTGACAAGGCCTACACGCTGGGGTGGTCGGGTGGCGGTCCGCATGCCATGGCAACCGCGGCCATGCTGCCGGACCGCATCCTGGGCGCCGCGACGATCGGTGGGGTGGCTCCCTATCCGGCGGACGGGATCGACTGGTTCGAGGGCATGGGGCCGGAGAATATCGAGGAGTTCGGCGCCTCGCTGGAGGGCCCGGACGCGCTGATCGCGTTCAAGGAGCGTGCCTGGCCGATCTGGAGCCAGGTCACCGGCGAGCAGGTGGCCGAGGCCCTCGGCGGGCTCATTGATGATGTCGACCGCGGCTCATTGACCGGTGACTTCGCCGACGAGGTCGCGGCCGAGACGCGTGAAGCGTTGCGGAATGGGTATTGGGGCTGGTTCGACGACGACATGGCCTTCAACCGCCCCTGGGGGTTCGAGCTGGAGACGATGCGCGTGCCCGTCCACATCTGGCAGGGCGGGCACGACCGAATGGTGCCCTACGCTCATGGAACGTGGCTGGCCGAGCACGTCGGGTCGGCCTGCCCGCACCTGTTCGCGGAGCACGGACACCTGACGCTGGTGGCCGATTCGATCGGCCTCATCCTGGACGAGCTCATCCGCTGAGCAGCTGGCATCCGCTGAGCAGCTGGCACCCCGCTGAGCTTCCGCGCGGTTATTCATCACGGATATGGTGTCGGCAACCTGACCCGAGGACGACGTCTCGTTATGCACGTCGAAGCATCAAATGATGGCCAACAGGGCCGGAACGACCCAGGATCCTTGTCCGCTTCTCGACACCATATCTGCACTGAATGGGATGCTGTTCGGGACACGCAGCGGGAGTACTGCTTGCGGGGGACGCGGAACCAGCCTACCCTCTGGTAGGGCCTGCCCGCCTCCGATCCAAACGACGTCCGCAGCATGAGTGTCCCGAGCATCAACGTGTCCCGAGCATCGGCACCCCGCCTCCCCATCCACCGCCACCGACCCCGGCGCCTGAACCTGCTGGCCATTCCCGGCCTGCTCGTGCTGCTCCTATGGGCGTCGGCGGGCAGCGCAGCGGCGCGTGGTGTGCCTGCATCGGAGCTTGCCGACTCGCGACCCGGCGCCGACAAGCCGCCGAGGAGCCAGCCCATCGGCTATGACATTTCCTATCCACAGTGCGGTGGACCGTTCCCCAAGGCCATTGCGTTCGGCATCGTGGGCGTCAACCGCGGCATCGTGTACAGCCCGAATCCGTGCCTGGGCAGCGGATCCGGGCCGAGCGAACTGGCGTGGGCCGGGCTGAACGCTGAGCTGTATGCCAACACCGGCAACCCGGGCCCAGCGCTGAGCTCACGGTGGCCGATCGGCCAAACCGTGCCGCGAGTCTGTGCTGCCAATAATCCGGACAGCGCCGACTGTGCATACGACTACGGCTGGAACGCGGCCGCCGACTCCTACGCGACCGCGGTGCGCGCCTACATCTCGCTCGGCTGGGCGCAGCCCGGGGCCACCCGCACGCCGGTCGCCAACCACTGGTGGCTGGACGTCGAGACCGCCAACTCCTGGCGGCCCGATGTCTCCCTGAACGCGGCTGCTCTCCAGGGTGGGGCAAACTACCTGGCGTCGGTGGGGGCAGCGTCCGTCGGCTTCTATTCGGCTCCATTCATGTGGGCCGATATCGTCGGCGCCACCTCGGCCTTCGCGGACTACCCCAGCTGGGTGGCGGGAGCGACGACCTTGCAGGGGGCGCAGAGCCGATGCGCCGGCGACGGCTTCACCGGTGGCGGCGTGGTGCTGGCGCAGTACCTCGCCAAGGGCTTCGACGCGAACTACCGCTGCTGAGCCAACTCAGGCGGCTGGCTTGCGTATGAGGTAGGGGCTGATGCGGACGGTGAGCTCTGGCTTGGGCATGGCGCCCACGATACGGTCCACCTCGCGTCCGTTCTGTAGCACCACGAGGGTGGGAATGGAGCGAGCCTCGAAGCGGCGCGCGATCTGAGGATTCTCGTCGACGTTGACCTTGACCACCTTGAGCCGCCCGGCGAACTCGCGGCTCAGGTGCGCCAGCACGGGTGCCACGAAGCGGCACGGCCCACACCACGGAGCCCACAGGTCGACGATGGCGGTCACCGAAGCGGCGGTCTCGGCGGCGAAGGTGGCATCGCTGGCATTCACCAGCCACGGCAGTGGCCTGCTGCAGTTCCCGCAGGTGGGCACGCCCTTGGGGCTGGGCCGGATGCGGTTCCGGGCCCCGCAGTTATCACAGGTCAGCACGGATTCGGGACCGATGGGCGAGGGAGCGCCGGGCTGCGCAGATTGCGTCGTCATGGACGCAATCATCTCGCAAGTGACGCGCTCCTGCCAATTGTGCTCCTGCCAATTGTGCTCCTGCCAATTGACCGATACCCGATCATCTGAGCCAATGTCCGACCAGGTGCAGTACTCACCGCGGCTGATCGAGGCGCTGGGGGTTGCGGCGCGCCTGCACGTGACGCAGCGGCGCAAAGGCAGCAACGTCCCATACCTGGGCCATCTGCTGGGCACCTGCTCCATCGCCCTCGACTACGGAGCGGATGAAAAAGAGGCAATCGCCGCCCTCCTCCACGACGCGATCGAGGACGTGCAGCCGACCGCGGACGCCCGGGCGGCGGTCGCCGGCTTCGGCGAGCGGGTGCTGCATATCGTCGAGGGATGCACGGATAGCGACCAGCATCCAAAGCCGCCGTGGCACCCACGCAAGCAGGCGTACGTGGACCACCTTGCGGATGCGGACGCATCGGTCCTGCTGGTCTCGTCGGCCGACAAGCTGCACAACGTGCGGTCAGTGGTTGCCGACCTGCGCCGGCACGGACAGGCGACCTGGGATCGCTTCACGGGCGGTCGCGACGGCTCGCTGTGGTATTACCGCGCGCTGGTCGGCGCGTTTCGCGCCAACCCGGCGCATGACGAAGCCCTGGTCGACGAGCTTGACCGCGCCGTCACTGAGATGGAGAAGCTGGCAGGAGGAGCGCCCTAGCTCGAGGCCATCGGCGCCAGATATTCAAGGCAGATATGGTATCGGGACGCTGGAGCCTTTCCGAGCCAATTTCCCGTCAGTGCGGCATCAATCCATGTCCCGGGCTGCATACTGCGCGGTCGCAACGGCATCGGCTTGCCGACACCATATCTCGAGTGACTAGCCGATATGGTGACCAGCCTGGGGAAGCCTCAGGACGCCTTGCGTGCCTGGTCGGGGAGGGCACCGAGCTGCCGCATCAGGCCGAGCATGTCCGCGTTGACCCAGTGCTCCGCCACCTTGCCATCACTCACCCGGAAAATATGTGTCTCGGAGATGGTGTACTCACGGCCCGATGCGGGCAGGCCCATGAACTCACCTTCCTGACGGGCGTGCGCGGTCAGCCGCACGGCCACCTTGTCGCCCTCCGCGATCATGTCCTCGATCTTCATGCTGACATCGGCCAGCCCGGCCGAGACGCGCCGCTGCCCCTGCTTCAGTTTCTCGATGCCCGGCTCGACTCCCGGCCAGCTGTGCGGCGTGAAGTCGGGCGTTGCCAGCTCATCGGCCGCATCCACGTTGCATTTGACGAACACCTCGTCGATGAAGCGCCGCACGACATCCTTGTTCTGCTCCGTGCTCATACCCAAGGACCTGCAGGATGACGGCCAGCTCGGCAGTCGGCGTGCGCTTGCACGCCCGCCAACATTCTCTTGATGTGGAACGGATAGACTGTCGGCACCGGCGCACTGCACCAACTCCGCTGCCCCGCCTGTGAGGCGCCGTACCGAAACCCACCACCCTCTGGAGACGACCGTCGATGACCGCCGCCGTGAATGACCACGACCGCGCACCAATCGAGCTGCCGCACAACGTTCGCATCGAGATCCTGATCGCCGTCCTGCTGGGAATCTTCCTGGCCGCATTGGACCAGACGATCGTCGGCACCGCCCTGCCGGTGATCGTGTCCGATCTGCGCGGTAACGAGGTCTACATCTGGGCGTTCACCGCATACCTGCTCACCGCCACGGTGAGCGGCCCGATCTACGGGAAGCTTTCCGACATCTTCGGTCGCAGGATCATCTTCATCATTGGGGTGAGCGTCTTCCTGCTCGGCTCGATCCTGTGCAGCATCTCCGGCGAGATGTGGCAGTTCATCCTCTTCCGCGGCATCCAGGGATTGGGCGCCGGCGCGCTGTTCCCGGTGGCGCTGGCCGTCATCGGCGACATCTTCGCGCCGTCTGAGCGTGGCAAATACCAGGGCTTCTTCGGTGCCGTGTTCGGCGTGTCCACGCTGGTCGGTCCTGCCCTTGGCGGGATCATCACCGACAACTTCGGCTGGCACTGGATCTTCTTGGTCAACGTGCCGATCGGCGCCGTGGTGCTGGTGGTCATCTGGCGCACCCTGCCGACTCGCATTGCCGGCGACGTGGACCGCCATATCGACTATCTCGGTGCAGCTGTGCTGGCAGCAGCGTTGGTGCCGATGCTCATCGGCTTCACCAACAAGCAGTTCGGCGAATGGGCCGATCCGGACGTGGGCGGCCTGATCCTGCTGGGCCTTGTCCTGATCCCGGTCTTCATCCTGATCGAGTCACGTGCCAAGGAGCCGATCGTGCCGCTCGGCCTCTTCCGGATCCCATCGTTCACCGCGAGCGTCATCGCGATGTTCTTCGCGATCATGGGCTTCTTCGCTGCCGTGGTCTTTCTCCCGCGCTGGTTCCAGTTCGTGCTCCAGTCCTCGGCCACGGAGGCCGGCTATCAGATCCTGCCGCTGCTGGCGGGCCTGATCGTGTCGGCCATCGCCACGGGACAGATCGTGTCCGCCGTCCGGCGCTACAAGGCCCTGACCATCGTCTCCATGCTGGTCAGCGCGCTTGGGCTGTTCCTGCTGACGAATATCCGGCCGGACACGCCCTTGCCGTTGCTCTGGCTGTGGATGGGCATCGCCGGTCTTGGCGTAGGCCCGACCTTCGCGGTCTTTACCCTGGTCGTTCAGAACGCGGTGCCGGTGCGATCGCTAGGAACGGCTACCAGCAGCCTGACCCTGTTCCAGCAGGTGGGCGGCACGATCGGATTGGCGATCACCGGGACCGTCCTGGGTTCCAAGTTCCTGGAGGAGATGCCGCGTCAGATCGCGGCGAATGGTGTGCCACCGGAGGTTGCCGGCCAGTTTGCGTCCGGTGCCCAGTTCTCGTTCAACCAGCTCACCTCGGTCGGGGGCGATCTGTGTTCCGGGCTCTTGTCCGAGGTACCCGCACAGATCTGTCCGGGGGTGCAGGAGGGCATCTACACCGCATTCTCGATCGGGACCGGCGCAACGTTCGTGGTGGGGATCGCCACCGCGTTGATCGCGGCGGTTGTCGTAGCCGTCTTGTTGCCGGCGGGGCGCATCGGCCACCAGTAGACAATCCCACGCCCGCTGGTTGGGCCTGCCGCCGACTCATTCGCGGCGGCAGTCAGTCGCGGCGGCGGCGGTCCTCCGGCTGGGTGGCGCGCAGCGCCAATAGCACGCACACGAGTAGCAGGGCCAGGCTCAGCAGGATTGCCAGGTCACGGAGCGCGATCGGGTCCATCTCGCAAATCTCCCGATGACTACCCCCCGAAGCGCCGCGGGGCGACGGCTCGGACCAATACCGTAGCGCGCCGCGTCAAGCCTCCGCTCGTCTTTGGAAGTCGAGGGGTCGTTCGCAGGCTGGCACGGGGTCACCCGGCGGCACGATCGGTCCCGAACTTGCAAGCTTCAGGACGGTATGTGTCTTACCTGCGGCTGCATGGACGCCCACGTGGACATGGGCAAGGTCAACATCAGGTACGAGGACGTCAAAGCCGCGGCCGGTGAGAACGGCCGCTCCGTGGCCGAGACGCTCGACATCATCGATCGGACGGTCGCCAAGGATCGTGCCGATCACGAGGCCGAGTACCGCCCCGCCTGATCGGCGCTCCCCGGCCAGATCCCTGCTGACGTGTCGGCCGCGGACCGATACCATCAGCGGGTGGCCACGCTGAGATCCCCGAAGCGCAGCGAGCTGCGCGACAACGCCTTCGCCTACGTCGACTCGAAGGGCAGGCGTCGCCTGCCCATCAACGACGAGCCCCATGTTCGCAACGCGCTGGCTCGCTTCAACCAGGTCGTCTTCGAGGACGACACCGCGCGCGATCGGGCCCGCAACAAGCTGCTGCGGGCGGCAAAGAAGTACGGGATCGTGCCGATCGGCTTCATGGACGGCCAGCTGCGCGCCAGTGGACCGCGCAGCCTGCCATCCGGAGCTGTCACCTTCCTGCTGACCGATATCCAGGACTCCACCGGCCATGTCCACCGCTTGGGCGATGCCTACGCCACGCTCCTGGCCGATGCGCGCCGCATGATCCGCGTCGCCGTGCGGCGCGCGGGTGGACGCGAGGTCGACTCACGAGCCGACGAGTTCTTTGCAGTCTTCAAGCGCGCCCCAGCAGCACTGGTGGCTGCGATCGCCATTCAGCGCGCCTTCCATGACTACGCGTGGCCGTCCGATGAGCCGGTCCTGCTGCGGATGGGTCTGCACAGCGGCCGCCCCACGCTCACCGACTCGGGCTACGTGGGGCTGGCCGTGCACACCACTGCCCGGGTCAGTGCCTTGGCGCAGGGAGGACAGATCCTCGTTTCGCGGGCCGCGCTGCGGGCGATGGGGGAGGAGCTCCCGACCGGCGTCACTTTCCAGGACCTGGGCATCCACCGCCTTCGCGGCCTGCCGGAGCCCGAGTCTCTCTTCCAGTTGGTGGTTGCGGACCTGCATGGCCGCTTCCCGCCGCCCGTGGTCGGTCCGGGGTAACGCTGCCGCCGCCGGGATTCCGTTGGTCTCGCGCGCGTGGTCAGATTCAGGCCACAGCCGCACCGATCACCGATCGAGGCCTCTGGGTAGTCAGCTGCGGCTGTCAGCCGGCAGCACGGCCGGATTTGGCAACAACCGCCGTCCGCGTGCGGCCTCCGACTGAATTTGCCGGTTTCCCGAGCCAGACGGCCCGCTCGTGCCACTGGTCATCCCACTTGCAGGGCGCCGTACGCTGTGCGCCAGGAGAAGCTAACCATGCCCAGTGAGAAGCCACCGAGCGACGCGACCGAGGATTTCTGGCGGGACTTCCTCACTGTCGGCAGCCCCAGGGAGCGAGCCAGTCGACGGATCTACATGCGCCTCCCGCACGGCCCGCGCTGCCGCATCTGCGCGGCGCCATTCGCCGGCCCGGGGGCGCCGATCATGCGGCTGATCGGGAAGCGTCCGGCCGACAACAATCCGAACCTGTGCAATTCGTGCTTCAGCTTCATGTCGGATCACCACGGCGGCGCCGAGATCGAGCTGTCGCTCCTGTTCGCTGACATCCGGGGCTCCACCGCCCTGGCCGAGGGGATGTCCACCACCGACTACCAGTCGCTGCTCGGTCGCTTCTATGACGTCGCGGCCGACGCCATCTTCCAGCACGACGGCTTGCTCGATAAGTTCGTGGGCGACGAGGTGGTGGCTACCTTCGCGCCCTTGCTGGCCGGCGAACGCCACGCCATGCGCGCGGTCGAGGCGGCGAAGGCGTTGCTGCGCGCCACCGGCCACGGAGATGCAGCGGGGCCCTGGGCGCCGCTGGGAGCCGGGGTGCATACCGGAGTGGCGTGGATGGGATTCATCGGCGACGGACCGCACGGCTCGATGACCGCGGTGGGCGATGCAGTCAACGTGGCATCCCGGCTGGCGTCGGTGGCCGTTGCCGGTGAGATCCTGGTCTCCACCGCCGCCGCGCAGGCGGCTGGCGTTGAGGGGGACCTGCCGCACCGGCAGCTGGATCTCAAGGGGAAGCAGCAGCAGACCGAGGTGATCTCGATCACGGTTGGTCCGGCCGGCTAGTGCGGACGCGCCCCCGTCAAGCGGCCGTTGGTGGTACGGCGGTGCCTGGTGCTTCGCGGTCGTCCTCGACGATCGGGTCGGAAGAGGCGTTCTCTCGCCGAGCGAGGAGCACGAACGGCAGCGCCACGATCTGAATTCCTGCCGAGACGAGGTAGGAGGCCGCGTAGCCATTGACATCCGCGACTCGACCAAGGGCGGGCTGCGCGACCACCCCACCCGCCGATCCCATCAGCGAATCGAACGAGAGGACCGTCGCGCGTTGCTGGGAGGGTATGACGCCGTTCATGTAGGCGGAGCGCATCGGCCGGGTGACCGCGAAGATGAACGAGTTGACGGCCAGCAGTACCAGGGCCACCACGAAACCAGGTGACAGCCCCAGCAGGGCCAGGCAGCCGATCCCGACCACTCCGCCAATGAGCAGGGCATCGGTCCGCCGTCCGAACAGCCGCCGCGCGTAGGGGACCAGCAGACCGCCAGCAATCTGGACGCCGGCCACGATCGCCGCCGCCAGGCCGGCGATGCTGTATGCGGTCGGGTCGCCGTAGAGCTCCAGCAGGTATGGCTGGGCAGCATAGAAGACGTAGATGCCGGTGCCAGCCGTGAACGGGGCGGCCAGCATCATCCAGCGCACCGGCCGGTTGCGAAAGCCGCCGTCAATGGATCCGGCGATCACGTTCCGAACAGCGGTGACCGGGCTGCCACCACGCTGTGGTTTGAAGCCGATGTCATGCATGAAGCGCAGGGCGATCAGCATGGTCACGCCCAGCATCACGGCTCGGATGATGTACGGGATTCCCAGGTTGGTGATCTGGGCCACGGCGCCGCCTGCCACGGTGCCGAACAGCATGGCAGCGCCGCCCACCGTCTGGGCGCGGCCGAAGACGTGCTCGAGGTGGCCCGTGAATCCGGTGGCGGTGAGCGCGTCGACCAGCCACGCCTCGGTGGCGCCGGAGAAGAACGTGAAGCCCAGCCCCAGCAGGATGGATGCGATGGCCCAGCCCCACAGCGGCGCGTGGACCTGCCACATCAGCAGGTAGAGCAGCGTGGACACCAGCAGCGTCGCCGCGCCCAGGACGAACGAGAATCGGCGGCCTCTCGTATCGGCCGCCACGCCGGTTGGGATTTCGAAGATGACCATCCCCGCCGTGAAGAACGCGTTGGCGGCGAAGGCCTCCACGTTGTTGAGTCCCGCATCCAGCAGGAAGATGGTGTTGATGCCCCAGATGAACGACGAGGCCAGGGTCGTCAGCAGGGTGAGAACCAGGTAGGTCCGCTCAACGTCTCTCGCCGGGTCGTTCGGGACGGGAGCGCGCGCGGTCACTCAGGCAGGATAGTCGGGTACCGCAGGCGCAACGCGGTGCGATGCGTGGGATGCATCAGGTGGCGCAAATCCGGCTTGATTGGCGTGGAAAGTTGCTTCCCGGAGCATGGGACCGTGCCAATGACGAGGCTCTGGCGTCCGTTGATGCGTGGGATGTATCAGGGAGCGCAAATAGGGCTCGCTTGGCGTGGAAAGTTGCTTCCCGGAGCATGGGACCGTGCCAATGACGAGGCTCTGGCGCCAGGTGATGCGCTCAATGGATCACCCCGGGGGCAAGGGCGCGGAATAGAACTTCAGGTACTAACAGCGACGCGTTTCGGCCAAAGCGCGTCGGATTGAGAACTGAGCGTGCTACGAGCGGCGGGATTCCAACCGGATTCCGTCCCTGTGAGCACTCCAGGTGCTATGTGCTGGAGGCGGCACTCGAGCGGCACCCCGGACGGCACCCCGGACGGCACCTCCAGAAGGCCCCGACCCAACAATTGCCCCTCATAAGGACGGGCGCCTCCGCCTCGACTGGAATAGCACCTCAGGTACTCACACCGACCAGATTGGCCCCAATCAGGTCGGTTTCATTACGCACAACGCTGAAAGGGCCGGATTCCGGGCCAAATCCGTCGCTGTGAGTACTCCAGGTTCTATCGCGGAGATCCGGTTCTGAGCGGACGCGGGTCTAGCGGACCCGGATCTCTATCGCGGCCGTTTCGATGGGCTGCGGAGCACGATCCGCCGGTTCGGCGGGCCAGGCTCCGCTCCCATCTCGACGAGCGCCCAGCCGGGCAGTGGCACGAACAAGGTCGTGCCGGTCTTCGTCAGCAGCTCGAGGACCCGCTGCATGACGTGGCGAGCGATATCCCGCTCGCCTTCCGGCAGGTCGCTGACGATCGTTTCGAGGCGTCCTTCGAGTACTCGCCGTGCCACGGTCGGCTCGCGGTCCTTGCGCGCGTCCTGCACCAGCTTCTCCGCCTCGCTTACTCCCTCGAGCTCGAGCGCGTGGATGAGGCGTCGCGCGGCCGTTGCCTCGGCCTTCGGTAGCCGATCGATCCATATCATTGGGGCCGGCGCGGGCTTCGGCTTGGCCTTGCTCGGTGACGCCACTCCCTTGGGACGCGGGAGCGGTTTGAGGGTGGTGCGTCGTGCATCGGGCAGCGCTTCCCGCACGGCATTTAACGTCTGAAATGGGCCACGGACGAGCTCCTGGCCCAGCTCATCGGTGGCCATGGAGTCGATCAGGAACCAGCCCAGCGCCGCTTGGCGGACCTCGAATCGCTCGTCGGTCGTCTGGTAGGTGCCGGCCTTCTTGCGCACGAGCTTGTTGGGGTCGCCCGCCGCATCGGTCCCTTCCGGCGCCTTCACCCTTGGCACGCGGACAGTGTGCCAGTTCCGGCACACTCAGCGGCAACCGATGGACTCCGCCACGACGCCGCCTCGCAGACAGCCGCTCCCCGAAGGCACAGTGACATTCCGCGCCGTTCGTTCTTGTCATCGGCTTACCAGCCCGTTGAGTTGGGTTGTCATTCGGAACCGATGCTGTGCCACATGATCGATCCATACGACCCGACGCACCCAGATGGACCGGTTGACCCCGATGACCTGCCAGGCCCGCCGCCGGCCACGGTCTCGTGGCTTCACGACGAGGAGCCACCCGACGACGAGTGGCAGTCTGACTTCCGCCCGCACCTGGAGGATCCGGCGTAGGGCTATGGCCCGATGCGGACCGATTCGAGCACCGGCTCCGCGATAGCCAGAGCCTCACTCCACTTCTCCGAGGAGCCGCCAACCATGATGGCCAGCAGGCCATCGGGCGTGTCAAAGAACGAGATCCACATCCTGCGTCCGGGGCCAATGCCCAGCGCACTTGTTGGGGCCTTTAGCACGGCCACGTAACGATCGCCGGCATTGCCGACTTCGACCGTGAATCCATGCAATCCACCGATCCGAGACGGGCTCTCGCCCAGCACGTCGAGAGCCACATTGTCAGCCACCGCCTCGGCGGCAGCTCGGGCAGTGGTGGCCGACACGACGGCGCCAGCCGCGTCGTAGAGCCGATCTGGCCGTGCGAACTGCAGGGCGATGACATCGGGTGAGCCGACGTCCTGCTGCACGTCGAAGAATCCATCCAGCAGCTGCATCGCGCGCCAGGGTCCATCGAGCTCGAAGCTGACCATCGGCGTGAATGCTGTCCTCGTGTAGCGGCCGGCTGGAAGTGGCTCGCCGGTGAGCGTCAGCTCAGTGGCCGATGGGTCGCCGGTCGCAGTCGCGGACCGTGGGCTGCTGCTGGTCGCGCTACCGGATCCGTCGCTCTGCGGTGGCAGACAGCGGGCTGGCGGTGGTGGCGCTGCCGGATCCATTGGCCTGCTCGCAGCCGGCGGCCAGCAGGGCGAGCAGCATGGCGGCGACGGTCAGCTGTGGTGGGGGAGGAGGCGAGCATCTGCCACTACCTCCGCCGGTTGCAGGTGGTTCAGGCCGTGCCGAACCTGCCCGCTCCGGCTACGCGTCCAGTGACTCTAAAGTCGAAGGAGCCCCGTTAGTTCCAACGGCTGAGTCGTGCAGTGCCTCAGCGTTGCAGGAGCGCATTCCGGATGGCCCAGCTTCGACTTTACAGTCGCCCGGTGAATGAACGACCAAGCGCGCGGCCGAGGGCCTTTACGCAGGCCCCTCGTCCAGCACCGAGAGGATGTTCCCCGCCGGATCCTTGAACCAGGCGATTTGCGGACCGCGGCCGTCTCGGGCGATTCCCTTCTCGTCCTGGTCGAACCCCTCGCCGTAGTGCTCGAACGCGACACCGGCGCTGGTCAGGTCATCCACTGCCCGACCGATATCCGTCACCGGGAAATTGAGGACGGTGTACGTCGCCGGCTCGTGGTTGTCCTTGGGATAGATGAAGACCGGGGTCCTGCCGGGGATCCGTAACGCCAGGCCGGCGGGCTCGTCCGAGATCTCCAGCCCCAGCGTCTGGCCGTAGAACTCCTTCGCCTTCTCCATGTCGTTCACTGAAAATCCCGAGAAGGCGTGGCTGTCCTTGAGCATCGTGTCCTCCTGGTTGAAGGAATGGGTCACCCTCGCACCACCTAAAGGCAGCAGCCGGCGTGCCATCGCCGTCGCCGCGTAGCCGCGGGCGCCGGGCGTGATGCATCAGGCGCATGAGATCGCGCAAATGGGCACCGATTGGCATCGGTCCATGCACCAGCAGGTACAATCCACGCTAACGGTGGGGGATTGGCGCCGAGTGATGCACCACTCGCATCGGCTAATCCTCGAAACGATGCAGAACCCGGGGCGACGGCCGGCGCCGCGCGCCCCGGGCAGGCATTCAGATAGAGGCCGGAGCCTCGGGAGCCTGAGGGGCCGATGGAGCTGCCGGCGGCGGCGCCTGCTGACCACGTGACCGCCACCCGCGCCACGCCACGAGGCCCAGCGCGCCGAGCCCGAACAGGATGACCAGCAGCTTGGCCAAGCCGCCGATGATGGGCAGTGACGTGACGATCACCACCACCGCAACGCCCGCGGCCAGGATCAACAGTTCCTGCCACCGGCTGGCGGGCGGATCGGAGGCGAACAACCGCCCCAGCGCCAGGCCGACCACAAGGTCGGCCACAAAGGCAACT
>JBDUEE010000041.1:0-5730 GCA_040002615.1 Chloroflexota bacterium | reverse complement strand
CCGACTGAAGGGGCGATCCCATAGCCGATGATGTCGACGTCGCCCGTCCGCCCCACCTCGCCAATGAGGGTCGTCACCTTGGTCGTGCCGGCGTCGATGCCGACCAGCACCGTCTCCCTGTCCAAGCTACCTCCGATGGTCTCGACGGGTGGCGGTGGGCGCCCGCCCGGAGCCCGAGCCTACAGGAAGTGGCGCCGGATAAGGGCCACGTTTTGGAAGATGCGCAGCCCGAAGGCGAACAGGGCCACCAGGTACAGGTCGATCCCGAGCCGATCGCCAACGAAGGTGAGCGCCACGGCCACCAGTGCGTTGGTCACGAAGCCGGACAGGAAGACGCGGTTGTCGTAGTGAGCATCCAGCTCCGCGCGGATGGCGCCGAGCACCGAATCCAGCCCGGCCAGGATGCCCACCGCGCTGTAGCGCGCCAGGTCCGGGCTGACATTCACGTTCAGCACCAGTCCAAGCGCGATGCCGAGCGCAAGGCCGACCAGGGGGAGCCACATTCGCGGGGGTTCCGCTGCACGCCGCGCGGACCGATTCCGGTGCCGTCGCGAACTCTACGGTGCCCAATATACCTTCCCCGGGTTGCGGACATCCAGCCACGACACGGCGCGCTCATGGCGGGTTGCGAACAGGGTCCGTATCGCGGCGAGCTGCTGCTCCAGGCGCGCATCTGCGGCCACTCGATCCTCGCGGGGATCGAGCTCGTAGAAGCCCATCGCCGCGCGCCATGCAGTCTGCAGGGTGGCGAGCACGAACCCGTATTCGTCATCCATGCTCACCGAAAGGCGGCGTGCGCGTGAGCCGAGCACGTCGGGGTCCAGGGCGATCAGACGCAGTGCCACCCGCAGCTCGGCCGCCGGCAGCACGTCCCCCACCGTCAGCGCGCGGCTGGCGAATCGCTGGTCGTCCACCACCGGGAGCCTCTGCAGCCCTGCATCAGGCTCGTCGGTGAGCAACAGCTCGGTGATGATCGAGCCGTCGGCCGCTCCCACAAGCTGCACGGCGGCAGTGCGCCAGATGAAGGCCGGCGGCTTCTCGGTGATGCTGACCCGCAGCTCTCCGGGAAGTCGCATCTCGACCTGTACATCGGCCACCGCCGGCAGCTCCGCCAGCCGATGGCGCAGGGCGTCCGAGTCGATGCTCAGCAGCGGGACGCCGCGATAGGCTTCCATGATCCGGTCCAGGGCCAGGGTGGAGGTGTAGCGCTCCCCCCGATGTGCCATGGCACTGACCCGCAGCCATGGCCCGTTGACCAGGGTGACCAAGCCACCCACCACGACTGCAAAGAGCAGGACAGCCAGCACGCGGCCCACGCTCGGCAGCCGCGCCAGCAGCCGCCTGCGCAGCGGTGTGCCCGGCCGGCGGGCGTGGCCGCTGGACCGTCGCCGTTGGCGCAGCGCCGTGCCGCTCATGACGCGGGTCCCCGCTCAATCCGATCCCGCTCCCGGGCAAGCTCGATCAACCGGTCGACCAACCGCGGGAAGCTCAGTCCGGCCAGCTCCGCCTGCTTCGGAAACATGCTCGTCTCGGTGAAGCCGGGGATCGTGTTCATCTCGGAGATGTAGACCTCCCCCTTGTCGGACACCAGGAAGTCGACCCTCGCCATGCCGGCACAGTCGACTGCCCGATAGGCGCGCAGCGCCAGCTCCTTGACCCGCATCGCGAGCTCGGGACCGACTTCTGCACGCGGGATGACATCGGCCAGGCCGATGGTGTACTTGGCCTCGTAGTCGTACCACTCGTTGTGGCTGCGCACCTCACCCGGCTCGAACACGATCAGCTCGTCGTTGCCCAGCACCCCGCATTCGAGCTCACGCGCGTTCGGCAGGTAGGCCTCGACCACGACCTTGCTGTCATGGCCGAAGGCCTGCTCCATTGCAGCCGGAAGCTCCTCAGGTGTATGCACCAGTGACATGCCGACGCTGCTTCCAAGGCGCGCCGGCTTGACGACCGATCGTGGCCCGATCCAAGCATCGATATCGGCCAAGACCTGTTGCGGCGCTTCCCGCCAGGCGGAACGCCGGAACGAGGTGTACAGCACCACTGGCAGGTCGTGCCCCTGCATGAGGTCCTTGAAGACCACCTTGTCCATCGCCACCGAGCTGGCCAGCACACCGGCGCCGGTGTACGGGATGCCGGCCAGCTCCAGGAAGCCCTGGAGTGTGCCGTCCTCGCCGAACGGGCCGTGCAGCACCAGGAACGCGACATCGATGGCCTCCGCCAGCGAGCGCAGCGCGGCGCGTGGCGCCAGCGCATCAGGGTCGATCCCGACGGGGACCGGCAAGCCACCGGGATCCTGCAGATGCGCCGTGTGCGCGGCCGGCGTGTCGACGCCCAGCAGGCTGGCCAGGCCGGAGTCGCCGAGCTCGGCCGCAGGGCCAGCGGGAAGGTGCCAACGGCCCTCGCGATCGATGTAGACCAGGTACGGCTCATAGCGGTCACGATCAATCGCGCGCAGGACCGATTCAGCGGACGACACGCTGACCTCGTGCTCTGCCGAGCGCCCGCCGGCGAAGATGCCGATGCGCAGCCGCCGGGTCACGAGCGCTTCTCCGGGGCGTCCCATTCGCCGACGAACTCGAGCTCATAGGCGAGCTCGACGCCGAACGCCTCGTGCACGCTGGTGCGCACCTGCTCACCAAGCTGGCGGACGTCGGCAGCACGGCCGCCGCGATCGGTGACGATGAAGTTGGCATGCAAGGGGCTGACCATGGCGCTGCCCACCCGGCGGCCCTTGAGCCCGGCTGCGTCGATCAGCCGCCCGGCGTGGTCGCCTGGAGGGTTGCGAAAGACGCTTCCCGCGTTCTGGTCGGCCAGCGGCTGGGTGGCCACCCGCTGCGCATGGTGCTCGGCCACCAGGGCAGCGACCTTCTGGGCATCTCCGCCCCGCACGCGAAGGGCTGCGGCCAGCACGACCTCGGTCGAGTGCTTGAAGCGGGATTCGCGGTAGGCGAAGGCGCAGTCGTCCGCGGTCAGGCGCCGCACGCCGTCGGCATCGGGATCCCAGGCCTGGACCCACTCCACCACGTCGCGCATCTCGCCGCCGTGGGCGCCGGCATTGGCCCAGACCGCGCCCCCCAGCGTCCCGGGAATGCTGATGCCGAATTCCAGGCCGGTCAGCGCCTGGGAGGTGCAGCGTTTGACGAGCATCGCCATCGCGCTGCCCGCGTCGGCGGTCAGCAGATCGTCGCTGATCGTGACAGCGCGGGCGCGGTTGCGCACCACCAGGCCGCGCATGCCGGCGTCCGCCACCACCAGGTCGCTGCCATTGCCCAGCACGAACGCCGGAACGCGCGACTCGTGCGCGGCGCGCAGCATGGCGAGCAGCTGGTCGTTGGTGCGCGCATCGGCGAAACGATCGGCCGACCCGCCCACACGCAGGGTGGTGAGGTGGGCGAGCGGCACGTTACGCTGCAGCTCGATACCCCGCTCGGCGGCCAGCGCATCCAGGCGTGCCAGGTCCGCCGGCGCCACCCCGCTTGGCACGGTGCGGCTCACGAGGGAGCCTCGCCCTTCAGCGACGGGAGTGCGCGCCCCTCGCCCATGGCCAGCAGCTCGGCGGCGATGGCGGCCGCGGCATCGGGCCGACCCAGTGAGTGGGCGGCAGCGGCAAGACGACGGCGCATGTCGTCGTCGCGCAGGCGATGCGCCTCGGCCACCAGGCGGTCGCCGTCGAGATCGCGATCGGGTATGACCACGGCCGCGTTGCGATCAGCCAGGAAAGCGGCGTTGGCGCGCTGATGGTTTCCGGCGTGCGGGTACGGGACCAGGATGGATGCCACGCCGACCGCTGCGAGCTCGGCGCAGGTCGATGATCCGGCCCGGCCGAGCACAAGGTCGCTGGCGACCAGGGCATCGGTCATCCGATCGGTCAGGAAGCCGACGGCCTGGTAGCGATCTGCCATCGGCGCCGGCAAGCTGCGGCGCACCGCATCGGCCGCAGCCAGGCCCGCGTCCCCGGCCACGTGCAGCACCCGCCACTCCGGCAGCAGCCGCTCCAGGCCGGATTCGAGCGCGGCCGTGATGCGGGCCACGGCCTGGGAGCCACCGAATACCAGCAACAGCCGATCCTCCGGCTCCATCCCGAAGGATTCCCGAGCCGCCGCCCGGTCAACTCCGGCAAACGAACGAATCGGGGTGCCGGAGACAAAGGCACGGCCGGGAAACGTATCGAGCGTTGGAGGAAAGGAGACAGCCACCCGGGTGGCCAGTCGCCCGACAGCGGCGGTGGCGCGGCCCGGCAGCACGTTGCCCTCCCACACCAGGGTGGGGATGCCCCGGGAGCGAGCGGCCATCACCAGGGGGATGCCAAGGTAGCCACCGCTGGTGAATACCGCGCGTGGACGCAGGCGGGCGAGCAACGCCCAGGCCTGCGGCACGGACGCCGCCAGGCGCAAGGGATCGATCACGAGGTGGGCGTTCATGCCGCCGCTGCGCAGGGAGCGCACCAGCAGCTCGTGGTACGGCAGATCGCCCGCGCCGGCCACGATCCGTCGCTCGATGCCACGGACGCCACCGACGTAGGCGATCTCAAGCTCGGGCTGCGCGTCGCGCAGTGCCCGTGCGACGGCCAGCGCGGGGAACACGTGCCCGCCGGTCCCGCCGCCTGACACCAAATACCGCATTGATCAAGGATCCTGTCTGGGTGGTCTCGCGCGAGATCGACAGCAGGATGCCGACCGCGACGAGGTTGATGGTGAGGGCCGAGCCACCGTAGCTGATAAACGGCAGCGGGATGCCGGTGACCGGCATCAGGGCGGCGACGACCATCATGTTGATGAACGCCTGGGCAACCAGCCAGGTGGTGATGCCGGCCGCCAACAGGCCCGAGAAGGTATCGGGCGCATGGATCGCGATCCGGTAGCCGTGGTAGGCCAGCAGGACGAACAGGGTGAGTACGGTCAGCGTGCCGAACAGGCCCCATTCCTCGCCGATGATCGCGAAGATGAAGTCAGTCGACGGCGCCGGCAGGTACAGGTACTTGAGCTTGCTGGCACCCAGCCCCTGGCCAACGACACCGCCGAGTGCCAACGCCAGCAGGCCCTGGATGGTGTTGTAACCGGCCCTGAGCGGATCGCTGAATGGGTCGAGGAATATCTGGATGCGCTGCATCTGGTAGGGAGTGCTGCTGATCATCAGCACGGCGGCGCCAACGACTGCCGAGCCGATGGCTGCCAGGTAGACCAGGTTGGCACCCGCCATGAAGAAGATGGCAAAGGCGGTGGTGGCGTATACCGCAGCAGTTCCCAGGTCCGGTTCCAGCGCGATCAGCAGGAAGCCCGGCGCCACCAGCAGGCCGAACGGCAGGAACCCATTCCAGAAGGAGTGTGCCTTGCGGCCCCGTCGGTCGAGCCAATGAGCCAGGTAGATGCAGATCGCCAGCTTGGCAATCTCGGCCGGCTGGAAGCTGCCCACGCCGGGAATCACGATCCAGCGCCGCGACCCGAACGCCTCGGTGCCCACCCCGGGAATCAACACGGCCACCAGCAGCACCACCGTGACGACGTAGGCAGGGATGGCCAGGTACCGCAGCAGGCGGAAGTCGACGCGGCTGGCCAGCAGCATGGCAACCAGTCCCAGCAGCGCCCAGATCGCCTGCTGCATGCCCTGGGCGGCGGGGTCGCTGCTGGCGAGGTACGACTGCACGCTGGATGCTGAGTAGACCATCACCACGCCGATGGCGACCAGCGCCAGCACCGCGGTCAGCAACGGGTCGTTGACGTGGTG
>JBDUEE010000040.1:0-33158 GCA_040002615.1 Chloroflexota bacterium | reverse complement strand
GTTCCCGATCTCTCCGTCGAACCACATCGCGATGCCACCAGGGAAGAATCCGCGGTCACGGAGGCCTGGCGGTTGGCAGTTGCCTGGGAATCAGGGCGCGTCATCGGTTCACCGCCGTGACGACCATGAGAGCAGCTCGACAAGCCCGATGAAGCCCATGGCTCTCAGAGATTCCGTATCTCCACCCACGGCCTCGGCGAGGGCCGACGCGGTGAGACTGCCGTTCTTGCCGAACACCCGCAGGTGCTCGAGCGCTCGCGGCCGCGCCTCGGTGCGGTCACCGATGACGACGCCGACGGCAAGGTTGAGGTAGCCGGGGTCCACGAGCTGACGTTGCCAAGGCCGCGTAATCGTGCCCGGCAGCGGCATAGCCTCCGCGGGATCCGCCGGCCGCCCGAGCATCACCGACGGCAGGAACATGGCGTACGCGCGCTGGAGTCCCGGCTTGATCATCCGTTCCGTCAGCGCGACAAGATCCTCGGCCGTCTGTCGATCACCCTGCACCAGCGCGGCGACGGCGCCCTGGGCGGTGGCCATGGCGCCGCGAATGCAAAACGGCGTTTCGGGATTCGCCTCGACGACCTCCGCCGTTTCCTGACCCATTGACGCGGCGAGTGCCCAGTCGCCGGTCGCCATGGCGATCGAGCAGCGCGGCTGGAGAGCATGCGTCCGTAAGTGCGCCCCCATCGCCTCGCTCAGCGCGAGGAACCGTTCTGCGCCAGCGGTCGCCTCGTCGATCCGCGCCAGCAGGAGTTGGCTCGTCACGCGATACGCGAGGTACTCGAGCTCGTCGATCGTGGCGCCCGCGTCGAAAAGCGCTTCGACCCGGCGGTAGTTCTCGTCGGAGGCAGCGACGTCGCCCGCCAGCATTTGCACGGTCGCCAGCCGCGCCAGCGTGTCCGCATACGGCAGCGGATCAGACGCTCGGTCGATGAGCTCGAGGGCGGTGCCGGCCTTGCCCGCGTCGCCGACATAGTAGCCCTCGAGGATCAACAGCATCGCCAGCGATGCCTCATCGCCTGACGAGCGGGCGACCTGCTGCCCCTCGGTGATCACGTTCATGACCACCGCCTCGTCTGGCATCGAACGCGTGAACGCGTAGTTGAAGACCGGGATCGTCACCGTTTCCGCGTAGAGGCTCGCCGGTGGCGTCAAGCCGGCGTCTCGGCAGGCGGCGATCGCAAGCATCCGGTGCTCCCAAGCGGCATCGCCCTGCGCATTCCTGGCATACGCCATGCCGAGCTCGCGTTCGACCTTGGCCACGTCCGCGGGCCCGGCGCCGAACGTCAGCGCACGCTCCAGCACCTCAACGGCCCGTTCCTGCGCGAAACGCGCGCTGTGGCGACGTCCGGCCGCGAGATGCGCTTCGTAGGCCGCGCGTCGAAGGTGGGCAAGCTCGCGCTCGTCCTCCCAGACCCATGAGGCATCGGGCTCGCCCAGTGCGCGCCACCAGTGGTGGGCCAGCGCCTCGGCGTCCTCCGGATCGGCGCCCTCCCGCGCGTAGCGGGCGTGGAGGTGCATACGCTCCGCCAGCGAAAGCCGGCCGTAGGCTACGTCGTGGACGAGCGGATGATCGAATCGGTACCCCTGCTCGACCGCGATGACATAGCCGGCGTGCACGAGACGACCCAGGGCGCCGCTCACCTCGCCGGGGTCCCGTCCAGCGAGCAGGGCGGCATCCCGCAGCCCGAACGTCTCCCCCGCCACCGCCGCACGCTGGAGGATCTCGCGGTCCTGCCGGGGCAGTTCGTCGATGCGTGCCGCGATGGCGGCGTGGAGCGTTACGGGGATCTCTTCGTCGGTGGCACGGCGGGACCGCGCCAGCTCGACGATGAAGAGAGGGTTTCCGGCGGCCCGCGAAACCGACGCCGCTCCGAGGGCGCCGGCCTGACGAGCCAGCTCCTCGGCGTCCGTGGGACCGAGCGGCTCGAGCTCGATGAAGATCCGGTCCGGTCCTGGTCGTAGCGATGTCGTTCCCGCCAACTCAGGTCGTGCCGTCCCGAGCACCAGCAGGGGCGTGTCGCTGCCGACGGTAAGCCTATCGACGAGCCGCAGGAGCTGCGGCTCTGCCCAATGGAGGTCCTCGATCCATACGAGCACCAGGCTCCGGCGACCGAGCGCCGACAGGTATCGCTTCCAGCCGTTGAGGACTTCGTCCTGGAGCTCGATCGGGTTGGACGGCAGGGGTTGTGGTGCCCCCGGCAAGCCTGCGCTGTGCATCAGCGCGGCTGCGATGCGGTCGCGCTCCCGTGGCTCGGGAAAGAGCTCCGCCAGGCGGGCGAGCAGCACCTCGGGTTCGGGCAGGGCCGAGTTATCGGCCAGCAGCTGCTTGAGTGGCGTAAGGGAACCCTGCTCTGCCTCCGGACGGCATCGCGCCACCAGCTTCGGCATTTCCGCCAGCCCCGCCACGAACTGGCCGACCAGCCGCGACTTGCCCTGTCCCGGCGGCCCGATGATCAGCGCCAGCACGCTCCGTCCGGCGCGCGCGTGTTGCAGGGCGTCCTGAAGCCGCCCAAACTCCTCCTCGCGCCCCACGAATCCTGGCTCCACTTGGGCGGAACCCGCCGTACTCAACAGCCGCCACGCAGCAACCGTCCCGATGCCCTTGAGGCCGAGCTCCCCGACCGACTCGAACCCGGCCCGATTCGCGGTCGCCTCATGGCAGTCCGGGCCCACCAGGATGTGGCCGGGGTCTGCGGCGGCCTGGAGACGCGCCGCAAGGTTTACCGATGGGCCGACGATCATCCGCTCGCGATCCGTCTCTGCAGCATCAAGATCGACGAGAACCTGGCCCGTTTCGACGCCGATCCGCACCGCGAACGGCACGCGGTCCTCGCTGCGAGCCTCCGCCAACTGCGCGCACGCTTCCGCTGCACGCAGCGCTCGCAGCGGATCGTCAGCACGCCCGGTGGGCACACCGAACACGGCGAAGATCGCGTCGCCGATATACTTCTCGACGGTTCCGCCGTGCTCGGCAATGACGCCGCTCAAGTCACCAAAGGCCTCATCAAGCACGCGCTTCAGCCGCTCGGGCGAGATGCGCAACATGAGGTCGGTTGAGCCGACGATGTCCAGGAAGAGCGACGTCACCAGGCGCCGTTCGAGCGGGCGGTCGGACTCCATGCGTACAGGATGCTGCTTCGGTACGCGATTCACAACCGAAGTGGAGGAGACACGATGACCGATGGCGTAGTCCTCGCCTGCCTGTGGCTTGCGCCCGTTGACGAGTTGGGGCCGGGTGATGTATACGTACATCGTGGAACGGACGCAAATCTACCTCAGCCGCGACCAGGCCGCAGCCCTCGACCGTGAAGCCAAGCGCCGCGGCCAGACGCGCTCGCACCTCATTCGAGAGGCGATCGATCGGACGTACCTGGCAGGTCAGGACGCCGAGGCATTTGCAACGGCGTTGGACAGCTCATTCGGCGCTTGGCAGGGACGTGGGATGACTGGTGAGGAGTACGTCGACGGCGTCCGGTCCGACGGCAGGTTCCAGGAGTTGTGGGGCGAACGCTGGTCCGACGAGGACGAGCGGGGGTGAGGGTGGTCATCGACTCATCGGTTCTCATCGACCATCTGCGCGGGGACGAGCGGGCGCGTGACGTACTTCGGGAGCGAGCCATGGCCGGTGATGAACTCTGGGGCGTCGTCATCGCCCGCGCTGAGGTTCTTGCCGGCATGCGCGCCAGTGAGCGCCGCCGGACGGAGCTGCTGCTCGACCAGCTGCGATGGCTCGACATCGACGTCGAGCTGGCGGATGCCGCCGGATCCCTCGCTCGCAGTGTGCGGCGCTCACATCCGGGCCTGCAACTCGCCGACTGCCTGATCGCGGCTGGCACCACACAGCTTGGCGCCAATCTGCTGACGCAGAATGTCCGCCATTTCCCGATGATCCCGGGCCTCACGCCGGCCTATCCGCGTCGGCATCTGTAGTCTCACCGCGGTCCCGGGCCTCTAACCTGCGCGCAAGACCGCCCAGAACGACGCTCAACAAGCCATTTGGACTGCGGTGCCACGAAGTTCGCGTCGACATCATCGGCCTTGAGCGCCCAGCGCCGGGGCTTGCTTGCTTTACAGGCCGATGTACTCAAGTGCATGCTCCGCCCAGCGGGAGGCGCTGACGTGCGGGCAGAGCTCAAGGTCGCCCAGGCTGCCCGACACCGCACCGAGCCAATGGCGAAACCGGCCCGTGCTCGTGGGAGGTGCCCGCCGTGTCCCGCGTCATGTCCGCCCTTGCGCTCGCCGCGCTGTTGATGCTCGCGGCAGCCTCGACTGTCGCGGGTGCGCGGCCGCCGAAAGAAGCACTGAGTGGGTTCGGGTCGTTCGTCATGCCAGCCGACGTGGCCTGTGGCGATTTCGACGTGCTGTACGAGGAGACGGCGTTCAAGGAGATCGCCACGACCTGGACGAAGCGAGACGGATCGACCGTCATCCACGTGACCGGCCGGTATCAGATTCGGCTGACGAACATGGACACCGGCGCCTGGATCCGAGCCTCGATCGCTGGGCCCACGTTCATCCACGTCAGCGCGGACGGGACGACCACCGTCAAGGGCACCGGCAATTGGGGCTTCTGGTTCCCGGGTGAGCATCCGTTCTCCACCAGCGGCCACATGGATCCGAGCCTCGGCAGCATGGAAGCCGTCGTTGGCAGCCTCCGCGGGCACTGGTCCGATGTTTGCGATCACCTGGCCTGACGGCACGGGCTAAGCCGATTCCTCAGGCTCCCGCCGACGCATTAGCGTCGGAGCGGGAGCCCCGTAGTCGCGCCTTGGGATTAACGGACTGCGGTGTGAGCCGTATGCTGCACCGGCGCATGACCACAACTGAGCCGATGGAGGCTCCCCTTCCTTGCTGACCTGCGCGAACTGCGGCACCCAGAACGAACCGGGCCAGAAGTTCTGCGTGGAATGCGGACAGCGCCTCGCCGCGGCCTGCTCCGTCTGCGGCACCCTGAACGCGCCGGGCGCGAAGTTCTGTGGCGAGTGCGGGAATCCGCTGGCGGCTTCGACGCAGGCAGCGGGAGAGACATCGGCCGGTGCGCCAACTGCCGACGCTCCATCGGCGGCCCAGCCAGTTGCTGAGCGCCGGCTCGTCTCCGTCTTGTTCGTCGACCTGGTCGGTTTCACCTCCGCCTCCGAGCAGCGCGATGCCGAGGACACCAGAGACCTGCTGAGCCGCTACTTCGACGTTGCCCGGGAGACGGTTGACCGCCACGGCGGCATGATCGAGAAGTTCATCGGCGATGCGGTCATGGCCGTATGGGGCACACCGACCGCCCACGAGGACGACGCCGAGCGTGCCGTGCGGTCGGCACTGGAGTTGGTCTCGGCGGTGGCGGGGCTGGACGGTGATATCGGTCTGCAAGCAAGAGCTGGCGTCTTGACCGGCGAGGCGGCCGTAACGATCGGGGCGGAAGGACAGGGCATGGTCGCCGGCGACATGGTCAACACCGCGTCCCGCCTCCAATCCGCGGCCTTGCCGGGAACGGTGCTGGTCGGCGAGGCCACCCAGCGGGCGGCCGCCCGCGCGATCGCGTTCGAGGAGGTGGCGGCCCAGGAGCTCAAGGGCAAGGAGGCGCCGGTCCGAGCGTGGCGCGCCGTGGCGGTCGTGGGCCGTCGCGGCGGACAAGGGCGAGCGACGGCGCTCGAGCCTCCCTTCGTCGGGAGGGATGAGGAGCTGCGGCTGCTCAAGGAGCAGTTCCACGCCACGGCACGCGAGGGAAAGCCGCGGCTGGTGACGGTCGTCGGCCAGGCCGGCATCGGGAAGAGCCGTCTCGCGTGGGAGCTCGAGAAGTATCTGGACGGCGTGGTCGAGACGGTGCTCTGGCACGAGGGCCGCTCTCCGTCCTACGGCGAGGGAATCAGCTACTGGGCGTTGGCGGAGATCGTCCGTGGCCGGGCCGGCATCGCTGAGTCGGAGGATCCTGATTCGGCACGCGCCAAGGTGTCGGAGATCCTCGCCGGGCTTCCCCTGGAGCCGGCAGAGCGACGCTGGATCGAACCACGGCTGACCGGCCTCCTGGGCCTGGATGAGCTTCCCAGCGACAGCAGGGAAGAGCTGTTCGCCGCATGGCGGACTTTCTTCGAGAGACTGGCCCAGCAGTCGACAGCGATGCTGGTCTTCTGGGACCTTCAATGGGCCGATCAGGGACTCCTGGATTTCATCGAGCACCTGCTCGTATGGGCGCGAACCTCGCCGATCTTCGTGCTGGCCGAGGCACGGCCGGAGCTCTTCGAGCGTCGTCCGGGGTGGGGCTCGACCGTTCGGGCCGCCACGTCGATCCATCTGGAGCCTCTCCCCGAGGCCGACATGCGCCTGCTCCTCACCGGGATCGCGCCAGGACTGCCCGAACAGGCGGTCCGGGCAATCATCGACCGTGCCGAGGGCGTCCCGCTGTACGCGGTCGAGACGGTCCGCATGCTCATCGACCGTGGAGCGCTCGTCGCGGACGGGACGCAGCTCTCGCTGGCGGGCGACCTGCCCGCGCTCGCCGTGCCGGAGACGCTGCACGCCCTCGTCGCCGCCCGCCTGGACGCGCTGGCACCCGACGAGCGAACCCTCGTCAGCGACGCGGCGATCCTGGGCCTGAGCTTCACGGTCCCGGCACTCGAGGCGATCAGCGGCGTCCCTCAAGAGGCACTGGTCGAACACCTCGACGCGCTGGGAAGGCGCGACATCGTGGTCTTGGACGCCGATCCCCTATCGGGCGAGCGCGGGCAATACCGGTTCGTCCAGGGTGTTGTGCGGGAAGTGGCATACCAGTCGATGGCGAAGCGCGAGCGACGTGCCAAGCACGTGGCAGCGGCTCGCTACTTCGAGTCGCTGGGTGAGGACGAGCTGGCCGGCGTTCTGGCCAGCCACTACCTGGCGGCCTACCGCGTTAGCCCAACCGGAGACGAGGCCGATGCGCTGGCCGCGCAGGCACGCGTGGCCCTGCGAGCGGCAGCGGAGCGGGCAACCGCGCTGCACGCCCCGGTCGGAGCCCTCGACTACCTTGAACAGGCACTCGAGGTGACGACGGATCCGCTCGAGCAGGCCGCCCTTCACGAACGTGCCGCGGCGGCCGCTGGTACGGTGGCGCGCGTGCAGGCCGGTGACGAGCACGCCCGGAAGGCCGAGGCCCTCTACGCGGCGCGTGGCGATCGCCTGGGTGTCTTGCGGAGCAGAACACGGCAAGCATGGGTCAAGCTCGCAGAGCATGGAGACCAGGCCGCAACCGCCATCCTCCAGCAGGCGCTCGCCGACGTGACGGATCTCCCGCCCTCGGCGGAGATCGTAGACGCCCAGGCGGAGCTGGCTCGCGCCCTGATGATCCAGGGGTCTCCGGAGGCCCTGAGCTGGGCTGAGCGGGTGCTCGCGAGCCCGACGGTGACGAATCAGAGCGTGCTGGTGCACACTCTGATCACGAAAGGTTCGGCGCTGATGATGATCGGACGGCCCACCGAAGCAGAGGCGGTCCTGCGCGGTGCCATGGTGCTTGCCGACCGGCTGGGCGAGCCGATGGCAATGTTGCGGGCGCGAAACAACCTGACGGGCATCGTGGACTCGCACAGCACTCAGGGAACCATCGACCTGGCGCGCGAGGTCTTTGAGATCGCCCAACGATACGGTGAGCGCACGTGGGTGCAACAGGCGATTGGTGCGGGCATGATTGGGAGCTTCGAGCTCGGTCGCTGGGATGACTGGCAGGAGGAAGCGCACGCCGAACTTCCCGACGCGTCAGGGTTCTATCGGCGCTGGTTTGATACCGAAGAGGCTCGCAGGCTGGCTTACCGTGGGCGAACCGGCGAGGCGGATCGAATTCTTGACGACATCCTGACCGAGCCGGCCATCCAGGACAGCGCGCAGGCCTTGGCGGCCGTCGCTGGGCTGGAAGCCCAGATCAGGATGGCCCAGGGTCGCTGGATCGATGCAATCGACGCTTCCCAACGTGGATGGAACCAGACCGACAATGCGCGGGCGACGACCCAGCTCGGCCAGTTTGCCGCCGCCGCCGCCGCGGACGCGTCGCGTTTGCAGGATGCCGTTGAAGCCCAAGCTGCGGTGGTGGCCGACGATCTCCCGATGTCGCAGGCGGCCCGCCAAGTCGCGTTGACTCTGACCTCGCTACTGGCGGGACGCTGGGACGAGGCACGAATCGCGTATCTGAATGCGCGCCGCATCCTCGAAGAGGTCGGGGCTGTCCACGTGATCGCTCAATTGCAGCTGGCGGTTGGTCATTTGGCCGCTGATCAGTTCCATGAGGCCGCCGAGGCGGCGGACGAAGCGGAAGACTACTTCCACCAACGGGGAGCGGACGCATACGTCGCCACCTATCGCGCGCACGCCGTCAAGGCTCCGGCCGCGGGCGAGGAATCCCGGACCTCCCGGCCCGCCGCCGAGGTTGCGAAGGTCGAACCATCAACTCGCTGACGCAGCGACCTTGATCTGGCCTTCCGTCACCGGGTGGGTGCGGGCGTTGCCATCGGGCCAGATCTGCATGCCGCAGCTACCCGCTGGACGATTGGTCGTCGACCGCGTTGAAGAAGTAGGCCTCCCAGCCTTTGCCCTGCTCCGCGAATAGCTTCTTGCACGTGAAGCCGTTGCCGTTCCCGTCGATGTTCGGCCAATTGGTGACGAGGATGAACTCCTCGAGCGCCACCCCGTCGGCGAAGCCAAAACTGACGGCGAACTCGTCGAACTCAACGGTAAAGGTGACGCCGTCGTCCTCGTAGACGTCGATGCCCTCTATCTCGAAGCCCTCGACACTGGCCGCCCACCATCCATCCCGGTCGACCCGCACGAAGCCCGATGCAGCGGAAGGGCATCCCGTAGACGGCTTCGCCCCGATGGCAATGGCGGTCAGCGTGAGCGACAGGACCAGGGCGGTGACGAGCGCATGAAGCATGCGACGCATGAGGGCACCTCACGTCGGTGGCGGGTCGGGTTCGCCAGTAGCTCGGTGCGTCCCCGGCGGCCATGGGTTGGGCCCGCACGTCACAGCTTCCCGCGTCCGGGTAGTTGTACTCCAGTCAGGTGATTGTGAACAGCCCCGAACTCTGGCTCGCGCCTACCCAGCTCCATGCCTGGAGCTGAGGATTACGGGTACTGTATACTGCGCTGTATATGCCGAGCACGCGCACACAGATCTACCTCACCGATGATCAGCGGAAACGGCTGGACAAGCGCGGCCGCCGAAGTGGTGCCCCGCTCGCGCGCATGATCCGCGAGGCGGTGGACACCTACCTGGCGGATGACGAGCCCGATGTCCAGGCAGCCCTCGACGACACCTTCGGATCCATCCCGGATCTGGAGGTTCCTCCGCGCATCGAGTGGGACCGGTGACCCGCATCCTCGTCGATTCCGACGTCCTCATCGACCATCTTCGCGGCCATCACCGCTTCGCCGTTGGCAAGGACACGGTTCATGTCTCGACGGTGACCCGGGCCGAGCTCTTTGCCGGGAGAGGCACTGAAGAAGCGAAGGTACGGCGCCTGCTCGACACGTTCGCCGAAATTCCAGTGGATCGGGCCGTCGCCGAACGTGCGGGGCGTATCCGCCGGGCAGCAAAGGTCGGGATGGCCGATGCGCTGATCGCCGCCACCGCCATTCAGCATCGGCTCACCTTGGTGACTCGCAATACCAGCGACTTCGCGCCGGTGTCCGGCATCCGGGTTCGCATGCCGGCGTAGGTCCAAGAGTCCGACGGATAGCGCGACCTTCACTCATCGCCGTCGGCCTCATCCCGTAGCGCAGCCAGGACCTCGACCTCGATCAGGTCCTTCGGACGTCCTGCCGTTCGCTTCATCTCAATCAATGCGTCGATCGAGGCGACCCTGACGGTCAGCCCGCCCAAATCCAGCTCCTCTGCCGTTCGGATCAGCTCCGGGTAGCCGTCAGTGCCGGCCGGCGTAGCCAGGATGTCCAGGTCGCCGGCATCGGTCTCGAAGGTGAAGGAGTCACCGGCTCGCAATGAGGGCGCGTCCAGCTTGAAAGGCACGTCGATGGGCGCGCCGCGCAGTCGAGCGTTCAGCTCCTGTAGCGCGGTCGCCAGCGCTTCCAGGTTGGCGTCGTCGCGCGCATGGCAAATGTCGAGGTCGCGGGTGACGGTCGGTGAGCCGAGCAGGCGACCGGCGGTTGCGCCGATCACGAGATACCGAACACCATGGCGTGCCAGAACGGTGATGGCCGCCAGCGGATCGAACGCCGGCGACTGGTCCGGTGTCCTCAAGGGGTTCGGTGGCCGCGCCCCGCGCGCTCGAGCAGCTCGCCCAGACCCCGCGCGTCGGCCGAAGCCGTCTCAAGACGTTGCCGCGGCGTCAGCCTGAGCATGGCGAGGATCTGGGACCGATCGATCCCCGCCCCTGCCGTGCTGATCTCCAGCGAGTGGCCGGTGGCGTGGAGTAACCGCGTCATCGTTTCCCACCGCGGCTGCAGTCTCCCTGACTCAATGCGCGCCACGGTTGACTGCGGCAATCCCGCGCTGGCTGCGAGTTGGCGCTGGGTCATCGCGGCCGAGCGACGCGCATAGCGGAGAAGCCGAACCGAATTCATACATTCACGGTAGCACAACACTGATAGCAGTAGTGCTATCAACTTATCCGGCGCGCCTGCAGCGGATCCCCAAGCGTGTCGGAATGCTCTCTAGTCAGAGTTGAGCTGCCACACCTCGACAGGGCGTGGGATGCCCTTCAACTCGTGCTCGCCGCGGCTCGTAAAGCGCAGACCTGTCTCTGCGACCAGGTCGTGGGTCACGCCGGAAACAAGAACCTCGCCGGGTTCCGCCAGCGCCGTGACGCGCGTGACGAGGTGGACCGCCACGCCGCGCACGTTGTCGGTCAGTCGTTCCACCTCGCCGGTGTGGATGCCGATGCGCAGCTGGATGCCCAGCGCCTCCGACGTGCGGTGGATGGCGGCCGCGCAATGGATGGCCCGCTCCGCGCCGTCGAACAGCGCAAGCAACCCATCTCCGGTGGTCGCCGCCTCCTTGCCACGATAGCGATCCACCTCTCTTCGGGTGGCTGAGGTCTGCTCGGCGATCAGGTCGCGCCATGCCGCATCGCCCACCCGGACCGCTGTTGCCGTCGAGTCGACGATGTCCGTGCACAGGATGGTGGCCAGGACCCGCTGGCCGCTGCCGACCAGCGGGCGCCCGAAGGTGCGCATGCCGGCGAAGTCGTAGATCACGCACGCTTCGTCGCCCAGGACCACGGCGTCATGGCCGGGCTGCACTTCGAACAGCATGCCGGGCCCGACCTCCATCTGCAGGCCATCGGGCGTTTCGAATTTCAGACGGCCCGACATCACCAGGCCAAGATGGTGGTATTCGCACGTATCAGTGAGCGCCACCGGCTTAACGTCGTTCGACCAGCGCCAGCCGGGCTCGAAGACCTGCTTGCCGATCACGGTGTCGCCCAGCTCCCAGATCTCGGCCCGTCCGTGCGTGAACGGGCGGATCTCGTCAGGATCGCTGAGGAGCTTGCGCTGCATCTTGGCCATCGGCGGAATCGTAGACCGGCAATGCAAGGCGGTCCGTTCGCCTGCGACGACTTCGTTGACCGACGCCCGCCGTGGGCACCCTTCCGTGCAGCACAGCTGCCCAGCTGCACGGCCGCACTGCGCGCCACAGCAGCGCAGAGGGTCAGCCTGAGTCGTACGCCCTCGCATCACATAGACTGGCGATTGCTATCCGCTTGGTCGCAGGTTCGAATCCTGCCGCCGAAGCCACCTTCACGCTCCGTTCCGCCCGTCAGCGCGCTGCGTTTCAAGGGCTCAGATGGATGGCAAGCTTGATCAGGGACCCGTCCTTGCCGAGCGCGAAGACCTCGCCGTTGGACCCAAATTCGGGAGCGCCGGCAAGGGGCATGGCAGGCCCCTGCCAACGCCCGATCAGTCGATGCGACGGATCGAAGACCGCGACGGTTTCGCCTCCACAGCCGACGTCCGCGACATAGATATTCCCGGCGGAATCGACCGTGACCTGGCATGCACCCGCGTTGAAGGCATCGACCTCGTGGCCGTCTTCGTCCAGAAAGATCACCCGCCCGTTGTCGTCGATGCCGATCACGATCCGACCCTGTGGATCGATATTTGCGTCGTGACCGTGGCCGGTGAAGTCGGGCAAGGTCGAGTTGTCCACCTTCCATATGAACTTCCCGTCGGGGGAGAACTTTTGAAGGTTCCGCGCCCCATCGTCGAGAACGTAGACGTTACCTTGATCGTCCACGCTCAGGTCGAACGGCCACACGAATTCGCCATCCGCGGTGCCAGGGGAGCCAAACTGTCGGAGGAACTTGCCAGTGGCATCGAAGACCTGGACGCGCGCGTTCAGAGAATCGGAAACATAGACGCGCGAGCTGGAGTCGACCGCGATGGAGCCATGAGGCTCGTCAGTCCCGAAGTTGAATTCACCCCGGCCTGAGCCTGCACTACCCCACTCAGCGATGCGGGAGCCGAAAGCGTCGAACACCGTGACGGAGGGCTTCATGTCGGTCATGTACACATGGCCATCGGGACCGACAGCCATCGCAATCGGTCGATCCAGGCCCAGGCTTTCGGCGGGGTAAGTCCCGTCGACCTGGAACGGATTCGGCACGGCAGGGGTCGCGCTCGGGCTGGGAATCAGCTCGGCCTCCGGTATCCAGATCGGGTGGTCCAATCGTTCGCCGGCGTTCCCAATTGGTAGTTGCCGCTGACCAGAACCATCGGCGTGCATGACCCAGAGCCGCCCAACCGAATCCGCAGTGTGCGTCCACGCGAGAAAGGCCCCGTCGGGAGCCCAGGCCGGATCGGTGTCATTCGAGGCACCCGCGGTAAGTTGCCGAAGGCCCGTGCCATTCGCGCTGACGACATAGATGCCACCCGATTCATCCGTCAGACCCTGAAATGCGAGACGGCTGCCGTCCGGCGACCAAGCCGGTTTCGACGCGCTGATGGATGTGGTGACCCGCATGCCGCACCCGCCGATCGGGGCGATCCACAGGTCCTGCCCGGCTTGATAGGCGATGGATCGGCCATCGGAGGAGATCGCGAGATCGGTCCCGGAGGCGCTGTCCGCATCTCCCACACACGCGGCGACCGTGAACGGCGTCATTGACTCCCCACTGGCGGCCAGCATGCCTTGACACGGTCCGGACGACCCTCTTCCAGGAGAAGTTCTCCCGATGGCAGCCATGCAATAAGGTCAATATCCACGAGCGCGGAGCCTTGATAGAAGTCTGGGAGCCCCCAGGTGCCAGGCCAGCGACTCGAGCCCCCAGCATCTGAGAGGCTGGCGATGCGAATTTGGTCGCCTGCGACGTAGGCGATCGCCCCCGTGTCGGGTCGGACGACGAACTGCGACACGTTCTCGGACAACGGGGTCAGTCGACGGCGCTCGTCGCCGTTCGGCAGCGCAAGGTAGACCTGTTGCTCGCGGGCGCTGGCAAGGAAGACCAACTGGCCGGGCAAAGGCGCGGGAAGACCCGCCCCGCCTCCCAGCATCGAGACACCGAGGGCAACGGCGACGACACCTAGTGTGAGGATCGCGCCGAGGAGCAACCTGCGGCGGGCGACTCGCGGTCCAAGTGCCAACGGCCATCCCCGCGCCTTACCATTCGCGAACGAAGGGGCGGAGGTCACCGCGTAGAGGGCGATAGGTTCGGAGATTCCCTTTAGGTGTCGCCGGCCACGTGCCACGAAGGTGACGTCCAGACTCGTTCGGACAAGGGAGCGGACGGTATCGGTGACCAGCACTTCTCCCGCCGAAGCAAGCGCGCATACGCGCGCGGCGATGTTCACCGCCGAGCCAACGAACCCTTCTCGATGTTCGATCGACTCACCCGCGTGGATTCCGACCCCGACCCGGATCAGCCGATCGGGCTGTTCGGCATTTGTCGACGCAGCGGCATCGGTGATGGCGAGTCCGCAGCGCACTGCCGCGCTGGCAGACGGAAACACGACATAAAAACTGTCGCCTTCCGTCCGGACCTCGCCGCCACGGGTAGCCGCAATCGCCTCTCGAACGATCGTCCTGAACGCCGCCAGTAGCTCGACCGCCGCCCGGTCCCCCCTCTCCTCCACGAAGGCCGTATAGCCGCGCAGGTCGCAGAAGAGGAAGCCGCGCGTCAGCGCGGTCTCGGGTACAGGGCTCTGGCTCGGGCCAGCCTGTCCGGGCCGTTCGCTCGCGCCGCGCCCGTCGCCTGCGTCGCGCTGCACCACGGCCGGATTATGCGCGTGTCATGGCCAGGCTCTGGAGCGATGTCTTCTGAGGCGAGCACACATCGGTCGACTACCAAGGCTTCATCGAGGGAGCGGTGCGCTCAGGGGAGCGCGTGGCAGGGGAGATCCAACAGCAGACGTGACGAGTTGCGGCTGACCTGCGGCTTTGGGCGCCAACCCGCGCGCCACAGCGCGACACCAGAGCTGTCACGAGCTGATCCGATGATCGGATCATGCAAGCCTTTGGCTATCGCCAGTTCATCAACCGGAACCTGCCGATGCAGGAGCGCGGCTGCACGTCCAAGGCGGTCTACCTCAGCCGGCGCGAGGCGAAGAGCCTGGTGCGCAATGGCCGGCGTGGTTACGCCGGCCTGAAGCCTTACCGGTGCCGATGGTGCTCGGGCTGGCATCTGGGCCACCCACGAAGCGCCCATTGAACCGATGACCACGACGACTACCTTCCCGCCCTGCCCAGCCTGCGGGTCCACCGACGCGGTCCGGATCGTCTACGGCTATCCCAGCGCTGAGCTCTGGGAGGAGGAGAAACGTGGCGAGCTGGTGCTCGGTGGTTGCCTGGTCGGGCCAGAGTCGCCCGGGTATGAGTGCGGGAGCTGCCACGCTCCCCTGCCCTGGGTCGTATCGCCGTGACCTTCCCGTCGCAAAGGGTCGGAAGCAATCGCGACACTCGAGCTGTCGCCACGGCCTCGCACGATTCGCACATGAACGACAGCCGCTGGTTCGCCTTCGAGTTCGCACCCGCCGTCATCGGGATTGCGGTCCATGTCCGCTTGGCTGACCGCGGTGACCGATGGGCCGCGACAGTTCGGTGCGGCACGACCATTACCGATGCCCTGGGTGCCAACGCTCGCGAGGCCCTTGTGGCTGCGCTGGCACCGCTCGGCGCCCACGCCACGACTCGGCTGATGGCCGAGCCGACGATGTTCGGGGCCAGCGCCACCCTGCTGGCCCGCGCGGCCGTATAGCCCGCAGCCGGCCGGATCCGGCGAACCGCGCACCATCGGGCGCTTAGCCTCGCAGGCTGAATCCCCCATCGCCGAAAAGGGCGGCAGCGGCCAGGAAGGCCAAGCCAGCGGCCAGCAGCGCGATGTCACCCAGCTTGAAGCCGATGGCTGCCAGCACGAAGCAGACGATTGCCGCGATCAGCAGCAGTGGACGAAGCCCCAGGTTCATGCCTCTCTCCTCACCGGTCCGTCCGGCTATCTTGCCGCGGTTTGAATGTGGCGCCAGCGGTCGCCTCATCACCCGGGAATCATCCGGGTGACGTCAAGCGGCTGCTACCGCTCGCGCGGCCGTCGCACATCGGTACGCGACACGTAAGCCGTCACCAGAGGCCGGGTACAGTGGAGGCGTGATCGAAGAGCGCGACACCTCAGCCGCGGCCGGGAAAGCTCAGCGGTCAGCTTTTCGGCGTATGTCGCCTTCCGAGCGCGTTGCCATCGCCATCGAGATGAGTGAGGAGGTCCGGGCGCTTGTGGCGGACGGCCTTCGGCATCGGCTTCCGAACGCCAGCGAGCCCGAGATCAACGATGCCGTTCGGCGTCTCATGCTCGGCGATGAGTTGGCGGATCGCGTCGACCCCCCGCGATAGGGTGCGCTCGATGACCCTTGGCGAGCTGCTGGCGGATATCGGTGAACGAATGACCGCCGCCGGCGTCCCGTTCATGGTCACGGGCTCCGTCGCAAGCTCCTTCCACGGAGAGCCCCGGGCGACCCGGGATATCGACATCGTGATTGATCCAACAGCCGAGGCGCTGGATGCCTTTGTCCAGTCGCTGCCGGCGGACCAGTTCTATGTCGACCTTGACGCGGCCCGTGCTGCACTCGCCGAGAAGTCCCAGTTCAACGTGATTGAGACCATGAGCGGATGGAAAGTCGACCTGATGATGCGCAATGACAGCCCATTTTCCATCGCGGAGTTCGCCCGCCGCCGGCCCGCGAAACTGCTCGGGATTTCGACCTTCGTGGCCAGCGCTGAGGACCTGGTGATAGCCAAGCTCGACTGGGCCAAGGCGGCGGAGTCAGAGCGCCAGCTGCGGGATGTCGCTGGCATCCTGGCCGCCAATGGGGATGGTCTGGATTACGACTACGTCGAACGCTGGGTATCGGCCCTGGGACTTCAGGAACTCTGGTCAGAGGTCCGGCAGCGATCCGACTGAGGCGCAGCAAGCATGGCGTGTGGTACGGTGTGCTACATGGGAGCACAGCCTCGCCGCCAGCATCTCTCCTTCCGACTGCCCGAGCCGACCCTCGAACGCCTCGAGGCGCGGGCACACCAGATCCGCGAAACGCGGACAGGGTTGGCGGAGCGGTACCTAGAGGAAGGGCTCCGCATGGACGAGCACCCCGGCATCGGCTTTGCGGACGGTCCTGCCGGTCGCCGTGCCGTGCTCCAGGGAACCGGCCTCGACGTCTGGGAGGTGGTCGCGACTACTAAGCAGTCGAAGGGTTCGGCGGACGCCGCTGCCGGGTACCTGGACCTCTCATCTGCCCAGGTTCGCGCCGCCGTGCGCTATTACGCGGCCTACCCGGCCGAGGTTGATGACCTTCTAGCGCGCCAGGAGGCGGCGGCCGCTGTCGAGCAGGAGGCGACCCGCCGAGAGCGTGCAATCCTCGGTTGAAGCTTCTTCTCGATGAGCATTTCTCTCCCCGGATTGCCAGCCAGCTCCGCCGCCGACGGCATGATGTGGTAGCCGCGCGCGCGTTGCCGGCACTCCACGGGCTTTCGGACGCGGAGTTGCTGGCATTCGCCACCGCCGAGCAGCGGGCCCTCGTTACTGAGAACGTCGCCGACTTCGCCGAGCTGCATCGGGCCGCCATCGTCACGGGGCATCGGCATTACGGCCTGATCTTCACGTCCCCCCGCCAGTTCTCGCGAACGACACGAGCGATCGGCCACCTGGTCCGTGCCCTGGACGCATTCCTCGACGCTCACCGGACCGATGACGCCCTCGAGAGCCAGACTTGGTGGCTCGAACCCGCCATCGACTGATCAACCCAGAGCGGCTTCAATCTCGTCCAGGTGCTCGCCGCGGTGACTGGCTCGTAGTGCGTTTAGCGGGCTCTTGGGATCGGCGGGCCAGGTCCGGGCGGCTAGCTCGGGCGGGAGCGACGCGATGCGGCCATCGGTCTCATCGGCTATACGCAAGGCGAGCTGGGCAGCCTCACGCGGCGGGATGGCATGGATCAACGGACGACTGGAGTCGTTGATCCAGTCCACGTCCTCCGGCTCGTCGTCGTCCGCGGTGAATGGGATGCCGGCCTCCAGCTTGTTGGTCAGGTAGAGAGCGCGTGCGTCCCAGAACGCGATGTGGCCCATGACGCCGGCCACCGTCCAGCTCTCGTTGACGGGCGCCAGCAGCTCGTCGTCGGTCAGGCGCTCGACCAAGGATCGCAGCCGTTCACGCTCGCGGGTGTTGTGCTCGACAAAGGAACGGTCCAATTGCGTACCTCCAGTCGGGTTGTCGGGTTGTCGGGTTGTCGGGTTGTCGCATCCCTCATGCCGGATGCCGGGGCGAACCCAGCTGCTACGCGTAGTTCTCCGCCGGCAGCGTCATGGGCCAACGTGACCAGGAATCAGGGACACGGTACAGTCAGACGCCGCGCCGGGCCGCCACGGCAGGGCAAACCCCAAGAGCCGGTGATCCCGTCAGGGGTACCGGGCCCAGGCCGGCACGGTGCCTGCTATAGGCCGACCCTCATGGACAATGAGTCAGCCGAGCGCTGGGAGATCGACCAGGACGAGCTCGGGAATCCCCTGATGCGCCACCGCCATACCAAGATCAGCATCGGGGCGCCCGTGACCAAGGACGCGGATGGTCGCCGCATAGCTCGCTGCCCGGACTGCGGTGAGCAGATCGGGGTGCGGTCATAGCCAAACGACTCTCGATGAGGAGGGCGTATCCTACGGATCCGTCATGTCAGGGGGCACCATGATTCCCGAGCGCACCCACGTCGTCGTCGTCAACGACAATCCCGAGTTCCTCGACCTCATGGCCGATGTGCTGCATGACGAGCGCTATCCAGCGACCGTCATCGACGGCGATCGTGAGGATGCCGTCGAGCTCATCCGCGCTGCGGTTCCCCAGGTGCTGATCATCGACCTCCGCCTGGGGAAGGATGAGCTCCACGGCTGGGAGGTCGTTCAGGAGGTCCGGCGTGATTCGGAGCTGCGCGAGGTGCCGGCCCTTATCTGCACCGGCGATACGATCGCTCTCGACGCGCTGGACGAGCAGCTGGCTGGTATGCGGCGGGTGGAAACACTCCTCAAGCCATTCAGCATCGACGAGCTCATGGCAAAGCTGCAGACGCTGATGGCGCGCGAAACGGCCTAGTCGGTGACCAGCCTAGTCGGCGGCCAGCCTAGTCGGTGACCAGGTCCGCCCGGGCGGCCGCCAACAACGTGGCCCACTCGCCTAGCCTAGTCGGCGACCAGGTCCGCCCGGGCGGCCGCCAACAACGTGGCCCACTCGCCGTTCGTCCCTGGCTCGATGGCGATGGCAGTCGCCTCGACGATCTCGGAAGCCCGCTGCCGCATTGCCATGCTGAGCGTTCCTTGGCGTCGCGCTCCCTGGAGGACGGCCCGCACAAGAGCGAGCTGCAACATGGCGCGCCTCCGATCCACGAGTCCCCGCAACTACTCATGGGCTCGCTCACGCAACTTGCGTGCCCAGGCCCCCGACGTCCGTGACCGAGAAACCGGCAGATTCAGGTGGAGGCCGCACGGGGACGGCGGCTTTTGCCAAAACCGGCCGTACTGCCGGCTGACAGCCGCATTTGACAACCAGGATGCACCCGGTACGCTCCGGTGCGGCGGTGGCCTGAATCTGACGACAACCGAGCTCGCGCCGGCGCGCTGTATTGATGGCCTCAGCGAATCGGCGGTGGCCCGGTCATGTGCGTGCCGTGGGCCGACGAGTCCGCGCCCTGGTGAGCACCGCGCTGGAGTTCGGGACCTGGCAGGCGCTGACCCGACGCGGCGGCCTGGCCGATGACGACGCCGTCGAGACCATGCTGCGCGCGGTCGAAGGGAGCGGCGTCGAGTTAGGGCCTGTGCCGAGCACCTGATGCGCTAGCTGCATCGGCTTGCCGGCCAACTCCATTGGCCATACGACCTAAGCCGATCCTCTTTTGGTATTTGGCACCAACCAGCGGTAGCCAGTACCCAACCACCTGCTTGGTTGCTTGCACTCGAGGCTACGATTAGAGGAACGGGAGGCTTTGACGCGCGAGCAATCATTTTCGGCCGCCACTGCTGCCCACCGTTCGCGCCGAGCCACTGGCGAAACCGACCCGTCTGTCGAGGACTTCGCCATGCGCCGTGCCCGGATATCCGTATGCCTGGCTACATCGCTCATCCTCCTGCTCGTCTTGAGCACCGCGACCGTTGCGGCTCGCTCTCAGAAAGCGGCCGTCTACTCGCCCAGCGCGCACCCGAACGGCATGAGTCTGGTCGACCTGGCGCAGGCCTGGACCGATTGGGCCTGGCAGCCGGCTGAGACGAGCCCGCTGCTGAATGCCCGCTGCGACTACAGCGGCGTCGGCAAGATCTGGTTCGCACCAGTGTCGATCAGTACCGCCCAGGACCTCGACTGCACCCTGCCGCCCGGCGGCAAGCTGCTGATCACGCCCGGTGGCTACGAGTGCTCCACCGCCGAGGGCAACGGCGAAACCCTGGCCGAGCTCACGGACTGCGCCAACACGCTATTCGCCAGTGAGATCTGCTGCGAGCAGATGATCGTTGATGGCGTAGAGCTCACCAACCTGGACCGATACCTGTTCACCACGCCGGGCCAGCTCCTGGCTGGGCCGAACCTGTTTGGGCCCGATCCGACGCTCACCGTCGAGCGCGGCTGGTTCATCCTGTTGCGGCCGATGAGCGTGGGCGAACACGAGGTCTACATCTACGACGAGGCGCCCAACTTCGATCTCATCTTCAGCACGACGATGCACATCACCGTCGCTCCCTGAGCCGCGCGGATCAGCCACATCCGCCCCGGGGTCGGTGCTCCCGGGGCGGCGGTCTCTCTTATTCCAAACCGTCCTACGGACTAGGCGGCGAAAGGATCCCGGACCGTGAGGCCGCGGAACTTCCGATAGTCGCGGTCTCGCGTGAGGATCGTGCGCACGCCGTTCTCCATCATCAGAGCCACGAGGTGCGCATCCGACACAAGGTTGCCCGTGGGGACAACGTCATCAGCGACCTCGGTGAATCGGCGCCAGAAGGCGTCCTGCTCGCCCGATGTCTGCACGTGCGGCAGTTCCAGGAGAGACTGCATGTTGGCCCGCGCATCGGCATGTGACAGTGGCCGCGCGAAGACCGCTGGATGCGTGGCGATGCGCAAGTAGGCCATCACCGTTGGCCAGAATAGATGGACGATCTCTGGGCCGAGTGCCACCTCGTCAAGCCGCGCCACGGCCTGTTCGTGCCACGGGCTCTCCTCGTCCGACGCGTAGAGCAGCAAATTAGCATCGATGGCGAAGCTCATGCGTTGTCGAGCGCCCGGCGCACGGCTTCTTTGTCATCCAGATCGACGCGCGCTCCCATCCGCGCCGATCGCCAGTGCAACCCACGGTGCGCCGTGACCGGCTCATGCAAGGCACCCGCCAGCAGTTCCGACGCCAGCTGGCCGATGCTCTGTCCGCTTGCGCGCTTGCGACGCTTCAGCTCTCGGAGGACTGCTGCGTCCAGATCGATGGTCGTCCGAGTCATGATGCGTGATGCTATTGCGCCACGCATCTGATGTCAACGGGTCGAGCTCATCTGGTCGGGGGTGGCCCGGTCATGTGCGTGCCGTGTCGCGCGGCCAGGGCACCGACCTGCTCGGGATCGGGTGCCGCCTCGGGCGCCGGCGGGATCTCGTATGCGGCAGCCGGCGTGCCCATCTCACGGAACATCGCCTCGTGCCGCGGCCCCGGGCTGATCAGCAGGAGGAGCACAGCGTCCGGCGTCTCGAGCCGAAAGGCATGCTCCTCGCCGCGGGGGGCGAGCGCGAAGCCGCCCGGCCCCAGCCGCCGCTCCTGGTCGCCCAGGAACATGGTCACCTCGCCACTGGCGACGTAGAAGGCTTCGTCCTCCGCCTCGTGGAAATGGACCGGGATCGCGAACCCATCCGGTCCCCGCACCTGGCACGCAAGGTAGGCGTTGGTTTCATCGGCCCGCCCCAGGAATGAGTAGAGCGCGCCCAGCGCCCAGATGTTCTCCGCCTCTTCACCTTCTCTTGCGAACGCCCGCAGGTCCGTGGCCGGGACACTCATGGGACCTATGCCTCCTCTTGCCCTTTGTACCCGCGTTATTTCGCAGTACACGCGTGTACTATGGACGTAGACAACACCGGCGTCAATAGTTCGTTGCACAGCAGTGGGTCAGGAAACAATGGAGCGGAAAACAAGCCCTCAAGGCACGCGTCAATACCGAATGCGCCGGCGCCAGCAGACCATCGAGGCAACGCGGGATCGAATCGCGGAGGCTGCTTTCGAGCTGCATCGCGAGATCGGGCCAACACACGCAACAATCAGCGCCATTGCTGAGCGAGCCGGCGTGCAACGTCATACCGTGTACCGTCACTTCCCTGATCTTGTTGAGCTCATTCGCGCTTGCACGATCCACGGCATGGAGGTGACGAACCTGCCGAATCCCGAGCCATGGCTGGCGATTCCGGACCCATCGCATCGGCTGCGAGCCGCCCTCATGGCCCTGTACCCGTACTACCGCGCCAATGAGCAGCTGATCGGCAACATCCTTCGCGACCTGCCGGTCATGCCGGAGCTGGCTGCCGGATCGGCCCCCTACCAGGACCACCTCGGGCGCGTATGGGGCACCGTCCTGGAACCGTGGGCGGAGAAATCGGGTCCCGCTGGCGATCGTGTCCGAGCCCTGGTCAGCACCGCGCTCGAGTTCGGGACCTGGCAAGCGCTGACACGCCGGGGCGGCCTGACCGATGACACCGCCGTCGAGACCATGCTTCGCGCTGTCCAGGGAGTGGCGTCGAGTTAGGGCCTCGGCCAAGTACCGGATGCGCTCGATGCATCACATGGCGCCAATCACCATCGATTGGCGTGGTTTGTTGCCCGCTGGTGCATGAACCGACGCCAAATGGGCTCCATTTGTCCGCCTTGATGCGCTTCCTGCATCGGCCATGACCCCGCCCCAGGTGCACAATCATGAAGTTGCCGCCGCCGGAAAGCAGTGAGGATTGACGCCGCTGTTCCATCGCCTGATTGCCATCGCAGACGAACCGTCGGACGACGATGACTCCCGCCTGCGGAAACGAATGGGGGTCGTCGCCGGCTACCTCAGCATTGTCGCGCCGCTCTCGGTGATCGGCACCGCTGAGCAGCAGTGGCTCGCGATCCCACTCGGCTTCAGCCTGTCAGCGCTGAGCACGATCAACCTTGTGGTCCTGGCACGGAGCGGGCGATTCAATCGCTACGTCATCGTCCTCATCGCAGCCGGAGCAATCTTCACCACGCTCGCGATAGTGCTCATCGGGGGCGTGCTGGTATCCAGCGCCGCCATATTCTGGGCGTTCCTGGTGCCGGTGTACGCGACTCTGGCTCTGGGCCCGCGGCGTGCGACCGCCTGGTTCGGCGTATTCCTGGCGGTGCTGGTCATCGTCGTGCTGATCGACCCACTGGTTCGGGCCGCAATATCACCCCCTCCATACCTTCAGCAGCTCCTCTCCTACCTCTTCAATGTTGGCGCTCCCGGCGCAATCGTGTTCTTCCTCTTCCGCTACACCGATCTCCGCCGGCGCCAGGCGCAGGACCGATCCGACGAGCTGCTCACCAACGCGCTCCCCGCCTCGATCGCGGCGCGCATGAAGCACGGCGAGCAGCGGATCGCCGAGTCCTACCCGGAGACAACCGTCCTGTTCGCGGACCTCGTTGGCTTCACGCCCTGGGCTCAGCGGACGGATCCTGACCGAGTGGTGAGCGTGCTGGACGACCTGTTCAGCCGGTTCGATGTGCTTGCAGCCGAGTGCGGCGTGGAGAAGATCAAGACCATCGGCGACTCGTACATGGCGGTCGCCGGGGCACCAGAAGTCCGGTCCGATCACGCCGCCGCCGCCCTGGCCCTGGCCCTTGGCATGCTCCGCGCCCTGGATGATGCGCGCGAGCCCTTGGATCTTCCGCTGGAGATGCGCGTGGGGCTTGCAAGCGGCCCGGTAGTGGCCGGCGTGATTGGTCAACGCCGGATCCTGTTCGACCTGTGGGGCGACACCGTCAACCTCGCCTCGCGCATGGAATCGGCCGGCGTTCCTGGACGGATCCAGGTTTCAGCTTCGACGCGCGCGCTGCTGGGCGACGCCTACTCGTTCGAGGAGCGCGAGCCGATAGAGGTCAAGGGACTTGGATCGATGACGACGTTCCTGGTCGCCGATGACGACGGCCCACTCACGGGCGATGGAGCCAGCGAAGCCGGACATGACGCCGAGGGCCCGGCGCCTCCCTGACGGAGCCGCTGGGCAAAGGTTGCCCGCCTGGACCGCGTCCCACCAGCACCATGACTACCACGGCGGCAGCGATCGCGCCAAGAATCGCCGGTTCGTGGATCGCGACGAGAACCGTGCCGAGGCCCGGCAGCAGCACCCACGGCCGACCCACGATGTCCGCGTCCGTGGGCGACCATGGATCGCGCACGTTGTTGTTGTCACCCTGCGTAATGAACCGTCCACCTTCCTCCCCCACGATCCGATGGATCACGACCTGGCCGGCGCCCAGCTCACCCTCCGGTACCCGATACGCGACCACCTGGCCGGGAACGTACGCCGCCTGGTCCCGAACAATCACCAGGTCTCCCGTGTGGAATATCGGCTGCATTGACGTGCCCCTCACCACGATGTAGCTGACGTCGCCACCCATCGACTGTGGCCTCAGGAACGCGACCCAACCGGCGAGGACCAGGGCGACCACGACGAAGGCAACGTAGTTGGCGACCTTGCGCATCAGGGCACCGTCACGTAGGTGATCACCAGCTCGGGTGCCTGGGCCGTGGTGCCGAGGTCCTTTGCCGAGAAGGTGCTGGTGCGGGCGGTGGCAGAGTTCTCGACATCGTCCCGGACCATCCAGCCGTAGTTCGTGGCCGACCCGGCGATCCAGGCAGCAACGTCAGCCGTCACCACGGCGCCGGTCGTGAAGCCGGCCACACGGTTCTGACAGCCGACGGGGGTCCCGACGTCGAATGACCCGCTGCGGTTGGCTGTTGGCGGGTTATTCACCGTGGTGCCAAACGGCTGGTTGTTCCAGGTGACGCCACTCTCCGTCCACGACGCGGTGACGCGGAAGAGGTCGAGCGTGCGACACGCTGCCGGTAGCGCGCTCACGTACATCCGTAGTGTTGCCAGTCGAACCGTAGCGGATGCCGGAATCGCCGGGCTGCACGTCGAATAATCGAAGCGGATGTAGAGCCTTCGGTTCTGCGCCAACGACGACGCGATGTCGTTGGTGGTCGAGGTGCCGAAGTTCGACGTCGCGGTCAGCTGGCGAACGCTGGCATCGGCCACCGCGGTCGTGGATGCCGGTGTCCCGCTCACGATGCAGGTGCGATACGGTGTCATGGTCTGCGATGTCAGGCTGAGACTGGTCGTCACACCAACACGCATGGCGAGTGCGGCGGTCAGAACCACGCCGCCCGAGAGGAGCACGAGTCGCTTCATCACGGTCCGACGATCACGAGATCGGCCTGGGTCGCGGCGGTCAAAGCCGGAGCCGAGCCCAGGGTTACCGTGACGGCTCCGCCCGCCGCCGGAATCGCAGCGCTTCCGCTACCGTTCGCGCTTCCGTTATTGATCGTCACCTGGAGGGTGCCGTTGCCGCACGATGACGGCAGGCCGCTGACGGTCACGCTCACCACCGTCGCGCCGGAGAAGTTCGGGACCACGGAAAGGCCCGCCGTGGTGCAGCGGGCAAGCGTCACGCTGGCGCCCGCCAGGCTCCCTGACGACGTGGAAAGTGATGCAGCCATCGCTGGCTCCACGAACAGCAGGCAGAGAAACAGAAGCAACGCGAGGCGCGGCATGGTCTTACGTGTCCGGGCGGCGGGCTACGAGTGCCCGCTCACCCGGATCGCGGACTATCCGCTGATGACGAGGTTGACGCCGGTGACCGATGCAGCGCTCACGGCTGGCGAGAACGTCACCGCGAAGCTCGTTCCGCTGGCTGGCGTGGTTCCGGTTGCCTCACCCAGCGAGGCGCCGGCAGCGCCGGATAGCGTGACCTTGTACGGCTTGCTGTAGCAGGTCGACGCCAGGCCGGTGACGGTGACCGTGCCGACGGTATAGCCGGGGGCCGTCGCCGAATACGTTGTCGTATAGGTGGCATTCATCGTGGCCGATTGACATGCGGCGACCGTGGCCGTGCCTGCGCCGAGGCTATCGGACGTCAGGTTCAGGCTGGCCGCCAGGCCATACATGCTGCCGAAGGCAATCAGGCCAGCGGCAAGGATAAGAAGAACACGCTTCACGGTTTGGAACCCTCACATACTGCCCCCCGGCATCAAGCAGCGACCATGGCCGCTGCAAAAAATGGAACTGGAGTGCAGTTTTAGTGAGTGCGGGGTACCTCTGCCATGGGACCTTCGGAGGCCGATATCTGGGACTCGTGCCGGGATTCAGCTAGGCCGCGTGTAGACGATCCCGCAGTTGTTCCGCAGTCCCGAACAGAGAGAATCACGCATCACCGTGGGAGGGTGGATATGAGGTTCGTAGGACTCAGGCACAGGCGGATCGCTGGCCAGATGGTTCTGGCAGCATTTTTGATGACGCTGCTACTGCCGTCTGGCGCACTTGCGCGCACCAACAGCCGGGACAAGATTACGGTCTTCCTTCACGGCTTCAACGGCGGCAATTGCACGCAGGACTGGCGCGAGCTGATGCTCGACATGCGCGCCGCTGGATGGACCGGTGCCTTCTACGTCGTCAAATTCCTGTCTTCAGATTCCTCGTGTGATCTGGGCGGCATCGCGAACGCCCAAAACGTCAGCCTGTTCGACTACGGATCCCATTCGGCCGTGTATGGCCACGACGGCACGAGCCACGACAACGACACCGACATACGGCACCTGGCGTGGCACCTGGCCCATTGGCTGCACGATTCCATTCCCGACGATCCCCCCGTGGACCTGGTGGCGCACTCGATGGGTGGGCTCATCGTGAGATTCGCCCTTGCCAAGGAGTCCATGGGTGACTGGCCAGCCCTGGATGTGGAGGACATCGTCACGCTGGGCAGCCCGCATGGAGGCGTGAACTTTGCTTCGTGGAACGGCACGCTGCAGGGGCGCCAGATGGAGCCCGATTCCTTCCTCATCCATTGGCTGGCAGACCACGCGGCCAACCCGCAGGGCACCAATGGCACCGAGTGGACCGTCATGGGCAGCGCCGGCGATATCGTCGTCCTGCCGGGCACCGCAACGAATATGCAGGTGCCGGAGCGCGTCCGGTTTGGGTTGCTACCGTCACCCATCGGTCATGGTGGCTACATGCATGTCGGAGGGAATCGGACCTCCAAGGTGTGGAACGGCACGGAGTACGTGTCGGACTACACCTATGGACCGATGCCCATGACCCGCGCCGCGCTCCAATACGCCGGCTGGTGACAGCCGGCTCGAGTCAGGGCTCCAGGATGGCAAGCCGGCTGAAGCAGGAGCGATAGAATCCGCGATCCCGCGTCAGCAGCCGCTCGGCGTGCATATCAGCGTGCGCCCCGATCAGGAAGTCGGCCAGGATGCGTCGCCGCGTGCCACCGGCCTCTCGGTACCGCCGCCAGGTCATGCCGGCGAGCGTCGCCGCCGGCGCGTCCATCGCTCCGAATGCGAGGCCCAGCGTCTCCACCGCGCGATCGAAAGCTTTTCGGCTCGGGAAAGCGGCCGCGGTCTCGGCCCACACGACTTCACAGGCAACAAGTCCGCCCTCCTGGAGGCATCGGGCCAGAGCGGCACGGGAAGCGCTCCCGAACCGACGATCGGCGGTCATGACGTCCAGCAGAACGTTTGTGTCGACGGCCGTGATCACTCAGCGCCCTCGCACGCGCTCCACGAACGCGTCCACCTGCTCCCCAAGCTCGAGCGTGCCCCAGATCTCGTCGACGGGATTGCGCGTCGTGGCCTTGCGCCCCACCAGCCGGCCTCGCTCCTCCTCGAATTCCAGGACCGTGCCGGGTGCCAAGCCAAGTCTCGTCCGCAGCTCTTTCGGAATCGTCACCTGGCCCTTTTCGGAGATCGTCGTTTTCATACCGAAAGAGTATGAATGCCTACCAATGCAGTCAAGCTCCCATCCCGCAGGGCAGGTTAGTACGTCAAGACCGATGCGCCCTGGCGTTCGAAATCGGGCCGATTGCGCGTGACGATTGTGGCGCCCAGGTCGGCTGCAACCCCGGCGATGAGGGCATCGGCCAGGGCTCGTCGACCGCCTGCCAGGTGCCGCTCGCGTCGCGAAGAAGCCGCCCAGCGCGCCGCAGTTGGCGAGGTCGCCACGTAGTCCAGGGCATCCAGGAGCACGGTGAGATGGCGAAGCTGGTCAGGTTCACCGCGCGACAGTGTCTCGGCAGTCACGACGTCACAGGTATAGAGGTCGTGCCCATCACCGAAGAGCCGCCCGAGCACCTCCGCCGCGCCGGCATCCCCGTTGGCGTGATCGATCAGCAGCGCGGAGTCGAGCAGATAGCGCACCGCTACTCAGTCTCCTCCGACCGCAGCTCGTCGATCCAGGCGGTCACCTCGTCGCGCGACATCTGGTGTTGTGAGCCAACCATGAGCCCCGCGGTTGCGCCGATGGCCTTGCCCAGGCGATCTCGCTTCACCCGTTGAGCCACCGCCTCCGCAACGTATCTGCTGCGGCCGCGTGGGCCGGCGATCTCGTCAACTTCGCGAAGCAGCTCCTCCGGTAGCGTCAGGTTGGTGCGGGCAAGGGCCATGGGGCGCCTCGTGTGCGAGTCAATGCGCATACCGTAGCACACTGGCCCCAAGGCCACGTCGCCTCTATTTCCAGTCGATCGAGACGACCTCCACCGGGGCCAATATCCCCTTCAGCTCCACCGTGCGACGACCTGAATCGGCGTATGAATGGCGCGCGGATGCCAGGGTGGCGCCGCTGACCAGGACCTCGTCCGCTGCCGCAGCCCCGCCGATCCGCGACGCCTGGTTCACGCCGACTCCCGTGTAATCGAGGCCAACCCGGTTCGCCTCCGCCTGGTGGATCCCGATGCGAATGGTTGGCAGGAAACCCTGTGCTTCGCGATGGGCGGCCAGGCGGCGCTGGATGGCAATCGCCGCCTCCACTGCTTCGTCGGCGTTGGCGAAGGCCAGGAAGAAGCCGTCACCGGTAGCCTTCACCTCTTCCCCGCCCTGCTCCGCCACGGCGGAGCGCAGCAGCTGGTCATGCGTCCGGGTGACCTGGTCCCATGCCGCGTCCCCCATCGCCTCGGCCAGGCGCGTGGAGTCCACGATGTCGGTGAACATGAAGACGCGGACCGTTCGGGTGGTGGCCATCCCCAGTGGCTGAGCGTCAGGAGCCGTCGCGAGTTGGCCGAGGATTGCATCGGCCTTTCGAAGGTCCAGGATGGCGCCCAGGCGCTCAAATCCGTCTCGCGCCGTCCGTGCCTCGATCGCCGCGCGGTCCGTTTGGTCCGCGGCCAGGTATGCCTGTGCCAGGATCATCCGCGAGCGCGCCGCCTCGTACGGCGCGTCCATCTGCGTCCAGAGATCGATCGCCTCGCGAATTCGCTCTCCCGCGGCGGCCGAGTCCCCCTCCGCCAGTGCCAGGGCGCCGTTGGCTGTCGCGGCCGCGGCCTTCGCCGCAGGGGTGGCAAATTTATCGGCCAGGGACCTGAGCTCATCCCGCGCTGCGGCCGCACCGGCCAGGTCGCCCGCGGCCAGCAGGATCTCCACCTCAGCCGGCAGCAGGCTCAGCCGGTACACCCCGCTATCGGTCGGTGCTCGCCAGGATGACCTGCCTGGCTCGGTCGCGGCCCGCCTGATGGACTCGGCGGCGGCGACCACCTTGCCCTGGGCAAGTCGCAGCAGGGAGAGCGCCGGTTCGGTGTCCTGCCCGAGTCCATGGGCCTGCAGCAGCGCCTCCTCTGCGGCTGGGAGGTCGCCGCGGCGCAGCTTGATCTCGCCCACCTGGTAGAGCGCCACGCCCGCCGCCGCCGGGATGAAGCCAAGCAGCTCGACCGATGCCAGGCGCGCCTCCGCCTCTGCCTCCGGCCACGCACCGTGCAGTCGCTTCACATCGGAGCGGAAGAGACGGCACATCCCCGGAAAGCCGTTGATCCCTTCACGCTTGCACCAGCGGTCCTGCGCTTCGGTCCATTCGGAGGCTCTCTTCACGTCGCCTATTGAGGCGCAGGCTTCGATCGTGGCGCAGAACACGCCGCCTGCCTCCTGCGGCTCCAGCTCTCCGCTGATGGCAACCAGCGCGGCCTCGTCCGCCAGCGCCATGCCCTCATCCACCTCGCCCTTCGACAGGAGCGCCGCTGCCCGCCCTGCCAGGGCGAACGCCTCGAGCCCTCGGAGCCCGAGCCGCTTGCCGATCTCATACGCACGCGTAGCCTGCGCAAGCGACTCTTCGTTATCGCCGGTGAGCGCCGCGCGCAGGGCGGTGACCATCGCCAGCCATCCATGGCCTGGATTTTCCGGAACACCCTCCAGCATGCGCTCGACACGCTTGATCCACGCCTGCGAGACGTCGGTCTTCATCTTCAGCAGGTTGTCGCGTGCCAGGTTGATGGCGGCGATTGCCGCTCCCTCCAGGTCACCCACTTTGGTGGCGGCCGCGAAGGCTCGTTCGCGAGCATCGATCGTCACCGATAGCTGTCCGGTCCACCAGGCAGCCTGGGCAAGCAGCTCCAGCGCCTCCGGATCCAGGCGCTCCTGGCTGTCAGCCGTGGACAGCGCGTCGAACGCGGCGCGCCATTCGTGACGGCCAAGTGCCGCCCTGGCCGTTTCGACCAGGGATGTATCCGGTGCCTCGGGTGCTTGTGCCATGTTGATCCTGGAGCTGGGGAGTCGGCTCATTCTGCCACCCAGCGGCCGTGAGCCAGCTCCTCAGGACTGATGCGTCTCATGCATCACCTGCCGCCAATCCGCGGCGATTGGCGTGGGTTCTTGTCAGCCGGTGCATGAACCGATGCCAATCGGTCCCCATTTGCGCCACCCGATGCGGGTGATGCATCAGGGACGCAACGGCGCCGCCCAACATCTGCGTCGCGGCGCGAAATAGCACCTGGAGTGCTCACAGCGACAGGACCGGCCCGAAATCCGGCGGTTCTAGCACTCACTGGCATCAAACCGACTGGATTTGGGCAAAACACGGCAGTGTGAGTACCTGAGGTGCTATTGGGCAGTGGCCGGATCCCTCTCACCGGACCAGCAGATATATGACTGAGGCCCACGCTGGACAGTTGCGCCTCGCGTGCCGAGGCTCACGCGCAAGGCGGCGCCGCATTGTCACCGCAGTGACGCAGGCGCAAGGTACCCGCGGCTGGTGGGGAGGGGCGCGGAGGGCGCGGAGGGCGCGGAGGGCGCGGTGGACACGATCATTGAGCTGCTCGAGCAGGCCGTGGCCAAGCACGGTCAGCGCCCGGCGCTCATCATCAAGCCGGGGTTCAGGACGCGGATCTGGACGTACGCCGACATCGGCGACCAGGTCCCGCGCGTGGCCCACGTCCTGCGCGGCAGCGGCATCCAGCCCGGTGATCGGGTTTTGATCTGGGCGGTGAACCGACCCGAATGGGGCATCGCCTTCCTCGGCGCCCTGTGGGCGGAAGCCGTGCCCGTCCCTGTTGACGTGCGCTCCACGGACGAGCTGGTCACCAAGATCGCAGCGCAGACCGGCGCGAAGCTGGTGCTCGCCTCCATTCCCACCATCAAGGCGGCAAGCAGGCTGGAGCTCCCGGCCCTGGCCATCGAGTCACTCGTCGACGTGGCCCGCAACACGCCACCGCTCCCCCGCCCGGACGTGGATCCGGACACCTTGGCCGAGATCGTCTTCACCTCCGGCACCACTGGCGACCCCAAGGGCGTGATGCTCACGCACCGCAACATCGCCTCCAACGCGGCCGCCATCACCAGCGTGGTGCCGTTGGGGCCGGAGACCCGCCTGCTCTCGATCCTGCCGCTGTCGCACATGTACGGGCTGAATCCCGGGCTGTTGGCACCGATGCTGATGGGCGCATCGGTCGTCTATCCCACCAGCCTCCAGGCTCCGGTGCTGGCGCGGACCTTCCGAGAGCGCAGGGTCACCATGCTGCTGGCCGTGCCGCAGGTCGTGAAGCAGCTCAATAACGCCGTGGAGCGGGGGGTGGATGCCAGCGGCAAGCGCGAAACCTTCGAGCGGCTGCACGCCATCGCCCGTCACCTGCCGATGCCGCTCCGCCGCCTGCTCTTCCGGCCAGTGCTGTCGCGGTTCGGCGGTGGCCTCCGCTACCTGGCCGTGGGCGCTGCGGCCATGAACCCGGTGGTGGCGCGGCGCTGGGAGGAGATGGGCGTGACCTCCCTGCAGGGCTACGGCGCCACCGAGACCTCACCCGTGATCGCGTTCACCCGCATCGAGCACAACCGGGTCGGCACCGTTGGCGAGGCTATTCCCGGCGTGGAGGTGCGTATCGGTCCTGAGGGCGAGATCCTGGTCCGTGGTCCAAACGTGTTCCAGGGGTACTGGGAGCGTCCCGATGCCACGGCCGCGGTGATGGAGGACGGCTGGTACCGCACCGGCGACCACGGCACCCTGGACACGGAGGGTTTCCTCACGCTCCAGGGCCGTAAGAAGGACATGCTGGTCATGCCGGACGGCACCAAGGTGCATCCGGCCGACGTGGAACAGGTGCTGGTCAGCGACCCACGCGTCCGCGATGCGGCGGTGGTGGGCCTGGAGGGGCCGGGCGGCGACGTCCAGGTGCATGCCGTGCTGATCCTGCACGACCCAACCGAGGCCGATGACGTGGTTCGCCAGGCCAACGGCAAGCTCGGCGGCCACCAGCAGGTGCGCGGCTTGACGGTCTGGCCCGAGGACGAGTTCCCGCGAACGCACACTTTGAAAGTCAAGAAGCCGGAGATCGTGGCCTGGATCCAGGCGGCGGCCGAGGACACTGCACCGCCGTCTGGGACCGATGCGGCCGCGGCGGCGGCCAGCAGCGCCATCGAGCGGCTGGTCGCCCAGCTCGAGGGGGTGCGCGCCGATGCGATCGGCCCCGATGCTCGGCTCTCCGCCGACCTGGGCATCGACTCGCTCGGCCGGGTGGAGCTGCTCAGCCTGGTGGAGGAGACGCTGGGCGTCTACATCGACGACGGGGACCTGGATCCCGAGGAGACGCTGGCCCAGCTGCAGGCCCGCATCGACGCCGCCGGCCCCGGCACCGCGCCGCCGGAGGGCATCTTCGGCTGGCCGCTCAACCCGCTGGTCGGCGCGCTGCGCATCGGCCTCCAACAGGCGATCATCCTGCCGCTGGTCACCATCTTCTACCGCCGCCCCGTGCGAGGCCTCGAGCACCTGGCGGGGCTGCGCGGGCCGGTCATGTTCGCCGCCAACCACCACCTGCACAACGACAACGCCCTGATCCTGCTGGCTATCCCACTGCGCATGCGCTGGAAGCTCTCTGTGGCCGCGGCCGCGGACGACATTTTCGGCAACACGCTACGCGGCTTCCTCGCCGCAGTGCTGGGGAATGCCTTCCCGATGGCGCGCGAGGGCGCCGTGCGACGAAGCCTGGACCTGCTGGGCGCGCGCCTGGACCGTGGCTTCAACGTGCTGATCTATCCGGAGGGCAAGCTGACTGTGGACGGCCCGCTGCAGGAGTTCAAGTCAGGCACCGGCCTGGTCGCCATTCATGGCGCGATTCCCGTGGTACCGATGCGTCTCAAGGTGCGCCGACACAGCCGGATTGACGCCGATACTCCGGGCACGCCCTGGCGTGGTGACGTGGAGGTCGTCACACACGCACCCACAGACGGTGCAGGGGACCGC
>JBDUEE010000039.1:0-6528 GCA_040002615.1 Chloroflexota bacterium | reverse complement strand
TCGAGAGCGGCTCGCCCTCGTACTGGAGGCGGCCGTAGATCTCATCGGCCAGGACCACCAGGTCGTGCTCGTTGGCGATGCGCGCGACCTCCTCGATGTCCGCGGCGGTCAGGATCGAACCGGTGGGGTTCTGCGGCGAGTTGATGACGATGAGCCGGGTGCGGGGCGTGACCAGCGACTCGACCTCGGCCACGTCCATGCGGAAGTCGTTCCCCTCGCGGAGGGGAGCCGCCACAGCAGTCCCGCCCACGTATCGGGCCATGGATTCGTAGATCGGGAAGCCGGGGTTGGGATAGATGACTTCGTCGCCTTCCTCGATCAGCGCCAGCATCGCGAAGAACATGATCGGCTTGGCGCCGGGCGTGACCACCACCTGCTCGGGTGACGCGTCGATGCCCTTCCAGCGCTTCACGTCCGCGGCGATCGCTTCCCGCAGCTGCAGGATGCCGGTTGCCGCGGTGTAGTGGGTCAATCCTTCGTCCAGGACGCCCCGCGCCGCCGCCTGGCTGATGTGGCGCGGCGTGTCGAAGTCAGGCTCGCCGATCTCCAGGTGGATCACGTCGCGGCCTGTCGCCTCCAGCGCGCGAGCGCGCGCTGCGGCCTCGAAGGCGGTCTCGGTGCCGATCCGCTCCATGCGGCTGGCGAGCTTCACGGGCTGCGAACCTTTGCTGCAGGTGGGTCGGGCCTGAGTGTACCGATGGCGCGGCCTTCCCGCGTCCTGTGCGCCCGGTCCGAACGGGTCATTGCCGCGCGCGGCAGCGTGGTTGCTATACTTTCCGAAGCGACAACTCAATCACGCCGCTCTGGTGGTGGCCAAGGAGAACCTGATTCCGATGACGATGCCCGAGACGACGCCACAGCCCACGCCGCAGGCTGCTCCGGCTCCGGTGAGCGAGCAGCTCGTGACGCTCACCGATGCCGCCGCTGCCAAAGTGGTCGAGCTGAGTTCGCGCGAGGGTAAAAGCGAGGCGGCGCTGCGCCTGTTCGTGAAGAGCGGCGGTTGCTCCGGCTACAGCTACGGCCTGGCCTTCGATGACCGATTCGCCGAGGATGACCGGCTCGAGAAGCACGGCGACGTGCGCATCGTGATCGACGCCTTCAGCGTCCAGCACGTCGAGGGAGCCGAGATCGACTACGTCGACTCACTCATGGGGTCCGGCTTCGCGATCAACAACCCGAATGCAGTCAGCAGCTGCGCCTGTGGCTCATCGTTCAACACCGATGGCTCACCGGCCAAGGCCGGGGGCTGCCACTAGACCGATCCCTCTCGTCCACTCCGAAAGCCCCGGCAGCAGCCGGGGCTTTTGCTTAGTACTCCGGCCTGGTTCGAGAAACCGGCAGATTCAGATGGAGGCCGCACGCGACGGCGGTTCCTGCCAAAACCGACCGTTCTGCAGGCTGACAGCCGCATCTGACAACCACGAGGCGTCCGACGCCTCCCTGTGCGGCGGTGATCTGAATCTGACAACAGCTGAGGCTCCGCGGCGTGGACGCTGACACCAGCGGACGGCCATCAGCGGCAATCTGCTATCGTCCGTGAGCACGTATTCTGCGTGATTCTCGAGGCCCGCACCGTTGACCGATCGGCCAGACGTAGAAGAGATCAAGCGCTCGTTCGCGCGCGCGTGGGGAGAGATCGGTGCGGCCTGGGGGGTGGCGCCGTCGACAGCCACGGTGCAGGGCTACCTGCTGGCACACGGCGGCCCGCTCACCGAACCGGAGGTTCGCCGCGCCCTGGGGCTGAGCCACCGGGCAGCCAGCCTGGCACTGGCGCAGTGCCAGGAGTGGGGTCTCATCCAGCGTTCGCCGGTTGCTCGTCGGAGCGGACAGCGCGGCCCCGCCGCCACCGCATGGGAGGTGGTCGGAGATCACTGGGAGTGGTTCCGTCGCGTGGCGGCCGCCCGCCTCGAGCGCGAGATGGACCCGGTCATCCCGGTCATCCAGCGCTGTGTGGCCCAGGCGCACGCCGCCGGCGACGATGCGGTCGATCTTGAGGCGCGCCTTGCGACTCTGCTGCAGTTCGTCCAGCGCTTCGACCGGGGTGTCGACATCTTCGTCCGCGGCGATCCGCAGGGGATCGCCCGCGTGTTCGCGATGTTGGACCAGCTGGACGCCCGCACGGTGGAGCGGCTGTGGAAGCTGGTCGACGCGCTGGAGCCCGGGGAGCTGGCGGGGGCGCTCACCACGCTGGCCAAGTTGCCGCCGGGGGCCGTGCATCGGCTGATCGCGATCGCTGACAGCCCCGCGCTCAGGCGGCTGCTGGGCCTGCGCTAGGGCTATTCGCCTGAGCCGTCGTCCTCGAAGACGGAGGCGCTGGCCGTGACGGCCTGCCGGGCGGCGCCGCCCAGGGCGGCCGGCAACGAACGCGGCAGGTCCGGCGGCGTGACGAATCGGTCCACCAGGCTGCGCGTACCCGCAATCTGCAGCTCGTCGAAGAGGATCCCAAAGCGGGACCGCAGGTTCGCAGCGATCTGCGCCTCGGCGTCAACTGGCAGGGTCCACAGGGCGCGCTTGAATGGTCCCAGCGCCTTCTTGCGCGTCTTGTACAGGAACTGGCTCTCGCTCTCACCCTCCTTGCGCTCGTCGGCGCAGTTGGCGAGCGTCCAGGCCATCATCTCGGATCGCAGCTCGGGAGGTAGTCCGGGCTCGTCGTACAGGATGTTCTGGAAGCCGGTGGCCAGGTGGATCTCGGCGGTACCGTTGGCCGGGAAATGATGAAAGGCCTCGTCCGGCAGCGTGCTGGCGCCGTGCTGGACGCAGCCGGCCAGGCCGTACTCGTCGCGGGCCACCGTCGACAGCCTGCGCAGCGTGTCGAAATCGATCTTGACCTCGGCCACTGAGCCGTCGGGCATCGGCACTCCGCCATGGCTGGTGCCGGTCTGGATGCTGACCTTGCTGAGCCCGGGGATGCCCGCGCCGTGGAGGGTCGAGAAGTAGCCATCGAGGTAGGCGCGCAGGTCCTCCTCGGTCGAGTTGGCCTTGCCGACTTCGCCGATCTCCCCGCCCACGCCGATCACCACGCCGGTCGGCTGAAGTTGGCGGATGAGCAGCGTCAGCTCCACCGTGTTGGACGCATTCACGGCCTGCTGTGCGGTCACCGCCGGCTGCGACAGGTCGACCAGCGTGCTGCTGTCGATATCGATGTTCAGGAAGGCCGCGGCGATCGCCTCTCGGGTCAGCGCCTTGAGGCCGGCCATCTCGGCGTCAGGGTCCTCGCGCCAGCGCGTGGCATTGAACTGGAAATGGTCACCCTGCAGGAAGACTGGGCCGTGCCAGCCCTCGCGCAGCGCGGCGGCCAGGATGACCGCTGTGTACTCCCCCGGCCTCTGGTCGGTGTAGGCCATCTCCGACTTGGCAATCTCGAACACGACCGCGCCCACATCCCGCTCGATGGCAGCCGCGAACGCCTGGCGCGCGCTCAGGTACGCCGATGCGCGGATGTTGATGGCCGGTACCGTGAAGGCGTCGGGATCGATCTCGCCGCGGCCGCGGGCCAAATACAGGTCGTGAATGCTCGACGAACCGCAGCCCAGCGCCTGGCTGGCGGACCAGATCACCCAGCGGCAGGCCTCGCGCAACCCCTCGTCCTTGTTGAAGACTGCCTCGAACGCCAGCTCGTCGAGCAGCTCTTCACGTAACCGTGAGGGGTCGGTGACCTCCAGCCGCTCTCCGGCAATGCGGCCGACTCCGCGGAGCCGGTCGACCACCGCGCGCGGGTTGTCCAGCGTCATGTCGTGAATGCTAGCGGAGGGCCGAAACGATCGTGAACGCGAGCAGGGGCGCCACCACCAGCCCAGTGCCGGCAGCCAACAGGTACCAGTCGCGAGCCGCGCGGGCGTCGGCCACCCCGCGCCGTTGAAGGCCGGTCGTCCAGGCCAGGACGCCGCTCAGGCCCACCACGTACAGGGCGGCCGCCAGCAGCAGCACACCGATGGCGAGTGGCCGCACCGCTGCGCACGAGCCGAACGAGAGCGGGCCGCCCGGCGGGCACGGCGACCCCAGCTCCACCATCGTCAGGCCGACGGCCAGTGCCAGCACGACCGACGAAACGGCCAGATGGACGACGAGCGAGCGGGCGATGCGGACTTGCAGCTAGGTCCGCGACTGGAGCGCTGCGCTGGTGGCGGCGGCGAGCTCCGCCTCCCTGCGCGCGACGCGCAGGTACTCGAACCAGAGATAGACCATGGTCATCGCGCCCAGGACGACCGCGATGGCGCCCAGCACGAACGCCTGGAGCGGGAACGCGGTGGGGATCAGCGACCCGCCACCCAGGTTGAACACCATGAACGGGATCAACACCAGGACGGTCAGCAGCAGCTGCAGGAAGTCCAGGTAGCGAATCAGCGACCAGAAGAAGCCGTGCCGCCCGCGGGCAGCCTGGGTCCAGACCGCAAGCACGATGAGGAGGGTGAAGTTGCCGCCGCCCACCAGGTTGGCAATCAGGAACCCCACGTCCTTGCTCAGCTTCAGGAACGGGATGTAGAGCGTGACGGCGTAATACACGTAGTTCGGGATGTAGAACATCAGGAAATACACGAACAGGAAGAGGGGCACGCCTTTCAGCACTGCAACCAGCCAGGTCTCCTGGCCGTAGAGCATCCAGCTCATGAAGTCGTCGATGGTCCGTGCCACGCGCATCAGGCCTCCGCGGCGCGCTGGGGGCAGGTAGGCGGTGGTCATGGCCGGCTCACTGCTTTTGGTCCAGCAGGAACGTGATCAGTGCCTTCAACGCACTGTTGCTCAGCTGGGCCTCCGGGTGGGCGGGCATGCCCGTGGGATCGCCGTCGTTGTAATTGGCCGCCGAATCCCGAACCCACAGCTCCAGCATCTTGCGCGGATCGTCCTTGTAGTCGGCCTTCAGCTTGTCGAGCTGGCTGATCGGGGTGGGCAGGTCGGTGACCGGCGCGTTGCCGATGTTCTGGATATTCGGGAAGTCACCAACCCCGGCCAGGTCCGCGCCGTGGCAACCCTGGCAGTCGGAGGTCTGGTAGACCTCCTGGCCGGCCTCGACCGTGTTGGCCACTTCCTGCGGCGACTGCGTGGCAGCCTCATCGGCCCAGCTGGTTACCAATGCGGTCAATGCGTCGACCTGCTGCACGGTGAGTGGACCGCCGGCCTCGGTGCTCCAGGCGGGCATCGGCGACTCGACATTGCCCGACACCACCACGCCGCCAAAGCGGATCACCAGGTTCACGTACTGGTCGTTGACCTTGAGCTTTTGGGCGATGCTGGGGCTGTGCAGGTTCGGCGCCATGCGGCCGGTATTGCCCACCTCGCCGCCGGTGCCATCGGCGCCGTGGCATTGCGCGCAATTGGCGGTCACGGCCACATCGGGCGTGGGAGGCCCGAACAGCTCCTCGCCATATGAGATCAGGCCCGTCTGCACCTCGTCGTAGCGGTCTTCCCGCCGGGACGTGTCGGTCACCCAGTACAGCGCTGTGAAGAAGGCAAGCGCGGTGATGAGGAAGACACCCAGGGTTTTGGCACGCATCGCTCAGCCGGTGCAGTGCTGCATGTCAGTCGGCAAGCGGTCGTCGAAGGTGTCGGTGCCGATCGGCGGGCCGTCAACCAGCTCGGAGGTATCAATCACATACACCCCGTCCTGGATCAAGACGTTGAAACGGTCCATGCCACGGGGCGCCGGGCCGTCCCGCTTTTCGCCCAGGATCGTGTACTTCGAGCCGTGGCACAGGCACTCGAACCAGTGGCTGAGGTCGCACAGCTGCGGGATCTGGCAGCCGAGGTGCGGGCACTTGCGGTACAGCGCCAGGACCTTGTCACCCGGATCCGGCACCGACTTCGGATTATCCGGGGTGTCGACCAGCGACTCGCCGGCCGGCACGTTGACGAAGAAGACTCGCGCCTTCTGGAAGGGGTACGGCAGGCCCGTGACCCAGTCCGGCTGCTGCGCGGCGACATCGGCGGCGCTGCCGATTGACAGCTGCCCGCCCAGCCCGGTCCGGATATTCGGCCATAGGAACGCGGCCGTGCCGGCAAGGAACTCGATCGACAGAATGCCGACGCCCACACCCAGCACGCGGCGCATGAAGGTGCGACGGCTGATCTCGCCGATCGGCGGGCCGTGGACCTCTCCATAGCTCGGCTGCAGGCTCATAGCGTGAAGAAGATCCCGTCCCACGGCCAGACCCAGTTCCAGCCGGGCCCGCGGAAGAAGGAGCCGATGAAGGTCACGATCAGCCCACCGACCATCAGGCACATGAAGAAGACCCAGGCAAGCTTGCGGTCACGGGCCGCCTTGTACGGCGAGCGATCGATGTAGGCGATCACCATCAGGCCAATGAAGTAGAGAGGTGGGAACAGCACGCCCACCACCGTGGCGTTGAAGTACGACAGCAGCTCCTGCAGCCCCAGGAAGTACCACGGCGCCTTGGCCACGTGAGGGGTGGCGCCGGCGTTGGCCATCTCCTCCAGCGGAGCCTGGATGAAGAAGGCGGTCAGCACCAGCAGAGCGCTGATCAGCATCGCCATCAGGAACTCGGCGCGGAGCAGGTGCGGCCAGGTCAGGAC
>JBDUEE010000038.1:0-23331 GCA_040002615.1 Chloroflexota bacterium | reverse complement strand
TCGTTGACAAAGACGAGATCGCCCGCCGCATCGACCACGAAGGTCGGGACGGCCAGCCCACCGGCAAGCTGCCGGACCAGGATGAGCTCGATCGGGTATTGGGCCACGCTTCGCTGTCCCCTGTGAAGGTCTATGAGCCTGTAGATTGGATCATGGAGAGATCCGAGGCAATCACTCTCGCGCGGGGACGCTTACAGGTACCGCGCCACCGCCATGGTCAGCCCAGCAAAGAGAAGCAGCGGCAGGTCGATCTGACCTGCCAGCTTCAGGCGGCGATCGGCTCGGTCCAGGCGCTCTCGCTGCGCATCGGTTGCCACACCGTCATTCGCAGCCATCTCGCCTTTGACGGCGACCTGCTCCGCGATGCTGGGACCGACCAGGATGCCACCGCCCACGAAGGCAGCGATCGCGGCTAACCCACCCAGCGTGAAGGCCAAGCCGGTCGGGGAAGTGATCCAGGTCAGCTGCAGGCCGTTGGAATCGCGCCAGTACAGCGCCGCTCCGCTCAGGACGGTGAGTGCCGCCACGATGGGAAACATGACGCCCATCTTGCGTCGGTTCATGAGCTGCTCCATGAAGGGCTGCCCGGCGGCACCGAGCGCCTGGACGGTTGGCTGCAGGAAGAAGGCGGACACTATGGTGCCCCCAAACCAGATCATCGCCGACCCGACATGAATGATCCTGAAGAAGATAAGCAGTACGTCCATCAGTCCTCTCGCTTTTCGAATGGCCGTGCGTCGCTAGTCGACCGCCGGAGCTGGTCCAGCCCGCGACAGGAGGCCGGTCTTCGGGCCGCCGATCAGTGCGATCGCGAAGAAGAACGTCTCAACCAGGACGATCGAGGCGCCGGATGCCAGGTTGAGGTAGAAGCTGAGGTAGAGGCCCGTGACCGCCGAGACGGCGGCCAGCGCGACGGCCAGGCTCATCATCCCGCCGAAGCGAACCACCACGAGCTGGGCGGTGGCGGCGGGTGTGACCAGCATGGCGACCACCATGATGATCCCGACCGCCTGAATGCTGACCACGATGGTGACGCCCAGGAGCGCTAGCAGGAGGTATTCGAGACGGGCGACCGGCAGGCCGGACGCAGCAGCCCCCAGCGGGTCGAAGGTGGCGAACAGAAGCTCCTTGCGGATGGCGAGCACGATGATCAGCACGATCGCACCCAGGACCGCGACCTGGATCAGGTCGCCGATACCGATGCCAAGCACATTGCCGAGCAGATAGCCGAGCAGGTCAGCGACATAGCCCTTGATCGTGCTGAAGAGGAGCACACCGAAGGCGAAGGTGCCCGCGAACAGGACGCCGACTGCCGTGTCGAATCGCAGCCTGCCACGGCGCGCCACCAGCCCGATCGCGAGCGAGGTCCCCACCGCCGCCACCGCTCCGCCGAGGTACAGCGGGAGGCCGAGCATGTAGGCAATGACCAGGCCCGGAAACGCGGCGTGGCTGACAGCGTCGCCGATGAAGGCCAGACCCTTCAGCACCACGAAGGTGCCCATCACGGCGCACACCACGCCGATGATGAGGGCGGCCACCAGCCCGCGCTGCATGAATCCATACGCGAGCGGATCCCCGAAAAATCCGATCAGGTCCATCAGCGCGACTCATCGTGGAAGTGCGGTTCGCCGGCCGGCGGCTGGTCATGATGATGCGCGTCGTCAATCACCAGCCGGCCACCGTCGCCGGGCAGAATCAGGACGTGCCCTCCGTAGGTCTCGGACAACAGCCGCTGATCGAGCACCATGTTGGCCGAGCCCTGGGCCACCAGCCGACCGTTCAGGAAGGCCGCCTGGTGGAAGCGCTGGGCGGCACAGATCAGGTCGTGCGTGGTCGCGATCACCGTCTTCCCCGCCCGTGCCTCAGCTTCGAGGACATCCATCAGGTCCTCCTGTGTGCGGGCATCGACGCCGGTCACCGGCTCATCGAGCAGGTACAGCTCCGGCTCAGCAGCGAGCGCCCGCGCAAGGAACACGCGTCGCCGCTGACCGCCGGACAGCGCCCCGATCTGGCGACTGGCCGCGTCGGCCATGCCGACCGCCTCGAGCGCCTCCCCAACGCGTCGGTGATCATCGCGACCGGGCGAGTGAACAAAGCCCAGCCGCGCGTAGCGGCCCATCATCACCACCTCGCCGACGGAGACGGGAAACTCCCAATCGACTGCCTCGGCCTGGGGCAGGTAGGCAACCCTGCGGGCCTCCGAGCCCGGCGCTCCGCCGAGCACCGTGAGGTGGCCCGACCATGGTCGTATCAGCCCCCCGATCAGCTTGAGAAGCGTGCTCTTGCCAGCCCCGTTTGGGCCGATCACGGCCAGCAGCGAGCCGGCCCGGATCGTGAGCGTGACGTCGGACAGCGCGGGCCGCTTGCCGTAGCCGACCGTGACGTGGTCGACGGTCACCGCGGCGCCGGCGTCGGCGTCTGCATCGGCATCGGCGAATGGTCTGTGCACGTCGGCGACGATTGCTGCCTGCCCTCCGCTGCGACTCGCCTTGCTCATTTCAGCGCCGCCACGATCTGGTCGACGTTCCATCGCATCAGACCAAGATAGGTGTCCGCCGGCGGTGGACCCAGGGCGTCGGTGTAGAGGGTCGTCACTACGGTCGTGATGCCGGCCTCGTCGGCGAGCGTCTGCGACAGCTCCGGGCTGAACTGCGCCTCGCTGAACACCGCTTTGACGCCCGCCGCCCGCACCTCCTGGACCAGCGCCGCCAGCTCCGATCCCGTCGGCTCCTGGCCCACGTTCGCGAGGATGACGCCGATCAGATCGAATCCGTAGTGCCGTGCGAAGTACGGGAAAGCATCGTGGAAGGTCACGAGCTTGCGATTGGCGGGAGGGATCTCCGCGACCCTGTCGTTGAGCTTGGCATCAAGCGTGTCGATCTTCGCGCCGTACGCCGCAGCGTTGGCCGCGTAGGTGGCTTCGCCGGCTGGATCAAGGGCGGTCAGCTCGTCCGCAATTGCTGGCAGGTAGTACTGCTTGACGAGCATCGGATCGAGCCAGAAGTGGGGGTTCTCATCGCCGTCGACGCTCAACGTTGGGATTCCGTCGCCGAGGACGAGCCGCGGCGGTGATTCACCCGCTGAAGCGATGAGCCGATCGAGGAAGTTATCGAGGCCCACGCCATTGGATACGACCAGCTGCGCATCGGCGAGCTTTCGTGCGTCGTCGGGCTTTGGCTCATAGTCCTCGGGACCGACACCACTGGGGATGATCGATGTCACGGCCACACGACTGCCGCCGACGTTTTCAACGATATCAGCGAACACCGTGGTCGTCGCCACGACCGTGAGCGCATCGGCGTCGGGACCGGCCGGTGAATCGCCTCCCAGTCCCGCACAAGCAGCCAGGACAAGGATCACGAGGACGACCGGAGCTCCACTACTCCACCGGTTGCGACTGAGTCTCACTGAATCCCGCACACGTCTGGCTCCTTGAACCTACGGTGGAAGCCCCCTGATCAGGCGTGGGGCGTGGTTTTTGCCTGGCAGTGTCGACAGAGCCCGAACAGCTCCAGCCGATGTGATTCGATCCGATATCCGCTGCGTCGGCCAATCTCGAGGACCGCCTCCGCGACGCCACAGTCTTCGACCTCGGTGGCGCGCCCACAGCGCGAGCAGATGACGTGGTGGTGGTGAGCGGCCGCGCAGGGCACGTACGCGTGCTCGCCACTCGGCAGATCGAGCCGTTCGACTACCTGCAGCTCCGTCAGCAGGTCCAGGGCGCGAAAGAGCGTGGCCCTGCTGATCCCCAGCCGGCGCGACCGCGCGACAGCTTCAAGCTCGGACGCTGTGAAGTGCCCGTCGTGCTCAGCGATGAGGGCGGCCACGGCCCGCCGGGGACGGGTAAGGCGATAGCCAGCGACGTCGAGAGCCTGGACGATGGAGTTCGGTTCCATGACGGCGAAATCATACTGGGCCATCGGCTTCTTTGTCGAGAACGAGTCGCATCAGCGTCGACTGCCACGCGCAACGCCGTCTGGTTGCGAGATGTGGTCGCATTCTGGAGTCCGCCAGCAGGCCGAGGCGGGCGGGTGGCAGAATCGACACGACATGCCGAACCTCCCATCTGGCACGGTGACGTTCCTTTTCAGCGACATCGAAGGAAGCACCAGCCTGCTAAAGCAGCTGGGCGACGCCGAGTACGCAGAGCTGCTGGCAACGCACCGGAGCCTTGTGCGCGAGACGTTCGGCCTCTACCACGGCCAGGAAATCGATACTCAGGGCGACGCCTTCTTCTACTCCTTCCACCGTGCACGTGAGGCCGTGGCGGCCGCGGTCGCCGTGCAGCGGGCGCACAAGGACCAGGCCTGGCCGCAGGGCGTAGCGGTCCGCATGCGACTTGGCCTGCATACCGGCGAGCCTGCCATTGGCGATGAGGGCTACACGGGCCTGGACGTCGTTCGCGCATCACGGATTGCCGCGGTCGGCCGCGGCGGCCAGGTGCTGCTGTCAGACACGACGCGGGCGATCGCGGCCGGGGATCTGCCGCAGGGCGTCACGATCCATTCGTTGGGCGATCAGCGGCTGAAGGACATCGACCAGCCAGAGCCGCTCCACGAACTCAACATCGCGGATGTCCCGGTTTCCGAACCGGTGGCTCCCCCTCCGAAGACTGACCTCAATCTCCCGGCCGGGGCCCTGGCCAAAATGCCCGACTGGGTCCGCAGCACCGTGGAGCACATGTCGCCCGTCGCCGGTCGGACGAGTCAGTTGATCGAGGAGCGGGTGCTCGCTGGGATCGAAGCAAGTCTCCAAGAGGGGAGTCCTCCAGCGTCAAGCCCGCCGGCACGCGCCCTGTTCATGGCTGATGAGATCGCGAAGCTTCGAGCTCTGCGCGATGAGGGCGCGCTCAGCGAGGAGCAGTACGCGAAGGCCCTCGATCGGACGATTGCCGGCGCGGATTGAGCCTGAGTCCCGGCTGCGCTGAGACACTCCGGGCTGAGGTAGCGTGGCCGAAATCGGGTTCCTGGTCCAGCGGCCGCGACCGCGGGTCAGGACCTGTCTGTGTAGGAACCCACGACGGTCGCACCACTCGGCATCGGCTGCTCGACGCACCGCTCCGCGATTTCGCGCTGGAATTCGGCGAACGCGGGGAGGGCAGCCAGGGGATTGTCGGTATCGGGAAGCCGCGCGATGTGCACGAATGTGACGCCATCATCGAGGCGATACGTCGTGTACTCGAGGTCGCGTGGCCTCTCCTCTGCCAGAGCGGCGTAGACAGCCTTCACCAACCGCACGTTCTCCTCGGCCGCGTCGGGTCTTGTTCGGTAGCGGATCACGCTGGTCCTGGACATGAGATCTCCCTTCATTGCCGCGGTCGGCCACCTTCGAATCAGGCGTCAACCTACCATCCGTGGGCTCTCAGCCGACCTAGCGCCGTGTTTTGTGCCTTCAGGCCCCCGGGTCCAACCGCCAGTCGTTGCAGCGCAGCAGATTGCCGACGGGGTATTCGAAGTCGCATTCCCCGATCAGGGTGAAGCCAAGCTTGCGGCAGATCGCATTCGACGGCGGATTGGTGACCGATGGGAAGGCATGGATGAACCGATGTCTCTCCTCCGCCCGCGCCCGCTCGATGGCGAACGCGGTGGCGCGTGCCGCGATCCCCTGGCGCTGGTAGGCGGGAATCACCGCCCAGCCGATTTCCCACACCAGCTCATCTTGCCAGTCCTTCTCCCAATAGCCGACCGTGCCGACCGGAGCCGATGCGGTGGAGATCACGATCACCAGCATGTGACCCTTGCCAGAGCCGGCCACGGCGAGGTAGCGCTCGTGCCGCGCCGCGAGCTGTTCGGCGCCCTCCGGGCCACCCAGGTGCTCGGTCATCGCCGCGTCGCCCATCGTCTGGTGCAGGAGCGGCAGGTCCTCATCCGACCATTCCCGTAGCGATATCGTCGGCGGCTGACTGTCCATTGAGGCCAGATTATCAGGCTGCCGTTTCGGTCCGGAGGCCGCAGGAAATGTGTCGATTCCCATAGGGATCCGATCGTCGTCATGACACAAGCGGCGAGACGGAAATGGCCGGACTCGTCCCATCAGGAGGACATGCAGATGAGCCGGCACATTCCCTCGCAGCGATTTCCTCGAGTCGTCCAGATCGTTGCGGCCGTGGCCGCGATTGCGCTCGCGCCGGGCATGAGCCCAGCGCTTGCGAGCAACAACGGCGGTGGTCCGCACTTCGGCGACGTCAGCGTATTTGCCAGCGCCCCCGCACCCGGTCATCCGTTCGGCATCGCCGTCGGAGATGGGCGCGTCTACGTCTCCACCAGTGCGGGTGACTTCTTCGCGCCACACCTCAACTCTGACGACGAGCGCGTCTTCACCTACCGCGAGGACGGCAGTCTGATCAGCGCCACGACAATCGACACGGCGGAGAACTCGGACATGGGCCTTTTCGGCTTGGCCCTTGATGGCAATCCGAAGCCAAGCCACAAGCTGTATGTGGCCGACATGAACGGCCGCATCCTGCGCCTCGACCTCAGCCAGCACCCCGCCGCGCCCGAGGTGTTTGCCCAGGTCCCATCGCCGCTGGGCGATGGCGGCTGGATGGCTGCGATGTGGAACGATCTCGTCTTCGATACTGCCGGGAACCTCTACGTGCCCGATGACAAGCCACGCATCTGGCGCGTGACGCCGTCAGGTGTGCCGTCGATCTGGTTCACGGATCCACGACTGAAGGGCTTCTTCGACTTCGCCGGTGGACCGCTGGGAGGCCGCATTGACCCAACGGGCGAGTGGCTCTACTTCTCGATCACGGTGTCGTTGGAGTTCCCGCTTGAGGCGGTCATCTACCGGGTTCGGCTCGTCGATCATCCGACCGCTTCCGACCTGGAGCTGGTGCATCGGTTCCCCTTCGACCCGACACTGGCGCCGCCCCAGGCGACCGGACTCGCGTTCTCCAAGTCAGGGAACCTCTACGTCAGCCTGCTCGGTCCGAACCAGATCGCGGTCCTGGATCCAGACGGAAACGAGATCCGACGCATCTCGAGTCCCCTGTTCCACTCGCCGTGGGGGCTCGCCTTCATGGGAAATTCGCTGCTGGTGACGAACGGCGACCTCGAGCCCGGCGATAACCCCGACGCGTGGAAGATCTTCAAGGTCTTCGTGGGTGAGACGGGGCTGCCGCTCAATCGGCCAAGAACATCTCGGTATTGACGCACTGCGGCAGACGCGGAGAGCGGTGGGACCCGGCAGATGCCGGGTCCCACTGTTACCCATCGACTGTCCCGGAGGCCAAGGGCGGCGTCCGCATCGGCCGTGCCTGTGCACCGACTGGCTTGATCACCGTAGCATTTGCGAACGAGGGTGCCGGGAATGTCGAGTCGCCCAACGCAAAGGAAGGACTTGCTCCATGACCTCGCCATTGACATCCGACCTGTCCTTCGCCGACCTCGCATCATCGATTGCAGGCCGGGTCATGACCCGCGCCGATGAGGACTACGACGCGATGCGTCAGGTCTTCCTGGGCGATGTCGATCGTCGACCCGCTGCGATCGCGCGGGTGGCGAATGCCTCCGACGTGGCCCGCGTCATCGGGTTCGCGCGCGAGACCGGAGTTGAGCTGGCCGTACGCTGCGGCGGGCACAGCAACGCCGGCCAGGGCACGTCGAACGGTGGGCTGGTCCTGGACGTGCGGGATATGACGAAGGTCGACATCGACGCACGGGCTCGGACCGTCTGGGCGGATGCCGGGCTCAGCGCGCTCGAGCTCTGCGCAGCAACTGACGAGCACGGGCTGGCGGTGGGGTTCGGCGACACCGGGTCCGTCGGAATCAGTGGCATCACCCTCGGCGGCGGGGTCGGCTATATGGTCCGCAAGCATGGGCTGACGATCGACTCACTGCTGGCGGCCGAGATCGTCACCGCGGATGGCGAGCTCCGCCACGTTGACGCCGACCACGAGCCGGACCTGTACTGGGCGATCAGAGGCGGTGGCGGCAACTTCGGCATCGCCACGCGCTTCCAATACCAGCTACAGGACGTGCGCCAGCTCACGGGCGGGCTGCTCGTGCTGCCGGCCACAGCCGAAACGATCGAGGGCTTCATGTCGGCCGCCGACGCGGCACCGGACGAGCTGTCCGCCATCGCCAACATCATGCCGGCCCCGCCCATGCCGCTCCTGCCAGCCGAGCAGCGCGGCAAGCTCGTCGTGTTCGCCTTCATCCTGCATCTCGGCGACCCCGAGGCGAGCGAGCGTGCAGTCGCACCGTTCCGTGCGCTGGCCACGCCGATCGTCGACATGGTTCGCCCCATGCCATACCCGGAGATCTATCCGCCCGAGGATCCCGCCTACCGCCCGACCCCCGTGCAGCGAACGATGTTCCTCGATCACATCGGTCAGAAGGAGGCGAAGACGATCCTCGACTACCTGGAGGCGTCGGACGCGTCGCTGCGTGCCGCACAGCTGCGTGTCCTGGGCGGAGCGATGGCCCGCGTGCCGGTCGCGGCGACGGCCTTCGCACACCGCGCCAGCCGCATCCTGGCGGTGGTCGTCAACTTCTACGACGGTACAGCCGAGGACCGCGCGCGCCGCGCTGTGTGGGCCGATGGCTTCGCGGCGGCCCTTCACCAGGGCGACGACGGCGCCTACGTCAACTTCCTGATGGACGAGGGCCAGGCGCGCGTGCGGGCGGCCTATCCGGGCGCGACCTGGGACAGGCTGGTCGCCATCAAGCAGCGATACGACCCTGCCAACCTGTTCCGGCTGAACCAGAACATCCCACCGAATGCTGGTGCAGTCGTGCACCGGGGATGAGGCTTGCGACTCGACAAACCGCCCTGACTTCCCCTAAACCTACCTAAGCGCATATCAGCAGCTGCTTATTTCAGCCCGCAGGCCCCACCAGCCGCTTGCCCCATCACCCGCCAACAAGGAGCACATGACATGAAGCGACATCGGCTCGTCGTATTGATCGCGATCGTCACTTCGCTGGTCCTGGCGACGAATGTCGCTGCGCGGCCGAGGCTCCCGGAAGCCGGCATGGGCAACAAGCGGTCCGTTGCAACGGACGTGGCTGGCTTCGACAAGCAGCATGGCCCGCACGGTGCCTTCGAGTGCACGGTAGTTAGCGGCGGTGCGAACACGAACCTCGACTGCGACGACCCGTTCCCGAATAACGAGCCAGATGTCGAGGCCAATCCGGTAGACCCGCGGAACATCATCGCCAGCTCGAACGATTATGGCTCCTGCTGCGACCAGTACTACACAACCGTGGATGGGGGGGCCTCGTGGTCGACCGGGAATATGTCGATCGAGAAGCCACTCAAGATCGGGAGCGACCCCGTCACGGTGTTCGATACGAAGCACGGAACGGCGATCCATGCCTCGCTCAGCTATTCGGTCCAGCATGCGGCGGGGTCGCAGGCATGCGACGGCGATCTGGTCGTCTCACCGTCGCGCGATGGCGGCCTGACGTGGCTGAAGCCGGTAATCGTCGACGACGGTATCGGGTGTGACTTCAGCAAGAGCCAGCTGTTCAGCGACAAGGAGTGGATCGTCACCGACAACTACCCCGGATCGCCACATTACGGGCGCACCTATCTCACGTGGGCCAAGTTCCTGTCCCGCTACGGTGACTACATCGAGTCCCCGATCTTCGAAGCACACAGTGATGACGGTGGCTTCCACTGGTCGGCGCCACAGGAGATTTCCGGGTCAAACGCCGGGCTCTGCGGCTTGCAGAACGATGGCCCTGCGGCGCAGTGCGACCAGGACCAGGGCGCGGTGGGGACCATCGCCGCGGACGGGACCCTGCATGTCGCCTTCGTCAACGAGCAGAACCCAGCGCTCCAGGAGGCGGGAGAGTCAGCCGAGGACCAGTACCTCATGGTGAGCTCGACCGATGGCGGCGAAACGTGGTCGAGCCCGACCTTCATCGTCGGGTTGGAAGACGGCAGCCGGGACTATCCGCTGAACGTCAACGAGCGCCAGACCCTGAGCGGCTACCAGGTGCGCGTGTGGTCGGTCGGCAACATCGTGGCCAGTCCTCTTGACGGGACGCTCTATCTGGTCTTCAGCGACAACCGCAACGGCGTCCACGACTCCGATGACCCCGTCACAAACATCGACGTGTTCCTCATGGTCTCGTCCGATGGCGGAGGCACATGGAGCGATCCGAGCGCGGTCGACTCCGGAGACGGGGACCAGTGGTTCCCGTGGGTCGACGTGGATCCGACGAACGGAACGATTGGGATCCTGTACCACGATCGAGGCGCATCGAACGGCGCTCTCTACACGACCGCCCTGGCCGAGGGGACTCCGGGCTCGCTGGTGAAGACGACGGTCAGCGTTGCACCGTCCAATCCAACCAACTCGGTGTTCTTCCAGGCACACGTGGAGGGTTGCGAGAAGTGCGCGACATTCCATGGTGATTACATCGGCCTCAGCTACGGCAGCGATGGCGTTGCCAATGCCGCCTGGACCGATATGAGCACCTTCTCAGAGGAGCTGGGTGGCTACCAGCAATTCATCTTCTTCGCGCGAGAATAGTTCCACCGTCCGATCGGCGAGCCGATGCTTAGGCCTCGACCGATGAGCCCCAGCGCTCCGCCAGCTCGGCAAGCAGGGTCAATGACGGCGCGAAGTAGTACGAGCCGGTGACCGGCCGCGAGAAATCGGTCAGGCGGTCATGGATGCCGTCCTCGAGCCCGAATATGCGCGCCAGCATGCGGTCGAAACGGGCCCGATCTGCCGAGAAGGCGACGAAATAGAGCCCGTGCTCGCTGACGGTCCCATACGGCACGCTGCGCCGGAAGATGGGGAGTTCCGCGCCGGCCTCGTCCTCGATCTCCACGCGGGCGATGTGCGCGTCGCCCGGCTTCACGTCATCGGCCAGCTCGATGCTCCTGGCCTTGGTGCGCCCCACCACTCGCTCCTGCTCGGCCACCGGCAGTCGCTCGAAGGCGTCGAGATCGTGCACCCAGCGCATGACCAGCACATGGCTGCCGGCGGCCCCGGGCTGACCCTCGGGAACCAGCGCGACTGTTGGCGCCTCGTGGGTCATGGGGTTCGCGGTGCCGTCGATGAACCCGATCAAATCGCGGGAGTCGCGGTGGACGAAGGCGGGCTGATCGGTCGCGACCACCGCAACATCAGCCAACGCAAGGACCGCCGCGCGCGCATGCTCGAACACGACGCCTCGTGAGCTGCTACTGATCCATAGCCAGAAATCGTGCTGCGTGGCCGGCGCATGGTGCCCGCCAAGCCGGCTGATCGGCGTGAACGGGCGAAGGCCCTCCGGTGCTTCGTCCGGCGCGACGGCGCGCCACAGGTCGCTGCCGAAGCCGATCACCAGGTTGACACCACCCGCGGCCACAGCTGGCGCGCGCAGGCGGCTGAGTGCCGCGGTGGCAAGCGTCATGTCGATATCTTGTCGCAGGTCGAACTCGATGAATTCGTGCGCGATCGTGCCCTGCGCGAAGATTCCGAATTGAGGCACCTGCATAGGTGCGTACCGTACATCCGCTGCGGTGGATGAAAGCGACCGCGACACGCAAGGTGTCACGCCGGCGGCCTAAACCCGCGCCGTGCGATCAACTCCCGAAAAACAGTTCCAGCCACTGCTGCAGCAGTGGCTGCGGTGGCTCCTGCTTCTCCTTGAGCGCCGCTGGCAGCTCCGCCTCCGCTCCCGGCGGAATGATCAGCACCCGCTCGTTCGGGTAGCCCAGGTTCAGCAGCTTGCGCGCCTCGGTCGAAACGAAGGCATCCGACTGGAGATACTGCAGCTCACGCTGCATCTGGGCGTTCTGCTCCGCCAGGGCCGCGATCTCCGCCCTGACCCGATCGGCCTCCTGGCCGATCGACCAGCTGGCGTAGACCTGGCGCCCCACCTGGAAGGTCACGAAGGCCCCGACCAGCAGCAGCACGGCCAGCCACGCGATGCTGCCGCGCGACGCAGGAAGCGTGTAGCGCGAGCGCCGGCGCCTTGGCGCCGGCCGCGGGGCCGAGAGGTCGATGCCGGTCATCTGCGCCTGAGTCTACCGGCCGGGTTTTCCACCGCGCAATCGATTTGGACGCGGGTTGTCCACATCGGCGGACGACAAACCGAACGCGCGTGCTACCGTTCTCGAACGTCCGTTCTAATCTGTAGCACCTGAGGGCAGGCCATCATGCTCCTCGATCGCCCCAGCACCGTTGACGACGCGATCACCGGCTTCCTGGGCGACCCCGCCCTGGGCAGGCTCATCGCCGCGCACAAGGTGCTCGAGCCGCAACCGCCCCGCTACGCACCATGGCCCGAGGGCCTCGATCCCCGGCTCGTGGCTGCCCTTCGCGGTCGGGGCGTCGAGGCGCTGTACACGCACCAGGCCCAGGCTGTGGAGGCGGTGCGCGCGGGTCGCAACATCTGCGTCGTCACCCCCACCGCATCCGGAAAGACGCTCTGCTACAACCTGCCGGTCATCGATGCCGTCGCTCGCGACGAGGCGGCACGCGCCCTCTACCTCTTCCCCACCAAGGCGTTGGCGGCCGATCAGCTGGTGGAGCTGCGAGCCCTGGCGGACGCGGCCCAGATCGCGCTCAAGACGCATACCTACGACGGCGACACGCCAGCCGCCATTCGCAGCGTGGTGCGCAGCGCCGGGCAGGTGGCGATCACTAACCCGGACATGCTCCATTCGGCGATCCTTCCGCACCACACGAAGTGGTTCAAGCTCTTCGAGAACCTGCAGTTCGTGGTCATCGACGAGCTGCATACCTACCGCGGCCTCTTCGGCAGCCACGTTGCCAACGTCATCCGCCGCCTGCGACGGGTCTGCCGCCACTATGGCGCCGATCCGGTCTTCATCTGCGCCAGCGCCACCATCGCAAATCCCGGCGAGCTGGCCGAGCGACTGCTGGAGGCCCCGGTCGAGGTCATCGACGAGAGTGGCGCGCCCCGTGGGCGCAAGCACATCCTCATCGTCAATCCGCCGGTGGCGAATCCGAACCTGGGCATTCGCGGCTCTGCGCTGCTGACGGGACAGCACCTGGCCGAGCGGCTCATTGGCGGAGGCGTGCAGACCATCGCCTTCGCGCGTTCACGCACCGCGGTCGAGGTCCTGACCAGCTATCTGCGGGAGACGTTCGCTCCGCCACCCGGCCATCCCCACACCATTCGCGGCTATCGGGGCGGCTACCTTCCCAACGAGCGCCACGAGATCGAGGCCGGCCTGCGCGACGGCCGCGTGCGCGGCGTCGTCGCCACCAACGCCCTGGAGCTGGGGATCGATATCGGTAGCCTGGACGCGGCGATCAGCGTCGGCTACCCGGGCACCATCGCCTCGACCTGGCAGCAGATGGGACGCGCCGGCCGGCGGGCCGGCACGAGCCTGGCCGCGCTCGTCTGCTCGTCGGCGCCCATCGACCAGTTTCTGGCGGCGCACCCCGAGTACGTCTTCGACAGCTCACCCGAGCACGGGCTTGTCAACCCCGACAACCTCCACGTGCTCATCAATCACCTGCGCGCCGCCTCATTTGAGCTGCCGGTGCCCGCCACGGAACGGTTCGGGATCGACGAGACGCCGACCCTCCTCGACATTCTCGAGGAGGACGGCTACCTCCGGCACGCCGACGACGATCGGTACTACTGGAGCCACGAGAATTTCCCGGCCAGCACGTTCAGCCTGCGCAGCGGCGCTCCTGAGAACGTGGTCATCGTGGATACCACCGGTGACCGTCATCGCGTCCTCGGCGAGGTCGACCTGTTCGCTGCACCACTCCTGGTCCACGAGAAGGCGATCTACATCCACGAAGGCGTACAGCACCACGTCGACCGGCTCGACTGGGACGAGCGCAAGGCGTATGTGACCCGCACCGACGTGGACTACTACACCGATGCCGACCTGGGCATCACCCTCAAGGTCCTCGAAGTCTTCGACGAGGCCGATGAGCTCCCCGCCGGCAAGCGGCAGCGTGGGGAGGTAATGGTCGCCTGGAGGGTGACCATGTTCAAGAAGATCAAGTTCCACACCCACGAGAACGTGGGGTGGGGCTCGATCAGCATCCCCGAACAGGAGATGCACACCGCGGCCTGCTGGCTGGTGCCGCCGGCCGAGGTGGTCAACCGCTATGACCGCGACACGCTGGACGGGGCGCTGATCGGGTTTGCCCGTGTCGCCCGGACCACCGCGGCGCTGCTGCTCATGTGCGACCCGCGCGACCTCGGGGTGCTGGCCCAGGTCCAGGCGCCGTTCACCGGGCAGCCCACGCTCTACCTGTACGACGCGGTGCCCGGTGGCGTAGGGCTGACGGAGCGCCTCTTTGCGCTCACCGCGGAGCTCATCCGCGCGTGTCGTGGAGCAGTCGAGTCGTGCGCGTGCACGGACGGCTGCCCCGCCTGCGTGGGTCCGGCCATCGAGGTTGGAGCGCGCGGCAAGCAGACCGTGATCGAGCTGCTCGCAGGCCTGTCAGCCGCTTCCGACGTTGCCGCCTGACGCGACCCATCCATGACCTCCCGCACGCTCGCCGATCGCCTGGCAGCGATCCGGGCGCCGGTATCGCGACCGGCGGCCGTCCACGATGATCGGCTCAACACCCTCGCACGCTGGTTCGGAGCCCATACCAGGGTCATGGATGACGGGACCGCGCTGGTGGTCGAACGACGCGTTACGCTGCCTGCCGCTGCAGCGCGCGCAGTCGGCGCGCTCCCCCCCGGTGTCTATTTCGATACCGAGACGACGGGACTGTCGACCGGCGCCGGCACGGTCATCTTCCTGGCCGGAGTCGCGCGCGTGGATGGCGACGCGATGCTCGTCCGCCAGTACCTGCTGCCCGACTATCCATTCGAGCGACCCCTGCTCCGGGCACTGGCAGCGGACCTGGCAGGCGCTGACCGGCTGGTGACCTACAACGGGCGGACCTTCGACGTGCCGATGCTTGCCGCGCGCCTCACCTTCCACGGCCTGTTCCGCGAGCAGGCAGGCATTCCGGCTGTCCACGACGACCTGCTGCCAACGGCGCGTCGCCTCTTCCGGAGGCCGCTGGGAGGGGCACGGCTGGCGGACGTCGAGGCTGGCGTGCTTGGGGTGCGGCGGACCTCGGACTGCGCGGGCAGCGAGGTGCCGGCGCGCTATTTCGGCTACCTGCGCGGTGGCTCGCCGGACATCCTGGCGGTGGTGCTCGATCACAACCTCCAGGACGTCGTCAGCCTGGCGCTCCTGGAGGTTGAGCTGAGCCGGCTGCGGGCCGGTGGCTGGCGCGAGGCACGGGTCCTCGATCCGCGCGGTATGGCGCTCGACCTTATTCGCGCGGGCGCCATCGACGATGCCCTGGAGTTGGTCGAGAGCGCACAGGCGACCACCGCCGACCCTGCCGAGGCCAACGCCCTGCGACGCGTCGCATCGCGACTTCTGCTGGCGACCGGTGAGATCGAGCGTGCCGAAGAGCTGTGGCGACTGGGCACGCGGCGGGCCTCGGTCGATGCGGCCGGAGCGTGGATCGAGGTGGCGCGCATCCGCGAACGGCACCGCAGCGACCTGTCCGGCGCCCTGGAGGCGGCCGCCGCCGCGTCGCGAGTCCTCGACCTTGCCTTCGCGCTGGGACGAGGCGGCAGCCTTGACGCCATCGGCCAGACACGGCTCCGTGTCGAACGGCGCGTGCGGCGCTTGCGGCGTTGGGTCGCCTCCGCTGACCGCCGCGCGGCGCGGGCGTCTCGCGTGGCCTAGCCGCGCGGGGCGTGCCAGTCAGCATGGGGCTATGATCGGGATGATGAGCCGTCTCTTCTTCTACGAGCTGCATGAGGGCGCCACCGACCTGCTGACCGATGCGTTGCTGCTGAGCGAGGAGCAGCACAGCCCGGAGGCCTTTGCGCAGCTGGTCGACCAGGCGCGTTCGGCCATCATCGAAACGTACGAAGACGACACGCTGGTCGAGGCGATCGCCCGCGAGCTGGAGCGCAGCCACGGCTTCACCTACATCGGGGACGAGAAGCTGACCGCCAGCATGAGCGTGGGGCTCAGCCCCCAGGACACATTCCTGGTCGACCAGTCCGACGAGTTCCGCAGCATGATCGTGGAGATGGACCGCACCTCCTGAGGCGATCGCCGGCTCGACTCAGCGCGCGACATTGAACAGCACCTCGATCACGTCGCCATCCCGCACCTGGTAGACCCTGCCCTCGGTACGCAGCAGGCCGCGCTTGCGTGCCTCGGCCATGCTGCCGCAGGCCATCAGATCCTCGTATGTCACCACCTCCGCCCGAATGAAGCCGCGTGCCAGGTCGGAGTGGATGGCTGCCGCCGCGTCGACCGCCGAGTCGCCGATGGACAGCGTCCAGGCGCGGCACTCGTCCTCGCCGGCGGTGAAGAAGCTGAACAGGCCCAGCAGGTTGTAGGTCAGCCGGATGACGCGCCCGCGCGACGCTTCCGCGATGCCAAGGTCCTCCATGAACAGCGCGGCATCATCGGTCGGCAGCTGGGCGATCTCTGCTTCGATCTTGCCGGCCAGCGCCGCGACGTCGACGTGTGGCTTGCCGTATCGGGTCCGACCTACCGTCTCGAGAGCGTCTGCCTTGCCAAGCTGAGCCTCGTCGATGTTCAGCACCGCCAGCACTGGCTTCTGGGTCAGGAAGCGGTAGCCGCGCAGGCGGTGCTCGTCATCCTTGCTCAGTTCGAGGGTGCGCAGCGGCAGGCCCTCTGAGAGGTGGGGCAGCAGACGATCCAGCAGCTCCTCTTCCAGCGCGTTCTGCTCTCGCTCCGAGGGTGAGCCGTGGCGACCGGAGGTGCGCAGCTTCTCGAGCCGCTTCTCGACCACGGTCAGATCGGCAACCACGAATTCCAGGTCCAGCTCATCGACATCTCGCCACGGATCGGCGGGCCGCTCGGCGCTGCCGCCTTCGAAGGCCCGCGCCACATGCAGCAGCGCGTCCGCGTTCCGGATCATGGCCAGCACGTCCGGCTGGATGGTGCCCTCGCGCGCGGCACCGGCCGGAATGGCGACGTCGACGTAGGTCACGTCTGCCGGCGTGGTCTTCTTTGGCTTGAACAGCTCCGCCAGGCGGTCGAGGCGCTCATCGGGCACCTTGACGACGCCGATGTTCGGTGCGGCTCTCCCACCGCTGAATCCACCGGTCTCAGCCTGCGCTCCGGTCAGCGCGTTGAAGACGGTGCTCTTGCCCGATCCGGGCAGCCCCACGATGGTGACCTGCACCGGCTAGTACCCGGCCTCCAGGTCGACCACGTTCTCGAGCGGCTGCCCCTCGGCGAAGCGGCGCAGGTTCTCGACGAAGAGCCGGATCGAGCGCTCCACCACCTGATCGCTCGACCAGCTTGTATGCGGCGTCAGGATCAGGTTCGGGGTGCCGTACAGCGGCGAGTCCGGCGCGAGCGGTTCATCGGTGAAGACGTCGAGAACGGCGCCACCGATCCAGCCGGCCTCCAGCGCGCGACGCAGTGCCAGCTCGTCCAGCAGCCGGCCGCGGGCGATGTTGATCAGCCAGGCGCTCTCTTTCATCTCGCGCAGCTGTGGCGCGCCGATCATGCCGGCCGTCTCCTCGGTCAGCGGGGCGGCAACCACGACCACGTCACTCCGTGCCAGGAGCTCATCCAGCTGGTCAAGTCGCAGCAGCTCAACGTTTGGCTCGGCAGCCCCGCGGTCTGGGTGGCGGCGCGTGGCCACGATCTTGGTCTCGAATGGTGCGAGCAGTCGTGCGATCTCTGAACCGATGCTGCCGTAGCCCACGATCCCCACCGCCACGCTGCCCAGCTCGCGACCGCGCAGTGGCTGCCAGGTTCGCTCCCGCTGCAGCTCCAGGAGCTGCGGCAGCCGGCGCGCGATGGCAAGGCACATCATCACCACGTACTCGGCTATCGGCCGGCTGAAGACGCCGCGCGCATTCGTAACGGTCACCCCGCGAGCGCGGACCGCCGGCGTGGCCACCCGATCGACGCCGGCGGAGAAAGAGTGAATCCATTCCAGGCGGGGAGCCCGCGCCAGGACGTGGTCAAGCACCGATGCAGGCACACCGCCCCGCAGCAGAACGCGAGTGGCAGCCATCACCGCCTCGGCGTCGTCATGCACCACCCCCTCGCGTGAGATGGCGACCACGCGGGCGCCCGGAACCTCCTCGATGCGCGCAACGTGCTCCGGACCGAGTGGGGCGCCGAAGATTGGCGTGGCCAGGACGACGAGCTCGTCGGCGCTCAGAGCGAACCCTCCATGGCGGACCCTTCCAGGCGCGAGATCCAGCGCGCGGGGGCGCGGATCTCGCCGAGCGAGGGAAGGTTATCGGGGCCTTCCCACACCCGGTTCAGGAAGGCGCGATCGCGCGTGGCGATAACGGTGTCCACGAAGCGCTCCCCTGCCTGGTATTGCTCCATCTTGAGGTCGAGGCCGGTGAGCCGCAGGATCGCCCGCTCCAGGGCGCCGCGACTCTGGTTGCGCCGCTCGAATCGGTCGTGGATCTGGGCGAAGCCAGGCAGCAGGTGTTCTCCGGCAGCGTTCATGACGTGGTTCGAGTACCCCTCGAGCAGTGACATCAGCGCCTGGGTGCGGTGGAAGGTCGCCAGCTGCGCGGGCGTCATCATCCGCTCCAGCCAATGCCCGGAGCCCCGGCCTGCCAGGGCGCCACGCAACCGGGCGCCGAGGCCGCCAGAATCGGCCGCCAGCTGGTCGATCGACTGCGCCACCAACGAGGCAAAGTGCTCGCGCAGCCACGGGTAGGCCTCGAATTCGAAGGCGTGCGTGGCCTCATGCAGCGCAATGAAGGTGCGGAATTCGTCGAGTGGCAGCCGCATGGCTGCCGCCGTGCCCACGATGTTCGGCTCGACGAAATGCAGCCGTCCGCGCGTCGCCGTGCCGGCGGCGAGCAGGCTGACGTCGTACTGACCGAGCACCTTGCGGGCCAGGAACGACAGCAGGAAGCCGAGCTGCTGATTGCCGAGCGATCGGTTCACGATGCGCGCCAGTGCCCGGCCGGGGGTGTCATCGGCGGCCGAGGTGGTCATGATCCGCTCGACACGCTCGAACAACTGCTCGAACGTGGAGAGGTTGAGGTCGATCCATTCGCGCCGATCGATCACCGCCGGCATCTCCAATGCCCGGGGCAGCTCAGCCCCGATCTCCCCCGCCACGACAGGCTCGATACGCAGCAACGCATCGCGGTAGAACGCCTCGGCCGCCTGGCGCCCCTCCGCTCCAAACAGCGTGTAATCGCGGCCCAGCCGCCGTCGAGCAATGGCTCGCACGGCCTCCCAGTCGATCAGCCGCGTGCCGGCGCGACGCATGATCTCGCGCTGCGCGACGGTGGCGCCCATGGCCAGGAGACCGCCCACCACGATCCCCATTCCGAGGCGGCTGGCGCTGCGTGTCATACCCGAAAGTCTAGTGCGGCGCTACCTCGGCCGCCTCGACCGGCGGGAGCAGCGCACCGAACACCCGGTTTGCCATCGCGCTGAAGGCGCCCACGTCGCCGGTCGTGGCGATGCGATGCGCCCCATCAGCCAGTTGCTCGCCGTGATCGGCCGGGCCGCGTGCGCCGAGCGCGTCGAGCAGATCCTCGGTGGCAAGGGCGGTGGTGAAGGCGGAGTCGACCACCGCCACCGCCGGGCCCACTCGCCGCTCGATCAGCGGCCGCAGCAACGGGTAGTGCGTGCAGCCCAGCAGCAGCGTGTCGATCTGCGGATCGGATGCCATGAGCAGGTCCAGATAGCCGCCCACCGCCCGCTCCGCCTCGGGACCGTCCACGATTCCGGCCTCGACCAGCGGAACGAGTTCCGGGCAGGCCTGCTGCTGCACGACCAGGACGGGATTGGCCTCGCTGATGGCGGCCGGGTAGGCGCCGGACTCGACCGTCCCCACCGTGGCAATGACACCCACGTGGCCGGAGCGCGTGGCGGCGGCAGCGGTGACGGCGCCCGGCCGCACCACGCCCAACACCGGGATCGGTGAGGCATCGCGCACGTCGGGGAGCGCGCGCGAGGTCGCCGTATTGCAGGCCAGCACCAGCGCCTTGACGTCCTGCTCCAACAACCAGCGGGTGCATTCGAGCGTGTATTCGCGCACCTCATCAGCGGGGCGGGGGCCGTAGGGAGTGCGGGCGTTGTCGCCCAGGTAGACGGTGGCCTCGGTCGGCAGCCGGCGGCGGATCTCGGACAGGACGGTCAGACCGCCGACCCCTGAGTCGAATACACCGATCGGCCGGGGGTCGGCACTGCGGGTCACCGCCGCGTCAGTGCCTCGCGAGGGCAGGGAGGCGCTCGCGCAGATGCGAGCTCAGCGACTCGGCAAGAAGCCGAATGCCCTGAGAGATGGGCGCGTCGGGGCTGCCCGTCACGAACGGCACACCCTCGTTGTTGGCGGCGACCACCAGGCGCCCATCGGAGACGATCTCGAAGTCGATGGGAGCGCCGAGCGAGGCCTCGACATCGGCCTTGCTGAGGCCGCCGGTCGAGTCGGATCGGTTCAGGACAGTCGCGAGCTTGCTCGGTGGATAGCCAATCGCATCGAAGGCCTCGCGGGCCATGACCAGGTTTCGAATGGCCATCGAGTCGTAGGTCAGGACCTGCATGATCAGGTCAGACGCGTCCAGGAAGACGAGCACATCGTCACCCAGGCCGGCACGCGTGTCGACGACCACGAACTCGTACAGCTGGCGCAGGATGCTGAGGGCCTTCTCCACGTCGCGGACAGTGACCATCTCGGCCATCTCGACGCGTGGCGGCGCCAGGAGGATGTCGACGCCGGACGGATCCTTGTACGCCACGTCGGCGACATCTGCCTCGCGGATGCGGTCGGTGGGCAGGTTGACGATGGAGGGAGCGTTGGCCGGCACCCGCAGCAGCCCGCGCAGGTCGCTGAACTGCAGGGAGCCGTCGATCAGGCAGACTCGATGATTGGCGCCCAGCGCGACGGCCAGGTTATAGGCGATGGTGGTGCGTCCCACGCCACCCTTGGGCGAGAAGAGCGAGATCATCATCGAGCCGGCACGCATCGCTTCCACGGTTCGCTGCTCGAACGTCTTCCGCACGATGGTGGTCAGGTCGAACCCAGAAAAGGGCATCTTCAGCACGCTGTCGATGCCGCGTTCGGTGCTTTCCGTGACCGGATTCTGCGGCACAGTCAGCATCACGACGCCGACCTGTGGCTCTGCCTGGCGAATGCCATGCGCCACGTCGGTGCCCTGGACGCGGCCCTGGAGCAGCGCATCGACGATGACAACGTCCGGCTTGAACTCGCTGACGGCGGCCACGGCCCGTTCGCCGGCAGTCACCACGTCGAGCATCTTGATCTGGGACTGCGCCTGCAGCAGCGCGCGCATATGCGCCGCCACCTGCGGAACATCCTCGATCACCAAGAGTCGGATCTGGTCAGCCACGCGTCCCTCTACCCTCGTGTCAGCGGCAATCGCCGGTTGCCGCCCCCGTCACTCATCGGCACGCCGGACCATGAGGATCCTGCGTTCGCTGGCCGCGTCGGACGGGTCCAGGTCATGCGAGCCGTAAGCGAACTCGACCGCCATTCCGGCCTCCCGGATGATGGCGGCGAGCGCGTCATCAGATGAATACCAGAGCCGATGGCTCGCCGGAAGCCGCGCTATCGTACCATCGGGACGTCCTAGGTCCACGATCGTGGAAAAGGCCACCCGTAGCCCCTCTGGCGCCTCACGCAGGAGCAACTGGCTGCGGCGCACGACCGCACGGCCGTCCATTTCACGCCGCCAATCGACGGAAAGCGGCAGGTCGCGGTCGGGCAAAAGGCCCGGGCCCAGGTCGTCCAGGATCATTCGTCCCTCGCCAGCAAGCAGCGGGCGCACGCCGGTCAGCAGGCGCAGCGCGTCCTCAGGCCCGTCCAGGTGCGGTAGCACGCCTGCCGCCACCACCAGGTTGGCACCGCCGGGACCGAGCAGCGCGCGAAGCGGAAGCTGCTCCAGGCGCCGGACGTCGCCCAGCACCATGTGCAGCCGGCCCTGGTCGCGCGCGGCGGCCAGCAGCGGCTCGCCCGCAACCCGCGCCTCGCCGCGCCGCAAGAGGGCGGCCGAGCCATCGACCCCCACGATCCGCCGCCCCTTGCCGGCGGCGAAGCTGCGGAAGAGCCGGCCTGAGCCACAGCCCAGGTCGAGCACCACGCTGCCACTGCGCCGCGTCTGCTCGCGGTAGAAAATCAGGTCCTCGACCACCGCGTCGTGCTCGAGGTCGTAGAGCTGCGCGAGTAGATGGGCGTCGGTGGGCTGGCCGGCGAAGATGTCCCCGCTCACGGGAGGTCAAGCCGGCGCACCGCGAACCACTCCCCGGCGCCGGCCAGCAGCATCACGAACATGACCCCTGGCACCGACAGGGCGCCGCCGAGCCGCAGGCCGGCCAGCACGGCGAGGACCACGCCGACCAGCACCCCGCGGCGGGCCGCCCGGGCCCAGGCGCCGCGGTAGACGATCCGCCGCCGCAGCACGAACTCCGCCAGGAAGGCGAATGGCACCACCAGCAGGCCCGAGGTCAGCGCCGCAAGTCCGATGACGACCAGCCGGTTGACCCCCACGCCGGGACAGGGCTGCGCGGCCGTATCGACCGGGCACGCGCTGTCGGCGAATACCAGCAATGCTGCTGCGCCGACCAGGGCCAACAGCCCCAGGGCGGCGACCGTCAGCCGGGACCCTCGGCTCAAGGCGGCTCAACGACCGAGCGGCGCCGCGTCATCGCGCAGCATCCGGGCAGATCTCGCGGAACGGACAGAAGCCGCATCGCATCGGCGCCGGGTTGGCAGCGAACTCGCCAGCCCGAATGCCCTGGCTGACGGTCGTCACCTGTTCGGCGGCCTTGGCCAGGCGTTTGGGGCTGGCAGTACTGCGACCAACGATCCCGGACTCCAGGAAGTGGAGCGTCAGCTCGTCCGGCAGGCGGTCGTGCTGCGACTCGTAGGCCAGGGCGTAGATCGACAGCTGCAGCGATTCGCGCGCCCGGCGCCCGGCGGTGGCCGGGTCGCGCACATCGGAGGATTTGTAGTCGGTGATGACCACCCTGCCGTCGACGTCCAGGTCGACTCGGTCGTAGCGGCCTCGCACCCGATCGCGTCCCAGCAGCACCGAGAAGTCCTGCTCGACTGCCACTGGCCGCGCTGGATCAAGTTGCTGCTCGTGCCAGAAGCGGTTGAGTGCGTCACGGGCCGCCGCCAGCCGGGCCTCCTCGTGCTGCCGGGTCAGGAAGCCAACCGACTCCCAGGCGGCATCCAGCTCAGCATGAAGCTCCGCGAGGCTGGTGGTTCTGCCCGCGAGCTGCCGGCGATGGAAGGCCTGCACCGCGGCGTGCAGGGCACGACCGTAGGCCATCTGGTGCGAGGCTGGCGTTGGGATGCGGATGACATGCGCGTATCGATAGCGGGCCGGACAATCGAGGTAGTCGCTGATCTGGCCGTAGCTGAGGTTCAGC
>JBDUEE010000037.1:0-3112 GCA_040002615.1 Chloroflexota bacterium | reverse complement strand
CGGTCCCATCGGTCCACGAACACGCCGGCCACCGAGCCCAGGACGATCGACGGAACCAGGAAGGCCAGCACCATGGCAGCACTCGCGATGGTCGAGCCGGTGCGCCGGTAGATCTCGAACGGCAGGCCAACGATCAGGACCCAGTCGCCGATCATCGAGATCAGGCCGCCGAACCAGAGGCGCGCAAAGTTCGGCTGGCGCAGGATCCGAAGCATCGGCCGAATTATCATGGCTGGACCGATGCCTGATCTGCCCCCAGGCTTCGCGTCGCGTCCGGTCCGGCCGGCGAGCGACACGGAGTCCATCCTCGAGCTCTGCAACGCCGCCGCACTCGCCGAGCGTGGCGTGGCGGACGTGGACGAGCGCATGGTCCGCGAGGCGTACAACCTCCCCTCGTTCGAGGCAGAACGCGACTCGCTGCTGATCCTGGACGCCGAGGGGCGGGCCGCAGCGGTCTCGGAATTCTTCGATGGCGACGAGGTCCACGTCTCGCCCTTCCTCTTTCTGAGGGTTCGCCCCGACCTCGGGGAGACTGAGGTCCCCGCAGCTGCCCTTGCCTGGGCAGCCGAGCGGGCGCCCGCCAACTCCCACCTGGCGCCGGTGGGCGCGCGGGTGGCGATGCACACCGATCTCTCGGCCGTGAACCGCCCGATTGTCGGAGCGCTCGAGCGCGCCGGGTGGCAGCACGAACGCACCAACTGGACGATGGAGATCGACCTCAAGGACGCCGAGCCGCAGCCGGAGCCAGCCTGGCCGCCGGGCATCACGGTGCGCAGCGCAGACCTGGAGCGCGACGCTCGAGCGATTCACGAGACCGAGGCCGACGCGTTCAGCGACCACTACGGCTACGTCCCGCAGCCCTTCGAGCAGTGGTGGCATTTCCGCACGCGCTTCTTCAAAGCGGAGCCGGAGCTGTGGATCCTGGCCATGGACGGCGACCAGATCGCCGGCATGGCGCTCTGCTCATCGGAGCGTCCGGGTCAGCCGGACCTTGGCTGGATCAGCACCCTTGGCGTGCGGCGGCCGTGGCGCCGGCGCGGGCTGGCGCTGGCGATCCTGCACCACGCCTTTCGGCTGCTGGCCGCCCACGGTAAATTGCGGGCCGGACTGGGAGTGGACTCAGAGAGTCTGACCGGCGCGACGCACCTGTACGAGAAGGCCGGCATGCGGGTCGTGCGCGAAAACCTGGAGTACGAGCTGCTCGTCCGCGACGGCCGCGACCTTCGGACCCTCAGCCTCGAGCCCTCTTGAGGCTGCGCATCGGCTCCGATATACTCGGCCGACGATCGGCAGGACCACATTGCCGGTCGATTTCCGTGGGTAGGTTGAGCAGGTGGTGAGCTCCGCTGACTGTAGATCAGCCGTCTTCGACTGTGGGGGTTCGATTCCCTCCCTGCCCACCAGTACTCCGCGAGCCAAGGCCACGGCATCGGTTCATCACCGGTGAATCCAATACGTAGATTTACCAAGATAGACCGATGGTTGCCCAGTATCTGTCGGTTCGGCGAGAATCACGGCGCGCCCACGTAGCTCAGTTGGCAGAGCACTTCCTTGGTAAGGAAGAGGTCTCCGGTTCGAGCCCGGACGTGGGCTCCATCCACTGAACAGATGGAGGCCGTGACGCAGCGTGGATCCGAACGTCGTCTTCCCGTTCCTCTCGTCGCTTCTCTCCTTCGCCTTCGCCGTGCTGGTCGCCGACCAGTGGCTGCGCCGTCGCCAGCCGTACCAGCTGGTCTGGACCGTCGGCCTGCTGTGGTATGGCATCAGTGCCGGCACCGAGTTCCTGGGTGGAGCCTTCGGCTGGAACGAGCCTCTATATCGAGCCTGGTACCTGATCGGCGCCGTGTACGTGGCCGGCTGGCTCGGGCTGGGGACCGCCTACCTGCTGGCCAGGACCCGATTCGGATATGCATTTGCCGCATCGCTGCTGTTGGCGGGGCTGTTCACCGCCCTGAGCCAGGCGAGGTACAACTACGCCAGCTCCGGCGCGGCTCCGCTGATCTACTTCGGCGTGGCGGTGGTGGTCGCGGCGACCATCGCATATCTAACCTTCCGCGGCGATGAGCGGTGGGCGCACGTCGCTGCCGCCACGATCGTGGTCGGCAGCTTGGCGGGGGCGGTCATGGCTCTGACGGCGCCGCTGGCACCCCCCGGATACTCGCTTGATCCAGCAACCCTGATCCCCACCGGCGAACTGATGCCCGGTTACCTGCGGCTGCTGACGCCGTTCTTCAACATCACCGGAGCGTTCGCCCTGGGCCTTGGCGCGCTGTACAGCGCCTATACGTTCATGCCGAAGCGGCGCGTGGTGCGCTACTCGCTGCGGACGGACCAGGGCGTCCCGAGGTTCGTGGGCAATGTGCTGCTGGCGCCGGTGGCCATTGCCGTCAACCTGCTGGCCTCACTGCCGGGCGCGGTGAGGGACCTGTTCAGGGGTCGCCTTTCGAGCAGGGTGCCGGCCACGATCCTGATCGCGGTGGGCGCCACGATCCCGGCCTTCACCAGCGGGGCGAATCGGTTCGGCGCCACGAGTGCCTTCTTCGTGGGAGAGCTGCTGGGGATCATGTTCCTGCTGGTTGGATTCCTGGTCAGCATCGAGGTGTTCAGCGACATCCGGCTGCCGTTCACCCGGATCGTGCTGGCGCGACGGGACAAGCCCACCGGCAGCACCTAAGTACCGCCTGCTTGGTGGGGGCCGCGGGCGTGGCTTCGCGCACCGGGGCGCGCTCCAACGGCAGATACCCGCTCCAATGGCAGATACCTACGTCGGCCGGCTTATCCAGTCATGGGACCCATCAGCGCTCGGGGTTGTGCCACATCCACGCTCAAACCGACCGCCTCTCAGGGGGGAATCGGCATGCGCGGCTATCTAAGCCGATAGTGGTTGGTACCTGGCAACGGGACCGATGCAACTCGCGCGAGCTGTCGGTGCGGGTGCGGATTAGCACGTCAGGTACTCACAGGGACCGATTTCGACCAAATCGCGGCGGCTTCATGACCCATGGTGCTGAGGACGACCCAAAACCGTCGGATCCCGTCGCTGTGAGCACTACAGGTTCTATCTGAGCTGAGCTGAGCTGAGCTGAGCTGAGCTGGAGCTGAGCTGAGCTGA
>JBDUEE010000036.1:0-2996 GCA_040002615.1 Chloroflexota bacterium | reverse complement strand
GGCACGCTCAAAACCGTCGATTTCACGATGGTCGGCATCGCGCTCGAGTTCCCGCCCGCGCCGAAGGACGCGTTCCTCGTCGCGAACCTGTCGTATGTCGTGGCGCAGACCGGCAACGAACGGATCTCGTTCGTCCTGGCCCGAGCCGATGGCGACATCGGTCCGGCGTCGGCTGCCCTCGTGCATCGTCTCGGTGCCGGCTGGCAGGTCACCGACCTGGGGACCACGAAGGCCCGCCTGGCCAACAGCATCACGTCGGTCGACCTGTCGAGCCTGGTGTCCCTCGACGTCGCTTTTGCGGTGCTCATCGCGGCGGTCGGGGTCACGCTGTTCCTGCTGGCGGGACTCGCCGAACGGCGTCGTGAGCTGGCGACTCTCATCGCGATCGGGGCGGAGCCCGGGCAGGTGCGTGCCTCGATGATCGGCGAGGCGCTCTTCGTCGGTGTTGCGGGCGTGACCACCGGCCTCGTAACCGGCGCCCTGGTCGGAGTCGCTCTGTTGCAGGTGCTTGCCGGAGTCTTCGACCCGCCGGCTGACCTGCCTGCCATCCCGCTGGCGCTTATCGGTGCGATGATCGTATCGATCCTGGCCGCCCTGGTGGCAGCCATTGCGATCGCCGATCGCGTCCTCTCGAGACTCAGCGTGGTCGCCGCGCTGCGGGAGAGGTGACGCGGACCGAAGTACACCGTCTCCGGGGACGGCCGCGGCCCGGACGGTATTCTCGTCCCCATGGACCGTTCGCTCGCGACCTCGATCCGGGTCGTCCCGTCGGCCGCTCTCAGCCACACGGAGCCATAACCACCGAGCCTTGGCAGTCAGTTTGGCTGTCAATGCGGCAGGCCCGTGCCTGCTCCTCGGCTAGTTGAAGGCCGCCCGCAGAAATCGGTGAGGGTTGACTCAACCATGAGGAGTTACCCCGTTGCCGCTGTTACCGGTGCTACCCCTGTTACCTGTTATTGATGTAGGTAGGTAGTAGCCCTCAGTTCCGTTTCCCTCCACTTGACCATCGGCAGCCATCTCCCTGACGAGCTTCCTCACCGCACCGGGGTTGCCACCGGTCCATGTAGCGAGTTCGCTGGGCTTCATCGGGGCGTGGTCGCGCAGTGCGTCGATCAACTGCAATCGCTCGACCGACACCTCGGCCGCCAACGGATCGAGCAGGCTCCACGTGCCGACGTGACCTTCCCAGCGCAGGGCGTGCTTCGCTTCCTCGACGTCGCGTCCTCGGACGTGCAGCACGGCATCAGCCGCCGTTTTTCCGCGCTTCAGGACCATGATCGTGTCGGGGCCGGCCGTGAGGCCGAGTGTCCCGCTGATCGTGTCGAAGGGATCCTGCGCCTCGGACTTGCGGTCGTGGTGAACAACGCCGATCGCGACCGTGAACCGATCCGCCAGTGCCTTCAGGCCGTTGAGGGACTCGTAGTCTTCGCCGTACAGGTTCACGTCACCCCGCGCTTTCGACCGGTCGCGAATGCGTGCAAGGGTGTCGATGATTACGAGCCTGGTGGCCGGATATGCCTCCAGCCACTCCCTGAGCAGCTGCAGACCGCCGTCGCTGATACGCGGCCACTCCGTGTGGAGGTATAGGCCAGGAGGAGGCTCGGCACCATCCTCCAGCGAACACCTAAGACGGTGCCTCCACTGCGGCCGCGCTTTTGTGCCGCGGGATGCAAGGCAGGAGTACCACGACCCGGCGTGTAGTCAGCGCGCCAGATATCAGCGGAAGACCAAAGGAGGTCGGAATGGCTAGGCGCGGACACGGAGAGGGCAGCATCTACCAGCGCCAGGACGGCCGATGGGTCGGCACCCTGAACCTTGGCTGGCAGGACGGAAAACGCCGCCGCAAGTCTTTCTACGGGTCAACCCGGCGAGAGATAAATGAGGCGCTCACGAAGGCTCAGAGGGACTCTCGCTCGGGCTGACCGTCGCGCGCGATGAGCGGTTGACAGTCGCCGCCGACTTGGACCGATGGCTGCGCGAGTCGGCAGGCCCCACCACGCGCGCCAAGACGCGCCAAGGGTACGGCGTCATCGTCAGCAGGCACCTTGTGCCGTCCCTTGGGCATGTGCCGCTCGCCAAGCTGACACCCGATCAGGTGCAGGCCATGCTGAACGCCAGGAGCGCCGCTGGGCTCTCGCCTCAGACGGTGCGGAATCTGCACGCGGTCCTACGCCGTGCGCTGAACCAGGCGCACCGCTGGGGATTGGTGCCGCGCAACGTGGCGACGCTGGTGGATCTGCCGCGCAGCGTGTGCTACGAAGCTCCCGCCATCACGCCCGAGCAGGCACGCGCGATCCTTGGCGCCGTCGAAGGTGATCGTATGGAGGCGCTCGTGACACTGACCCTGGCCACCGGCCTGCGCCAGGGTGAGGCGTTGGCCCTCCGCTGGAGCGACGTTGACCTGGACGCCGGATCGCTCACGGTTCGGCGGGCTCTGTCGCGTGTCGGTGGAGAGGTCCGGTTCGATGAGCCAAAGACGGCCCGCTCGCGTAGGATGGTCGCCATCCCGGCGTCGGTAGTCGGCGTCCTTCGGACACACCGCAAGCAGCAGGCGCAGGACCAGCTATGGGCCGGCTCGCGCTGGCAGGAGCACGGTCTGCTGTTCACGTCGAGCATCGGCACGCCCATGACCGGTGGCGACGGTACCAAGCGGTTCCAGGCGCTCCTCAAGGCTGCCGATCAGCCGCGCCTGCGCTTCCACGATCTTCGGCATGGCTGCGCTTCGCTGCTTCTGGCGCAAGGCGTACATCCACGAGTCGTGATGGAGCAGCTCGGGCATTCGACCATCACTTTGACGATGAACGTCTACAGCCACGTGATCCCAGCCCTGCAGCGGGACGCCGCAGAGCGCATGGACGCCATGCTCGGAGTGACGGCCAGCTGATTGGCTGTCAACTTGGCTGTCAGAGGCCCCGGATCGAACATCGGTTCGGGGCCTTCTCATGCCCACGAGGGCCCATTCTGAGCACGAATGTGGTGGTGCCGGAGGTGAGACT
>JBDUEE010000035.1:0-5076 GCA_040002615.1 Chloroflexota bacterium | reverse complement strand
CGGCAGCAGGTTGATCTTGGTGCGGATCAGGTCGGGGATGGCGAACGCCTCGTCGCGCGGCAGGATGGCGACGCGGATCTCGCGATCGGCGGCGATCTCCTCGTTCACCCGCCGCTCGATCTCGGCCACCAGCTCGCCCGCCATGGTCTCGAACTCGAAGTCCATGCGCCCGGCGAGCGGCTCCATGTTGCCGCCGGTGACCGATGCCTGGTAGTCGCGCCACACCACGCCGCACAGGACGTGGAGCGCGGAGTGGGTGCGCATCAGCGCGTGGCGTCGGTCCCAGTCCAGCTCCACGCTGACCTGCGTCTCCACTGCCGGCGGCGAACCCTCCACCGTGTGCCAGATGTCGTCATCGCGCTTGCGCGCGCCGGTCACCCGCCACGAGCCCTCGCCGCCAGCCTCCCGCAATACGCCGGTGTCCGCCGGCTGGCCTCCACCACCGGGGTAGAAGACCGTGCGGTCGAGCAGCACCGCGCCAGCATCCGGCTCCACCGCCAGGACGACGGCATCGGTCTGGCGGGCATAGGCGTCCCGATAGTAGAGGTTGTCGCTCACGCGATCCCGGTTCGCTCCTCGGCGGGAGCCAGGAAGGCGCCGCCGGCGAACACGTCCAGCGTCAGCTCGATCTCGGCGCGCAACCGCTCTCGCGGCATGATGCCGGCTGCGCGGACCAGCATGCCGCTGATGAGATCAACGATCTGGTTGGCATACGAGTCGCGCAGCTCGGGATTCCGCAGCTCGCCCCTTGCGGCAAAGCGCTCGAGCAGGACGTTGACGACTGCGGGGTAGCCCATGGTCTCCTGCGCCCGCCGGCGGCGGATCGGGTCCGGATGCGTGGTCTCGCGCGCCACCGCCGCGATCAGTGCCGGTTCGCGAGTGGCCAGCGCGGACAGCGACTCCGCAATGTCATGGAAGATGGCCTCAGCCGGTCGATCCAGGTTCTGGAGCACCGGGCCGGCCACCTCCTGCACGTAGCGCGCCCCGATCTCGCACAGGATCATCTCCTTGTAGCCGAAGTAGTTGAAGACACTGGTTCGGCTCATGCCGGCAGCCCGGGCAATGTCATCCATGGTGGTGGCCTCAACGCCGCGCTCTGCGAAGAGCCGTGCCGCGGCATCGACCAGGGCTCGTCGGGTGCTTGCCTTCTTGCGCTCGCGGATGCCCATGCTGGCCTCGACATCGTTCTCAGTGGACGGCCCCCCCAAGGCCTGGAAAGGCTAGCAGCCGCGGGCCGCGCCGCATAGGGATTGTTAACATTGGTGTCCCAAAACAACTCCCATTGAACCGATGAGGCATCGCATGGAGTTCCGCGCCGTCGTCGACGAGGTGCTCGACGGCTACTTTCACCACTACCCGGTGCACGCCACCGAGATCGGACATCACGCCTTCGACGGGCTCTGGCCGGACCTGACCGATGCCGGTCGCCGGGCCAGGCTCGACTGGCTGGCCGATGCCCAGGCTCGCGTCGAGGCCGAGGCAGCCGACAGACTCAGCCAGGACGAGGCGATCGACCGGCGCATCCTGCTGGAGTACCTGGCCGCTGCCCGCTTCGGCGAGGAGGTCCTCGACGAGGGAGCGTGGAACCCGCTCACCTATGTGTACCTGCTGGGCAACGGTCTGTTCCTGCTGCTTGCCCGCGAGTTCGCCCCGCGGGCCGATCGCCTGCGCAGCGCTGCCTCGCGCCTGGCCTCCCTGCCGGATGCGCTGGAGCAGGCGCGGCATTCATTGACGGATGGTGGCAGCCGGCCGACGAGCCGCTTCCACACCGAAAAGGCGGTCGAACGCATGCCGGGCCTGCTTGACCTGGTCGACACCGCGCTCGAAGAGGCCGGCGTGCTCGAGGACGCGGGCCTGCGTGACGAGGTCCATGCGGCGGCCGAGATCGCCCGCGGCGCGATCCGACGCTTCAGCGACTGGCTGCGCGACGAGCTGCTGCCGGGCTCCACTGGCGACTTTCGGCTTGGGACCGATCTCTATGCCCAGAAGTTCGGCCATTCGCTCAAGACCGACATGACGCCAGCCGAGCTGGAGCAGCGGGCCGCATCGGCCTACGACGAGGTCCGGGCCGAGATGCTGCGCCTGGCGCGTGAGCTGTGGCCGGCCTGGCTCGGCGACGAACCGCTGCCGGACGACGAGGGGCAGACCGTGCGCCGCGTGCTCGACGCCATCGCCGTCCAGCACCCGCGGGCCGATGAGCTGCTCGACTTCTGCCGTGCCGAGAACGGGCGGATCGAGGCATTCATTCGCGAGCGCGACCTGGTCGGCCTGGCCGATGAGCCCTTGCAGATCGTCTGGACACCGCGCTTCCTGCGCTCCTTCGGCGGCGCGATGCTGATCCCGCCCGGGCCGCTGGATCGCGGCCTGGACAGCTTCTTCGCCATCACTCCTATGCCTGACGAGTGGAGCGAGGAGCGCCGCGAGTCGTACCTGCGCGAGGACAACTCGCGAATGCTGCGGCTGCTGACCATCCACGAGGCGGTGCCGGGCCATTACCTGCAGCTTGCCTATTCGAACCGGACCGATTCGCTGGTGCGCTCCATCTTCCAGTCGGGCGTCTTCGCCGAAGGATGGGCGGTCTACCTCACCCAGGTCATGATGGACATCGGCTACGGAGCCGATGACCCAGCCTTGATGCTGGTCCACTGGAAGTTCTACCTGCGCTCGATCACCAACACGCTGATGGATCTGCGCATCCATACCGGGTCGATGAGCGAGCAGGAGGCCATGACCCTGATGGTCGATGGCGGCTTCCAGGAAGAGGGCGAGGCTGCGAACAAATGGGACCGCGCGCGCCTTTCGTCGACCCAGCTGTGCGAGTACTTCCTCGGCAGCGTGGGCATGCACGACCTGGAGGAGGAGGCTCGGCGCCGGGCGGCTGCCGAAAGTCACGAATTCGAATACCGGCCGTTCCTGGAGTCGGTGCTGGCCCATGGCACGCCGTCGCTGCCGGTGATCCGCGACATCCTGTTCCCCTAGTCAGGCGGCTTCCCGCCGTCAGGCGGCTTCCCGCCGTCAGGCGGCCTTCTCGGCAGCTGCCGCGGCCTGCAGGGCAAGATCCAGGATGGAGGGATCCTGCCCCTCGCGATGCGCGAGCACCGCAGCGGGGTCGAAGATGTTGAGCGTGCCCATCACCACCAGGGTGATGCCTGAATCGGGCAGGTGGACCACCAGCGAGGTGAAGCCACGCAGCAGCCCGGAGTGCCCGTAGCCGGACTCCTGGCCAACCCGGATCCTCTCGGCCCCCATGCCGTAGCCGTGACTCCTGAAGTCCAGCATGTGGCTCAGCTCGCGTGGGGCGAGGACCCGTCCGCCGTACAGCGCGTCGCCCCAGCGCAGCAGGTCGTGGGGGCTGGCGTACATGCAGCCAGAGGCCCCGAAGGCCGACGCCCATGAAGGCGCCATCAACGGTGGTGCGCCGTGAGCAAGGAGCTCACCCGTTGAATCCAGGCCAAGCGGGGAGAGCAGCCGCTCCTGCAGCTGCTTCTTGAAAGGTTGCCCTCCCACGCGCTCGACGATCATGCCCAGCAGCAGGTAATTCGTGTTCGAGTAGCCCCAGGCCGTGCCCGGCGCAAACCACGGCTGGCCGACCTCGGCCACGACCTCGCCAGGCTGCCAGATGCGCTCGGTCGCCGCGTTCAGCCGATCGCGCAGGGGCGTGAGCAGGTCAGCAATACCAGACGTGTGTCGCAGCAACTGCGCCACGGTCACGTCGGCCGCGATGGGCAGGTGCGGCAACAGCTCGGCGACCCTGTCGTGGAGCGAAAGGCGCCCCTCCCCGATGAGCTGCAGCACCAGGGCGGCGGTGAAGGTCTTGGTGATGCTGGCGATCGCGAATGGGGAGTCGCCGTCCAGGCGCGTCACGCCATCGAGCGCCACACCGCTGGCGCCGGTCCAGCCGCTGGACGCGTCGAGCGAGACGCCGATTGCCAGCGCGCTGAGGCCGAAGGCCGCTCGCGCGCGGTCGGTGGCGGCCTGCAGAGCTGCGGCCTGCCTGGCGGTAAGCGGCGCCAGCTCAACCGGCCGCGCCGATCCGCCGCCGATATCCCCGCCGATCTCCCCGGCGATCTCCCCGCCAGGCGTGGCTCCCACGAACGTCGGCAACCGGTCGATCGGGATCTCTGGCACAGGCGTGGTGGGAATCGGGGAGGCAAGCGTGGCCCCTCCGCCCGATAGCGTGACGGCTTCAGGAGCGGCGATCGGGCGCGCCAGCGCCAGGTTGAGCAGCATCGCCGCCAGCAGGGCAATCGACCAGCCGGCGGCGAGCCGGAGGGGCCTGAGCATCGGTCCCGTGGATGGTATCCCACCCGGCAAGGTCGATTTCCTCGTCTCGCGGTCCGGTCCGCCGAGTCGGCGATTTCGTTTGTCTCGCGGTCCGGTCCGAATAGCACCGGGAGTGCTCACAGCGACGGAATCGGCCCGGATTCGGTCGTTCCCAACACCGAGAAGCATGAAAGCAACCGAAATCCTGCCGTTCGGGTCAGTGTGAGTACCTGCAGTGCTATTCCGGCGAAGGCCGGCAACCGGGCGCGGACGGATCGTGGACGTGTCCGGTTGGCCGGGGCACGGGAATTTGTTAGCATTGCTAACCAATGTCCACGCCCGCCCGGACCCGACTTTGACCAGCGCCTTGCCTCCACGCCTGCGTGTGCTCCTGCCCGACGAACCACCCGAGCAGCCACCCGACGAACCACCCGAGCAGCCTCGCCAGCCGGCTCCCGCGCCCGCGGCTCCCGGTCCTGGGGCTGGATTCCGACGTGGATTCGCGGCGCTCCGGCATCGGAACTATCGCTACTTCTGGTTCGGCCAGATCGTCAGCCTGGTGGGCACCTGGATGCAGTCGGTCAGCCAGCCGTGGCTGGTGCTGCTGCTCGGTGGATCCCCGCTGCAGCTGGGCACCGTGCTGGCGCTGCAGTTCGCGCCGGCCCTGGTGCTGGCGCCGCTGGGCGGCGTGCTTGCGGATCGGGTCGACAAGCGCAAGGTGCTGATGGTGGCGCAGGTGGGCGCCATGCTGCAGGCGATCATCCTGTTCGGCCTGACGGTGACCGGGGTGGTCGAGATCTGGCACGTGATGGT
>JBDUEE010000034.1:0-11375 GCA_040002615.1 Chloroflexota bacterium | reverse complement strand
CTTTTTTTTCGCCTAGAATCCAGCAACAAAAGACGGGGACTTCGGATGCCGGTGATCGAAACGCGGATCGACGCGCGCAGCGCTGAGTTCCAGGACAACGCCGCGCAGTTGCGTGCCCTGGTCGCCGACCTCGACGCCCAGCTTGATCGCGTCGCCATGGGCGGCGGCGACAAGGCCCGTGCCAAGCACACCGCACGCGACAAATTGCTGCCGCGCGAGCGCATCGCCGCCCTGCTCGATCATGTACGAGGGCGTGTCGCCAGCTGCGGGGATCATCACCGGCATCGGTCGGGTGCATGGGCAGGAAATCGTGGTCGTCGCCAACGATGCCACGGTCAAGGGCGGCACCTACTTCCCGATGACGGTCAAGAAGCATCTCCGCGCACAGGAAGTCGCGCTGGAAAACCACTTGCCCTGCGTCTACCTGGTGGACTCGGGCGGCGCGTTCCTGCCGCTGCAGGACGAGGTATTCCCGGACCGCGATCACTTCGGCCGGATCTTCTACAACCAGGCGCGTCTGAGCGCGCTCAACATCCCGCAGATCGCGGTGGTGATGGGCAGCTGCACCGCCGGCGGCGCCTATGTGCCCGCCATGTCCGATGAAACGGTCATCGTCAAAGGCACTGGCACCATCTTCCTGGGCGGGCCGCCGCTGGTGAAGGCGGCAACCGGCGAGGAGGTCAGCGCCGAAGACCTTGGCGGAGCCGAGGTTCACACTGTGACCAGCGGCGTGGCCGATCACTTCGCGCTCGACGACGAGCATGCCATCGCCATCGGTCGCGAGATCGTGCGCAGCCTGGCCTGGCGCAAGCCGGAGCCGCCATGGGAGCGCGTCGCGCCCGCTGCGCCATCGGTCAATCCGGAAGAGCTGTACGGGGTGCTGCCCGCCGAGAGCCGGCAGAGCTACGACGTGCGCGAGGTGATCGCGCGGCTCGTGGATGCCAGCGAGTTCCACGAGTTCAAGGAGCGATACGGCGAGACGCTGGTGTGCGGCTTCGCGCGGATCGAGGGCTATCCGGTGGGGATCCTGGCCAACAACGGCATCCTGTTCAGCAGCTCATCGCTGAAGGGCGCCCACTTCGTCGAGCTGGCCAGCCAGCGCCGCATCCCGCTGGTCTTCCTGCAGAACATCACCGGCTTCATGGTCGGCCGCGAGTACGAGGCGGGTGGCATCGCCAAGGACGGTGCCAAGCTGGTGACCGCGGTGGCGACAACGGCAGTGCCGAAGTTCACGGTCGTCATCGGCGGCTCATTCGGGGCAGGCAATTACGGCATGGCGGGGCGTGCCTATTCGCCCCGGCAGCTGTGGATGTGGCCCAACGCGCGCATCAGCGTCATGGGCGGCGCGCAGGCGGCGCGTGTCCTGTCGACCGTGCACGGAGGCTTCCAGACCGATGCGGATCGCGATGCATTCGAGGCCCCCATCCTGGAGAAGTACGAGCGCGAGGGCTCGCCCTACCACTCTACCGCGCGGCTGTGGGATGACGGTGTGATCGATCCACTCGATACGCGCAGGGTGTTGGCGATGGGGATCAGCGCGGCACTCAACGCGCCGATCGGGGAGACGCGCTTCGGCGTGTTCCGGATGTAGGCCGGCGCCATTCAACTACACGTCACCGCCCAGCGCGACCGGAGAAACGGGCTGGATATCGAAGCGCAGGCCGAGCGCGGAAACGCTGCGCGGAGCTGCCACGCCTGCCCCGATGACAATGGCCGCCGGCATGTCAGGGTGGTGATCGGGCAGAATCCGGATCGTGTGCGGGCCGAGCGCGCAGACGGCCAGATCATCCACCATCCGAAACTCGAGCTCGAGCTGCGCGAGGTACTCGGCGGCTACTGCGGTCGGATCGCTCACCGCGATAGCGAGACCGAGCAGGACCGCCGGCGAGCCGATGGGATGCACGAGCTCACGTCGCTGGCGCACCGCCGCGACACCCCACTCGACACCCACCGGCGCGTGCCTGATCAGGAATGGCGGCGAGTCGATGCCGAGGCGCTCCAGGGTGGCGACCCACCACTCGACCATTTCGCCATCAGGCCGCTGACGCGAGCCATGCGTGACGGGACCGATCGCCCTGCCCTTGGCCTGCAACCGCGCCACCGTCGCATCCAGTGCATCGTCGACGAGCGCGTAGGTCGCCAGGCCCACGCTCGCGTCCAGGGCGCGAAGGACCGCCGTCCCGACTGGCCCGTTCGCGGCGCGCTTCTCATCCTCGACAGCAATCAGCTCGACATACGCCTCACCCAGGAACGCGATCCGGTTGATGGTGCCGGCATCCGGATGCCGGCCGCCGGCGGTGCAGGCCAAGCCGACCTGGGCAGTCAGCTCGTCCGCAGCGGTCTCGAGGTCCGCCACGGCGATGACCAGGTGGTCGATGCCGCGGAGCATGGAGACTGATCCTACCGCCACCGGTGGTAGGCTGCGAACCGATGTCCATCGACGCTCCGCGACCCGGTTCACACGATCGGTCGACGCCTTCCGGCACGCTCGAGGAGTCGTCCGCCACCCTGTTCGAGGCGATGCTCGCCGCCCGTGAGGCGGAAGAGCGCGGCGACGAAGACGGTCGGGCGGTACGCGACTTCTACCGCGCCCTGATGAGCGCTACGCTGCTGCTGCCGGTGCCGCCCGATCACGGTGACGAGGCCAAGGCGGCGCTCGAGTCAGCGGTCAACGATGACCAGGAAGTCGAGATCAGCGTGATGCTGGCGGCCGACGCCGACGGCCAGGCGATCAGCGTCTGCTTCGGCTCGGTGGCCGCCCTGTCGGCGTGGGCGCCGCGCGGCACGGCATCGCTGCCGATTCCCGCCCGCATCGCGATCGGCAACATGGCCGCCGCCGCCGCTCCGGCGATCATGGATCCCGCGGGCCCGGTGCCGTATCGCTTCGAGACGGACGAGTTGGCGGCCCTGGCCGCCGGCCGGCTGCCGGGCACGGACGAGCCGCTGTTCAACACCCCGGCCGCGCGATCGGTCCGACTGCGGCTGCCCGGACCTGAGGCCGTCCGACTGGAGGAGTCGCTGGCGATCGCCTTGCGCCAGACCGATGTCGACGCCGCCTGGCTGGTCGAATCAGAGAGCGACGGGCGACGCCGGATGATGGTCGGCCTGCTGGGAAGAGACGGCGCATCGGCCACCGTGGATGTGCCGGACGGGACCGACGTGGTATGGCTGGAGGAGCCGCTGCTCGCCTCGGTGCGAGCGCTGGCCGATCCCTTCTACCGACGAGGCGGCCGATGATCGCGCCTGGCGCCACCCTGCGGATCACGCGAGACGGTTCAGTGGTGCGGGTCATGCTGTCGCGACCGGAAGTGCGCAACGCCTTCAATGCCGAGCTGATCGGTGACCTGCACGACACGTTCGCGGGGCTGGCCGGCGAGCCGCCCGAGACGCTGCGAGCCGTGGTCCTGGCAGGTGACGGCCAGGCGTTCTGCGCCGGGGCCGACGTTGCGTGGATGCGATCCTCGATGCGCATGTCGATCACGGACAACGAGGCCGACGCACGCCGCATGGCCGAGATGCTGGAGGTGGTCGACGCCTGCCCCGTGCCGGTGATCGCACGGGTCCACGGCGCGGCGCTGGGTGGGGGCATGGGGCTGTGCGCGGTGGCCGACGTGGTGCTGGCCGCCGCAGACACCGTCTTCGGCTTCACCGAGACCAAGCTCGGGATCCTGCCGGCGGTGATCAGCCCGTTCGTGATGGCGCGCATCGGGGAGGGCCAGGCCCGCGCCCTGTTTCCGACCGGCGAGCGCTTCGATGCCGAGCGGGCACAGCGGATCGGGCTGGCGCACGAGGTGCTCGCCGATTCGGCCGCGCTCGACGCCCGCGTGAACGCCGTGGTCGACGAGCTCCTATCCGCCGGGCCGACAGCGGCGCGAGCCGCCAAGGCGGTCATCCGGGACCAGCGTGGACTGGAAGCCGGCGCGCGGCGGTCGCTCACGGTCAGCGCGATAGCGCGGCAGCGTGTCTCGCCCGAGGGCCAGGAGGGGCTGAGCGCCTTCCTGGAGAAGCGTCCGCCGTCCTGGCAGGATGACTGACATGCGCCTCGAAATCGTCAGGCTGCTGGTCGCCGACCTGTCGATCAGCCTGACCTTCTACCGCGACGTGCTGGGCATGACGGTCAGCTCAGAGGACGGCGAGGACTACGCTGACCTGCGGGTCAGCGAAGACTTCACGCTCGCCCTCTTTCGCCGCGACCTGATGGCGGCGGCCGTCGGGCGCGCCGGCCTTGCGCCGAGCGCAGCGGTGCAGGACAGCTTTGTGCTCGTGATCGGGACCGACGACGTGGATGCCGCAGCCGATCGACTGCGCGGCCTTGGCATGCGGCTGGAGACGGACCCAACCGATCGGCCGGACTGGGGCATTCGAACGCTGCACCTCCGCGATCCGGACGGCCACCTGGTTGAGCTGAACAGCCCGCTGCCGGATCGCTGATCTATCCGCTCCCCGTCGCGCTGGGTGCGACAATCGCGACGTGACCGATGACGCCCTGGCGCCACGCCAGGTGGCCGAACAATTGGGCGTGACCGTGCGGACGGTACAGCGCTGGATCAGCGAGGGGCGGCTACCAGCGACTCGGGTCGGAGGCCGCATGCGCGTGTCGCGTTCGTCGCTGGCGGCCGTGGCACCCGGGCGCATGACGGCTGGCGGCATGGCAGCCTCCGCACCCCGCGCGAATGGACGGGTGAGACACCTCACCGCGGTGCTGATCGCCAATCGCGGCGAGATCGCCGTCCGCGTTGCACGCTCGGTTCGTGCCCTGGGCATGCGGGCGATCGGCATCCACGCCGCTGACGACCGACCGCCGGAGGGGATGGACCTCGTGCTGGCGGTGCCCGGTTACCTGGACGCGGATGCGATCCTGGACGCCGCCCGCCGGGCGGGTGCGGACGCAGTGCACCCCGGCTATGGGTTCCTGGCCGAGAACCCTCGCTTCGCCGAGGCGGTAGGACAGGCCGGACTCGCCTGGGTGGGACCGCCGGCAGCTGCCATTGCGGCGATGGGTGACAAGGGCGCCGCGCGCCGCACTGCCGCCGAGCACGGAGTCCCGGTGCTGCCCGGCTACGACGGCGTCGACCAGGACGATGCTCGGCTCGAGACGGAGGCCGAGCGCCTGGGCTATCCGCTGCTGGTCAAGCCGTCGGCTGGTGGCGGTGGCAAGGGGATGCGCATGGTCCGTGAGGCCTCCGCCCTGGGCGAGGCTCTGGATGCCGCGCGGCGCGAAGCACGGCGTGCATTTGGCGATGATCGGCTCATCCTGGAGCGACTGCTGGATGGCGCCCGCCACGTCGAGGTCCAGGTGCTGTTCGACGAGCACGGGTCCGGCGTGCATCTTGGCGAGCGCGATTGTTCGGCTCAGCGTCGAAACCAGAAGATCGTCGAGGAGTCGCCGGGCCCCGCGGTCGATGCCGGGCTGCGGGCGCGGCTGGGCTCTGCCGCACTCACCGTCGCCGCCGCGGTCGGCTACGTGGGTGCCGGCACCGTCGAGTTCCTGCTCGGGCACGACGGGCGCTTCTGGTTCCTGGAGATGAACACGCGGCTGCAGGTCGAGCATCCCGTGACGGAGGCGCTGACCGGCCGCGACCTGGTGGCCGACCAGCTGCGAATCGCCGCCGGCGAGCAGCTTGGACTCGCGCAGGAGCAGGTCTCGCTGAGCGGACACGCGGTGGAGGCGCGACTGTACGCGGAGGATCCCGAGTCCGGCTTCCTGCCGGCCACCGGCCGTATCGTGCGGCTGCACTGGCCGGCCGGCGTCCGGATCGACACCGCGCTGCGGGAGGGAGACGAGGTGACGGACCGATACGACCCGCTGCTCGCCAAGCTGATCGCTCACGGGCCCAGCCGCGACGAGGCGTTGGCACGCCTGCGCGCCGCTCTTGGCCAGACCCAGGTCCTGGGCGTCCGCACCAACCTGCGCTTCCTGCGCTGGCTGCTCGACCATCCGGCCATGCGGGACGGGGACGTCCGGACCGATACCATCGACTCGCTACAGCTACCGGATCCACCCCGGGCTGACGACGGTACGTGGCGTGCCGCGGCGGGCGCCTCTACCGAGCTCCTTCCCACCGATGTGTGGGGCTACGGCTGGCGGGCCAACGCATCGCGAATCGTGCGGCTTCGCCATGACGACGAGGAGCGATCAGTGCCGGTGGAGGCCGCTCCGACAACCGCCAGCGTGACCGTCGACCTTCCCTCCGCCACCATCCATGTCGAGGTCGAAGGCCAGTCGCTGGAGTTCGCGATCGCGGCGCCACCGACCGTCGATGAGGCGGTCCGCCACGCAGCCGCTCACTTGGGCGGACGGGCCGCTCTCACCGCTCCGATGCCAGGGCGGGTGATCGCCGTTCGCACAACCGTGGGCGCTTCGGTCAGCGCACATGCCACCGTGCTGGTGATCGAGGCCATGAAGATGGAGCATGCCGTCGTCACGCCGCTGGCCGGAAGGGTGACGCAGCTCCACGTCCGCGAGGGCCAGCAGGTGCGCCGTGGCGACCTGCTGGCGGAGGTCTCGGCAGAGGCTGAGCCCTAGAATCGCTCACGTGACCGCCGTCGACGTCCGGATCTACGAGGTCGGTCCGCGCGATGGGCTGCAGGCCGAGAGCACCGAGGTCGCGACCGAGGACAAGCTGCGCTTCGTGTCGCTGCTGGCGGACGCCGGGCTGCGCGAGATCGAAACCACCGCATTTGTTTCGCCAAAGGCGGTCCCACAGATGGCGGATGCGGATGCGCTCATGCGGGGCCTCCAGCGGCGCACCGGCGTGCGCTACCCGGTGCTGGTGCCGAACCAACGTGGCCTTGAGCGAGCGATCGCGGCCGGCGTCGATGCCGTCTGCCTGATCACCGCCGCGACCGAGTCGTACGTGCGCCACAACATCGGTATGGGCATCGACGAGTCACTGTCGGCCTTCGCCCCGATTGCTGCCGAGGCTCGTAGACGAGGCTGGTGGCTGCGTGCGTACATCAGCACCGCATTCGGCTGTCCGTACGAGGGCGAGGTGGGCGCCGGGGCAGTCGTGCACGTGGCCGAGCGTCTACTTGCCATAGGCGTGGATGAGCTGTCGGTCAGCGACACCCTCGGCGTGGCGGCGCCAGCCGACGTCCGGCGCGTGCTGGGTGCGTTGCTGGCCGCCGGCATCGGGCCGGAGGTGGTGGCCCTGCACCTGCACGACACGCGAGGCACCGCCCTCGCCAACGTGATGGCCGGGCTGGAGCTGGGTGTGGCCGCGTTCGACGCAGCGGCCGGTGGAACGGGTGGCTCCCCGTTCGCGCCCGGCGCGGCGGGCAACCTGGCCACCGAGGACCTCGTCTACCTGCTCGACCGCCAGGGATTACGACACGGCGTCGACCTGGATCGCGTGCTCGAGGCGGCGCGCTTCATCGGCACCGCCCTGGGCAAGAGCGAGCTCGGCAGCAAGGTAGGACGGGCTGGAGGCTGGCGGCGCTAGCATGCAGCCGATGGAGCCGATGCAGGCGCGGCCTCCCCAGGGCGAGCGACTGCCACTCATCCTGGACGTTGATACCGGAATCGACGACATGGTCGCGCTGCTCATCGCTGCCACCGCCCCGGAACTCAACCTGCGTGGCGTGACCTGCGTGGCGGGAAACGTGGAGATCCATCATGTCGCGCGAAACACTGGCAAGATCCTGCAGATGGTCGGCCGCTCAGACGTGCCGGTCAGCATCGGGGCCGCTCGCCCCCTCCAGCGCCGGTTGCGCACGGCGCCGGACACCCATGGCCCGACCGGCACCGGCTACGTCGAGCTGCGCGGCGAGAACCGGAAGCTGGGCAGCACCGAGTACACGCCGGTCCCGGCGCCTCGCTACCTGGCGGCGCATGCCAAGCGACACCCAGGCGAGATCACGCTCGTGGCGCTCGGTCCGCTCACCAACCTTGCGGCAGCCACGCTCAACGGCGTCGACCTCGCCAAAGGGATGCGGCAGGTGATATGGATGGGCGGGACACTCGAAGAGCGCGGCAACACGACCGAGACCGGGGAGTGGAACGCCTGCGTCGACCCCGAGGCCGCGGAGACCTGCCTGCGCCGTGGCACGATCGCCCGGATGTTCCCGCTCGATGCCACGCAGGACGTCGTGTTCCGCATGGAGGACCTGCGCTCGCTGCCGGAGACGCACCTGGCCAGCGTGGTGCGTGACGCCGTGCGCTTCTACGTGGCCTTCCACAAAGAGGCCGACGGAATCGATGGCTGCTACCTGCACGACCCGGTGACCCTGATCGGCGCGTTGCTGCGGCCAGACCTGGTGACGGAGACCGTGTCCGAGCGCCTGGCCTGCGACACAGGCACCGATCCGTACGTGGCCGGCAGCCTTTACCGTTCCAACGACGACGACCGGCCGCCGGTCGAGATCGCAACCGCGATCGAGCCTGAAGCCATGAAGGCCGAGCTGCTTGCCCGGCTGGCCGCGGCAGTGGCCTGAGGCGCATCGCACGAGGAGAGAGGAAGGCAAGATGGACGCTCGCATGCTGCGCATTCTCGTGGGGTTGGGCACCGGCGCCGTCATCGGCCTGGTGCTGTGGGTGGCCGGGCTCGATTGGTTCCTTGCGCTTGCTGTCGGCGCCATCGCCGGCGACGCCGTCTATGCAGTCCTCGCGAAGATCCAGACCGGAGACTGGGCGCCGCTGCGCCTGGCGGTCGGTCTGGTGGCGTTCGCCATGGTGGCCTACATCGGCATCGTCGGCTTCGGTGACTTCGGTACGCCCGCTGACGTTGACCCAAACACCTTTGTCAACGCCAAGGCCGCCAACACCTGGGCCCTGATCCTGACCATCGCGATGGTGGCCGGCGCGATCATCTACTTCGGCCTGGAGCTGCTGCAGACCGGTCGCCTCGACTCGCTGGCCCGCCAGTTCACGACGCGCACCTACCTGCTCATGGCCGTCGGCATTGCGGTCAACATCATCCTCGGCCAAACCGTCGCGTCCGCGCTCAAGATCCCGATCTACCTCGATTCGATCGGCACCATCCTGGTCGGCGTACTGTGCGGCCCGGTCGCCGGAGCGGTAACCGGCGGCCTCGGCAACATCCTGTGGTCGTACGTGATCCCTCCCCCATTCCAGTACCAGCCCGCGGCCGCATTCGCCATCAGCGCCGTGGCCATCGGCGTGATCGCCGGCGTCGCCGGCCGGGCCGGCTTCCTCCGCCCGCGTCCCAACCGTCCGACGATCGAACTGCTGATGGGCGGCTTGGTCACGGTCGCGCTCGTCGGCGCCATGGCCGTGGCCGCCATCATCGGCTACCAGGTCATCTTCCAGACCGACGTCTCATTGCTGCCGGGCACCGATGGAGTGGCGTGGTACTTCATCGTGCTTGCCTGGCTGGCGCTCGCCCTGGTGGTGGGAGCCGTGCTCGGGCTCTTTGGGCTCCTGTTGATTCGGCGCGATCTGACCGCCGCGTACGTGGTGGTCGCTGGCGTGTTCACCGGCGTGGTGGCGGCGCTGATCAGCGCGCCGATCGCGGCCGGGGTGTTCGGCGGGGTCACCGCCTCTGGCACTGACTTCCTGGTCGCCGCGTTCCGACAGGCGGGCCTGGACGTCCAGGCGGCCACGACCGGGCAGGGGTTGATCAGCGACCCGATCGACAAGGTCACGACTTTCTTCACGGTATACCTGATCCTGCAGGCGATGGCCAACCGCTTCAAAGCCCGCTTCCCGCAGGGCGAGCGGGTTGTGCTGGTCGAAGAGGGGGCCGCCGCCTGACCGATACTGCCGCGGCGAGACAGCCTCCCGTCGCGCCGGCATCTCTGCCGAGCTTCCTCGGCGTCCCGGGTTCGAGCCCGGTGCACCGGCTGAATCCGCTCACCAAACTGGTCCTGGCGGGCGTGAGCACCACGTTGGCCATCGTGCTGGGCGGCGTGCTGGCGCCGGCCGCCCTGGTGCTGCTGGCCGTACTTCTCCCTGGTGCCGTGGCCGGTATCCTGCCGCGCTTGCTGCGCACGGCCCTGCTGCTCAGCCTGCCGATCGCCGTCAGCGTGCTGGTCGTCAACCTCTTCTTCTACCCGGCCGGTCGCGAGGTTCTGATCCAGCTCGGTCCGATCCGTGCTACGGCCGAGGGCCTGCAGTTCGCCGTCGAGACCCTGGCCCGCATTGGTGCCATCAGTGGCGCGATAACACTCTTCTACCTGACTACGCCGCCGTCCGAGCTGGTGCTTGACCTGGAGCGCCGCGGCGTCGCCGCGCGCATCGCGTTCGTGATCATTGCATCGGTTCAGACCGTGCCCGCCATGGTGGAACGCGCCGCCGGCATCACGGCGGCGCAACGAGCACGCGGGCTGGATACGGAAGGCAACCTTTGGAAGCGGATCCGTGGCGTCGTGCCGCTGGCGGGTCCGGTGCTGCTCGGCTCGCTCGCGGAGATCGAGGAGCGGACCATGGCTCTCGAGGCGCGTGGCTTCACCCGACCCGGGCGGCGCACGCTGCTCTGGCATCCAACCGACTCGCGTGCCCAGGCCGTCTCCCGATGGCTGCTCCTCGCCGCCGTGCCGCTGCTGCTGGTCGCCCGCGCGACCGGCTGGCTCGGACTGGCCGGCTGAGGCGCGCGGCGGCCCGATGCTGAGTCTCGAATCGGTGACGTACCGATACGCAGGCGCCCCGCGCCCATCGCTTCACGGCGTCACCGTTGCATTCGGCGACGGCGAGGTGGTCGGCATTACGGGACGCTCAGAAGCCGGGAAAACGACGCTGTGCCTGGTGGCCAGCGGACTCGCCCCGCGCACGGTTGGCGGCGAGATGACGGGCCGGCTGATGCTTGATGGTGCGGATGCGACGCCGCTCGCCATCCACCAGCTGACCGGGAGGATCGGGATCGCCTTTGCCAGCCCCGCCACGCAGCTCTCAGGCGTGGCCGGCACGGTCTACGAGGAAGTCGCATTCGGGCCGATGAATATGGGGCTGCCGCGCTCCGAGATCATGGAGCGCACGGGGGAGGCACTCGCCACCTTGCACATTGAGCCGTTGGCGGCGCGGGACCCCGTGCGCCTGTCCGGCGGCCAGCAGCAGCTGGTGGCGATCGCTGGACTGCTCGCCCTCCGGCCCGCCCACCTTGTCCTCGATGAGCCGACCGCCCAGCTCGACCCCGCAGGCACGCGGATGGTCGGGGATCGGTTGGCGCAGCTGGCGGCCGACGGCGTCTCGATCGTGATCGCCGAGCAGAAGACCGACCTGCTTGCTTCGATCTGCCAGCGAGTGGTGGTCCTCGACGGTGGACGCGTCATCCTCGACGGCGCGGCCGCCTCGGTCCTGGCGGACCCGTCGCTCCCTGCCCTGTCCGTCGCACCGCCGGCCGCCGTCCGGCTGGAGCGAGCCGCAGCCGCTGCCGGCCTTCCTGTCGCGAGCCTCGCTCGGCTGCGCGAAGCGATGACCT
>JBDUEE010000033.1:0-4188 GCA_040002615.1 Chloroflexota bacterium | reverse complement strand
CCTACCGCGACCTTGCCGCGGAGACCAGCGTCGATCCAGGCTGGCGCGAGGTCGGCTCCCTGCGCCTGGCCTGCAGCAGTGAGCGCATGGAGGAGCTGCGCCGCCAGGCGGGCTGGGCCAAGGCCTACGGGTTGGAGATGGAGCTGATCGGTCCATCCGCGGCAAAGGACCGATTTCCCCTGATGGCGACCGATGGCGTGCTGGGCGCCGCCTGGCTGCCGACCGATGGCTACCTTGATCCCACCGGCCTGACCATGGCGCTCGCTGCAGGCGCGCGCGCAGCCGGCATCCGAATCGCGACCCGCACGAACGTGACGGGGATCGCGCTTGAGCGAGCGCGGGTACGGGCGGTGGAAACGGACCGGGGAACGATCGAGACGGAGGTCGTGCTGAACGCGGCGGGCATCTTCGCCGCCGAGATCGGGCTGATGGCCGGCGTCACGGTGCCGCTCATCCCATTCGCGCACCAGTACCTGGTGACCGAGGCGATCGACGGTGTGCGGCCTGACCTGCCGCAGCTGCGCGATCCCGACAACCTCGTCTATTTCCGCCCGGAGGTGCGCGGCCTGGTGATGGGCGGCTACGAGCGCAACCCGGCGACCTTCGGCCTGGGCGGAATCCCGGCGGATTTCAACGGCAAGCTGCTGGCGCCCGACTGGCCGCGCTTCGAGGAGATCAGCACAGGCGCGGTTCGCAGGGTGCCGGCCATGGCCGATGCTGGCGTCCGGCAGCTAATCAACGGAGCGGAGGGATTCACCCCGGACAACGAGTTCATCCTGGGCGAGTCGGAGGTGCGCGGCTTCTTCGTGGCGGCCGGCTTCAGCGCACACGGCATCGCCGGCGCCGGCGGCATGGGCCGCCAAGTCGCGCAATGGATCGTGGACGGGGATCCACAGCTCGACCTGTGGAAGATGGACATCCGGCGCTTCGGTGCGCAATACCGCTCGCCGGCCTACACCCTGGCGCGCTCGCACGAGAACTACGCGACCTACTACGACATTCACTACCCGAACGAGGAGCGGCAGTCGGGGCGGCCGCTGTTCCTCTCGCCAACGTACCCGCGCCTGGTCGAGCTGGGCTGCGCGTTCGGCGAGAAGTCAGGCTGGGAGCGGCCGAACTGGTTCGAGTCGAACGCGGCGGCCGGTGACGAGGCGCTTCGTCCTCGAGGCTGGGCGGGACGCCACTGGTCGCCGGCGATCGGAGCTGAGGCGCTGGCCACCCGCCAGGCGGCCGCGTTGTTCGACGAGACCAGCTTCAGCAAGATCGAGGTCAGCGGCGACGGCGCGCTCGCATTCATGCAGCGGCTGTGTGACAACGAGATGGATCGCCCGGTCGGCCGCGTGACCTACACCCAGATGCTCAACCGGCGTGGCGGGATCGAGTGCGACTTCACCGTGACCCGGCTGGAGGAGCAGCACTTCTGGATCGTGACCGGCACCGCCTTCGGCAACCACGACCTGGGCTGGATTCGGCGTCACGCGCCGGAGGACGGCAGCGTCCAGGTCCGGGACCTCACCGCATCTCGTGCCTGCCTGGGCATCTGGGGCCCGGCCGCACGAGACATCGTCGGCGCACTGACCGATGACGACCTCTCCGACGACGCTTTCGGTTACATGACAGCCCGCGAGATCAGCGTCGGCAGCGTGCCGGTGCTGGCGTTGCGGGTCACCTACGTCGGCGAGCTGGGCTGGGAGCTGTATTGCCCCACCGAATACGGGCTGACGCTGTGGGACTCGCTCTGGGAAGCCGGACGTCCGCATGGCCTGGTGGCCGGGGGCTATCGGGCCATCGACAGCCTGCGGCTGGAGAAGGGCTATCGCGTCTGGTCGAGCGACATCACGCCGGAGGACAACCCGTACGAGGCTGGGCTGGGCTTCACGGTGCGGCTCAGGAAGGCAGGCGGCTTCATCGGGCAGGAGGCGCTGGCGGCTTCCGGCGCGGAGCCGGCGCGGCGGCTGTGCTGCCTCGTCCTGGACGACCCGCTGGCGGTTGCGCTGGGCAATGAGCCGATCCGCATCGGCGGCGAGATCGTCGGCCGCGTCACCTCCGGCGGGTACGGCTTCGCCGTCGAGCGGAGCATCGCCTACGGGTACCTGCCGGCCGCCTCTGCCGCCGTCGGCCAGCGCGGCGAGGTCGAGGTGTTCGGGGAATGGGTCGGCTGCGAGGTCGCCGCTGAGCCGCTCTACGACCCGAAGGGTGATCGCGTCCGGTCCTGACGTTGGCCGTCATGATCGTTGACGCGCCTGGTATCCGGGCGTAAGGTCACTTGAGGATAGTTGCATATGCAACCACCCAGGAAGGAACCGCCATCGTGGACACGCTCGACTTCGCGCTGCTCATCCTGCGACTGGCCGTTGGCCTCACGTTCGCCGCGCACGGAGCTCAGAAGCTGTTCGGCTGGTGGGGCGGTTCGGGCTGGGACGGATGGCGTGGCGTGATGGCCAAGATGGGCTTCCGCCCGGTTGGATTGTTCGCAGGCATGTCGGCCCTCACAGAGTTCGGTGGCGGCCTGTTCCTTGCGCTCGGCCTGGGGATCCCGATCGTCGCCCCCGCGTTCATGGGCCTGGTGATCGTGATCATTGCCAAGGTCCACCTGCGTAACGGCTTCTTCGTCTCGAAGTCCGGCATCGAGTTCCCCTTCAACCTGGGCATCGGCGCACTCGTGGTCGGACTGCTCGGACCCGGCCGGTTCAGCATTGATGCGGCCGTGGGAATCGCGCCCGCCACGGGCCTCCGCATTGTCCTGCTGCTGCTCGGTGCGGGCGTGGGCCTTCTCACGCTGTTGATACCCCGCCTGGCGACGAGCGAAACGGCATCGGCCTGAAGTCGCGGGGGCCTGACGACCGGGCGCGACCCCATCCTTAGCGGCTGCTCCGAAATGGTGGAGCCGAAGGTGGGATTCGAACCCACGACCGACGGTTTACGAACTGGTCAGCGAGGGGTCCGTGGGCGTCCATCGCGTCGCACCGCGTGCTGCGAAAGGAGGGTCGCCGAGCCGAAATGTCCGCTGGCGTCCAAGTGGGTCCCGCCTCGTGGGCGTCAGCCGGGGCGTCACATTCGCTCGAACGCGAATGGATATTTCGTCCTCAAGGCGCTCTCGATCATTGAAAGAGACTGGGGCTCGTCAGGCGTCCTTACCTATCCCAGACACCCGGTCGATGACCTCGAGCGCGACGTCAACCGCCTGCTTCCTCGACATCTCTCGGCCCTCGCGGGTAGCCAGAGCCCGAGCCTCGTCTGTAAGCTCGCCGGTAGCCGGCTCAACATACCGCTCGAAGATGATCTGCTCAGGAACGGACAGTGATTCTCCGATCCCCTCGCGAATGAGCTCGGCTGCAGACCAAAGCTGAAGCCCGATATGGGCGTTCTCCTGTGCTGACGCAATCGCCGCCACGGCATGCAGCCCTTCGATGATCAGCCAAACATGATTCCAATCGGCCCCGTCTTTGAGCGACTGGCGGATGTGTGCTCCGGCAGCGATGGGTTCGCCCTCACACAGTGCCAAGAGGCCGAGGTTGCCATGGGCGGTTGCAACGGCAACGGGTGTCCTGAACACGGGCTCTGCGAGGAAGCTCTCGAAGCTCGCCCTCGCTCGCGTGAAGTCGCGCATCTCCATCGCAACCCAGCCGATACTGATGAGTTGTTGGGCGACCGCCCCCGGCGGGACGCCGATTCTGCGCCCGACCGCCGCGAGTTCCTCAAATAGGGCCAGTGCCTTCACATGGTTCCCGGCCCAGTCCTCGATGTGCGCATCCGCCTGGAGCGCGGGCCAGCGAGCGCGTTCGCCGAGCTCGTCTGCAAGAGCGTGCGCTTGGGCCGAGAGAGAATGGGCTCGCTGTAAGTCCCCGGCTCGCGCCTCGAGCTCCGCAAAGTGCGCCATTGCCCGGACTTCCCATTTCCCGGCGGTGGTTCTCCGCAGGACGTCTAGCAGCCCGCGCTCACCGAGGTGAAGCCGGCCATCTTCGGCCACGCCGAGTTCGCCGCCTTTCAGCAGCAGGCGACGAAGCGCTTCGCCGACTGGCGCAAGGCCACGACGCCGCGCCTCACCGGCTTCGGCAAAGACGGCCACCCCAAGGCCCTGGTCGAGACCATCGCCGAGGATCTGCTAGCCGCGTTCCGTCAGGCGCCGCTGCTCGATGCCTACGACATCTACCAGCACCTGATGGACTACTGGGCCGAGACCATGCA
>JBDUEE010000032.1:0-14209 GCA_040002615.1 Chloroflexota bacterium | reverse complement strand
GCTCCCAAAGCAGGTGCGCTACCAAGCTGCGCTACGCCCCGACGGCGGCGTCCCGCCGGGAGGATACCGCAGGCGTGTGATGAGCTAGCGCGCCGAGCCGATCAGTCGCTCGACGATGCCGACGTAGCGCGCCGCCTGTACCTCCCAGGCGTACGCCGCCGCCTGGTGCTGGGCCTCCGCTCCAAGGCGCGATGCCGCCTCTGGGTCAGCCGCCAGCTCGCGGATCGCCGTCGCCAGGGCAGACGGATCGGCTCCACGGACGTAGCGAATCGCCTCGTCGCCGAAGTGGGCGCGCAAGGTGGCCAGGTCGGTGGCGATGATCGGCACGCCCATGGCCGCGTACTCGAGCAGCTTGGTGCTGAGCGAGTACTGCAGGTAGGGCTCCGGTCGCGACGGCACCAGGCCGATGTCAGAGCCGGCAAGCAGCGCCGGCAGCTCATCGATCGGCACTCGGCCGTGGAGATGGACCCGGTCGGCGGTGCCGGTCCGCGCAATTGCGGCCTCCACGGCGGGCCGGAAAGGCCCGTCGCCATAGACGTCCAGCCGGTGCGGCAGCCCAGCCGGGTCAATCAGCGCCACCGCCCGGATCGCGACGTCCAGCCCGTAGATGCGCTGCAGGTTGGAGTGGTGGACCAGGCGCAGCTCGCCGTCGTTCATGAAAGGGCGGCGCGGATGCCGCCCGGCGTCGAATACGCGCGTGTCGGCCGAGTTCATGACCACGCTGATCTTGTCGCGCGGCACACCGCGCGCGATCGACAGCTGGCGCAGCGGCTCATGCACGGTGATGATCTCGCTGGCGATGGCCGCCGCCGCTCGGGCTGAGCCGGTGATCACCGGCATGAAGGGCTTGAGCAGCGAATGGGCGAATCGGTCTCGAAAGAACTCCGGCATGTCCTCGTGCAGGTCGAGCAGAAGTGGCACGCCGCCCAGCCGGATCGGGATGACGGCGAAGGCCAGGAAGTCCGGCACGGTGGCAACCTGGATGAGCCGATAGCGCCGATGCCGATGCTCCCTGGCCAGCCGTACGGCCGCCAGCCCGGCAAAGGCCAGGTACTCGGCCGCGTGCCCGGCGAAGCCAGTGAAGGCACGGTTGACCGGCAGCCGCACGATCCGCAGGGCGCCATCGACCTCCTCGGCTGCCTCGCCCGGACCGCGCAGGCAGAAGAGATCCACCTCGTGCCCAGCCTCGAGCAGGGCGTCACTCTGGCGACGGATGCGCGGGTCGCCGGGGTAGACCGCGTGCACCACGATCGCCAGGCGGCTCACTCCGGCGGACCCGCCTTGACTTCGTTCCAGAGCGCGTCCTTCTCGTCGGCCGATAGCTCGGCCAGCATCCGGCCGCGCGACGCGGCAAGCGCCTCCACCCGCTCGTAGCGCTCGATCCAGCGCCGGTTGGCGGCGCGCAGCGCCTCCTCGGGATCCAGCTTGAGCCAGCGGGATAGGTTGACCGTGGCGAACAGCACGTCTCCCAGCTCATGCAGCCGTGCGTCATGCGCCTGCTTTCCGTCCAGTACCCCCGCTTCGTGCAGTTCCGCCAGCTCTTCGCTTACCTTCTCCCACACGCCCTCGATTGTCACCCAGTCCCAGCCGAGCGCGGAGGCGCGCTCCTGGATCTCGCGGCTGGCCGGCAACGCGGGCAGCGCCCGCGCGATGCCCGCGAATGGCGACCGGGCGGCACCGGCATCGGCCCGCTCGTCGGCCTTGATCGCCTCCCAGTTGCGCAGCACCTCGGCCGCGTCGGCAACCTCGACGTCGCCGAACACGTGTGGGTGGCGGCGCACGATCTTGGCGCCCAGAGTGCGGTACACATCGGTCAGGTCGAACGCGCCCTCCTCGGCCGCCAGCTGTGCGTGCAGGATGATCTGCAGGAACAGGTCGCCCAGCTCCTCGGCCAGGTCCGCCGGCCGGCCACGCTCGATGGCATCCACCGTCTCGTACGCCTCCTCCAGGACGCACGGACGCAGGCTGGCATGGGTCTGCTTGCGGTCCCATGGGCAGCCGTCCGGCGCCCGCAGGCGGGCTGAGATGGCCGCCATGCCGTGGGGGCTGGCCAGGTTGTCGAGCGGCGGCAGGGCCGGGATCAGCCAGTCACCGCCGAGCAGCTGCGCATCGGTCACCGACTCGAGCGGCTGCGTTGCGCCGGAGGGCACGGAGCGCACCGGGTGGGCGTGCGGGTAGAGGGCGAGCAGCACCTCGCGGGAGGAGCTTCGCGCGTGACGGCCCGGGAGAGCGGACGTCGGGTCGGCGTGGGCCTCGGCGTGGGCGCCGGCCTCGGAGCGGAGGAGGAGCAGCGGCAGCGACGGATCGAAGGCAACCGAGATCAGTCGCTGCGCCGACACCGCCTGGATCCCGTCGGCCGGATCGATGCCGGCAGCGGCGAGGAGCGCGTCCAGCGTGCGTCCAGCCATGCCCGCCCTAGGCGGCGGGGGTCGACGGGACGGCGAACTCCGGATCGATCCAGACGCCGGCCTGGTCCTTTAGCTGCTGGATCCACCGCGAGAAGCCACTGCTGATCACCGACTCGCGGCGCTTGGCAGGCACGAACCGATGTTCCGCGGTTTCATCCAGCTTGAAGATGTAGATCTGCGTGCCGCTCACCAAAGGAGCGGATATCTGTCCCGGCTCAGTCAGGTCGAAGACGGCTTTATCGAGCGCGGCATCGAGCTGGTAGTGGATGACCCAGCCGAGGTCGCCACCGTCCGAGGCGCTGAGCGTATCTTCGCTCTTCGCCTTGGCCACGCTTGCGAACGAGTCGGGATCGTCCGTGAGCTGGTCGGCAATCTGCTGCGCGAAGTCCAGTGCCGATGTTCGCTCGTCGGTGACTTCGATGATGTGGTAACCGGAATCGGAGCGCACCGGCTGGCTCACCTCGCCGACGTCCAGCGTGGCGACCGCGTTGGCGAACTGCGGCACGAAGGTGGTGCCCAGCTCGGCCAGGTCGTACCAACCCAGCACGCCACCGTTGGCCTTGCTACCGGGGTCATCGCTCTGTTTGGCCAGCTTCGTCCAATCGGCGTTCGGTTTCGCCGCCTCGCGGCGCAGCTCGCGCGCTTTGTGCAGCGCCGTATGCCACTGCGCAGCGGTGGCGGCTGACTGGTCGTCCTTCCCTGGCAGCGGCGCCACCAGCAGATGGCGAATCCGGTGCTTCGGGACGGGCACAGCACCCTTGTCGTTTTCGATGCGGATCTGCGACACGTGGCGCTGCGGCTGGTAGCGGGTGACGACGGTGTCGCTGAAGTACTCCTGGTAGCGATCGCGGAGCAGCTGCTGGCGCAGATAGTCGCGGTACGTCTCGTCGCTGATGGCGTTGGAGCTCAGGAGCTCCTTGAGCGCCTGGTTCTCCCCTGCCGGGTGCAGGTCATCGACCTTGAGCAGGTACCAGCCGCTGTCGCTCTTCAGCGGTCCCACCACCGCTCCAACCTCCGCATCGGCGGCGGCGCTGAAGTAATCCCCGTACTGCGCGTCGTCGGCCTGAACCCAGCCGAGCAGGCCGTCGACGGACTTGCTCGCATCATCGCTGCGCTCCCTGGCAATCGCGGCAAAGTCGCCACCACCGTCAAGCTCAGCCTTGATGTCCTCGGCCCGCTCCTTGGCATCGGCCCAGTTCTTGTCGGTCGGCTTGGCGTCGGCCGCGGCACCCTCGTCCTTCTTGGGAGAGGCCATGATCAGCGAGAGCTGCCGTCGCTCCGGGATGCTCCGCCGGGCAGCGACCTTGGCATCCAGCGCATCGTCCGGGACGCTGAGACCGTACTGCGCCGCCAGCTGGTCGAGCAGCTTGCCGGTCACCAGTGAGTCCGCGCCCTGCTGGTCGATCTGGCTGAAAGCGGTCTGCAGCGTCTGCAGCTGCTGCTGGATGACCTGGTCGCGCACCCCGCCACCCTGCGTGCTGAGGTCGGCGGCGGTCGCCTGGAGCTCGGCGGAAAGGATGTTGATCCGCGTCTGCAGCTCACCACGCTCGACCTGCACGCCGCCGACGAGCGCGGCCTGGCGCAGGTTGGCCTGGTAGAAGTCGCTCCAGGCTGCTGCGGCGAAGATGCCGACCGCAACCGCGATGGCCATCGCAAAGCCGGCGACCACAAGCTGCTGAGTGCGCAGCTCGTCCTGCCAGCGTGGACGATGCTTGCGGTCCAGGACCGGTCTGTTTCGGAAGGACATGCGGCGGAGCGCCTCGAGACACGCGGAAATACGACTGAATCTGCTGGGCGAGGCTGAATGCTAGCCGATGGACCCACCGGGCGCCAGACGCCGGCCCCCGGTGGGTGGGGTCGGGGTCGAGCCGGCGTTGGTTGCAGCTAGTTCAGTGGCGGCCGAAGGCGTCGGCGATGGCCCGCAGTCTCAGCTTGACCACCAGGAGCAGCGCCTCGCGCACGATCGAGCTGGTCATCTTCGACCGGCCGGCGACGCGCTCGCGGAACGTGATCGGCACCTGGACGATCTTGGCGCCGCGCCGATGCGACCACCAGGTCATCTCGATCTGGAAGCCGTAGCCACTGGCACTGGTGTCGCGCAGCCTGACGGCCTCCAACAGCTCGCGGCGCCAGGCCTTGAAGCCTCCTGTCAGGTCGCGATACGGCAGCAGCAGGACCGCGCGCGCAAAGAGCGTGCCGGCGCGACTGATCAGCTTGCGGTGCAGCGGCCAGCCAATCGTCCCGCCGCCGGCGATGTAACGCGTGCCGAGCACCAGGTCCGCGTCGCGCATCAGCGGCGCCAGCAGCTCCGGCAGGTCGGCGGGGTCGTGGCTGAAGTCGCTGTCCATCTGGACCACTGCCCGCACGCCTGGCTGGCCAAGTGTCCAGCGGAAGGCGTGCCGATAGGCGGCTCCCAGCCCTTCTTTGCCCGGACGATGGAGGACGTGCAGCCGGGGCTCGCGGGCGGCGAGGGTGTCGGCCAGCAGGCCCGTGCCATCCGGTGAGCTATCGTCCACGATCAGGAGCTCCGCTTCGGGCAGCGTGGACAGGATGGTGGTGCTGATCCCTTCCAGGTTCTCGCGTTCGTTGTACGTCGGCACGACCACCCATACGCCACGGCCGGCTGCCATTCCGACCGTGGCGCCAACCGCACCCTGCTCCTCGGGGTGGCGCTGCGTCATCGGCTCAGCGCCCGATTCCAAGGTAGGTCACCCCGGCCGCCTGGACCGAGGCCGGATCGAGCGCGTTGCGACCGTCGACCAGCAGCTCCAGGCCTGGGATGCGCGCAAGGTCGAGGTCGCGATAGGCCGCGTGCGCAGCCTGCAGGATGGCTACGCGCACCGGCGAGGGTGACGCGGCGTCCCAAGCCTCGAAGCCCCGCTCGCGCAGGTGCCGCGCATCGAAGTAGGGGTCGTGTCCAAGCACCCGCGCTCCCGCTGCAGTCAGCGCATCGCGCAGCCCGAAGGCTGAGCTGAAGGCATCCTCGCGCACGTCGCCACGGTAGGCGATGCCGAGCACCAGGACCGTCACGTCCTGCAGGGAGCCCAGCGAATCTGCTGCGAGGCTCACCGCCCAGGCGGCCATGCCGTCATTGACCCGTCGGGCGAGCGGCGGCAGCTGCAGCTCCGGGGCGCCGTTGAACAGGAAGTGGGGGTAGACCGGGATGCAGTGGCCGCCGACCCCAACGCCGGGCTGATGCACGTGGCTGTATGGCTGCGAGTTGGCCGCGGCGATGACCTCGGTCACGTCGATGCCGCGTCCCATCGCGTAGCGAGCGTACTCATTGGCCAGCGCGATGTTGACGTCGCGATAGGTGGTCTCCGCCAGCTTGGTCATCTCGGCCGCCTCGGCGCTCGACAGCGTCAGCATCTCCGTCCCCTCGTCGAGCGCCCCTTCGTAGAACTGTCGTGCTCGATCGGTGGACGCTGGACCGACGCCGCCCACGACCTTCGGGTAGCGGCGCAGGTCGAGCAGCACTCGCCCCACCAGCACGCGTTCAGGCGAGAACGCGACGAAAAGGTCGCGCTCCAAGGTCAGGCCGCTGCCCGCGGCGAGCATCGGCGCCAGGCGATCACGGGTGGCTCCCACCGGCAGCGTGGTCTCGTACAGCACGAGCGTGCCCGGGCCGATCCCGCGCGCCACCTCTCGCGTCGCTGTGTCGATCGGCGAGAAGTCGACCTGTCGCCGCTCGTCGACGACCACCGGCACGATAATGACCACCACCTCGGCGCCGCGGACGCCCTTGGCGTCGTCGGTGGTCGCTCGCAGGCGTCCGCTGGCCACCAGCTCGGGCACGAGCTCGGTCACGGCCGGCTCGTCGTCGTGCGGCGAACGGCCAGCATTCAGCGCCGCGACCAGCGCGCGATCCGTGTCGCAGCCGGTCACCTGGTGCCCGCGCGACGCGTACTGCACCGCCAGCGGCAGCCCGATATGGCCAAGGCCCACCACCGCTACTTTCACGCCAGCACCGCCTGCAACGCCGGGCCGGACAGGGCGGTCCCGGTGTTGGCAGCCTCGACCAGTGCCCGTGCAAGCTGCAGTGCGATCAGCGCCTCGCGCGGATCGACCGGCGGCGGCCCGCCGTGCCGAACGGCGGCGGCGAATGCCTCGAGCTCGGCGACCAGCGGCTCTCGCCGAGCGATCGCGCGTAGCTCGGATCGTCCCTCTTCCACGGAGCCATCCGCGGGGTTGGCATGGAACATCAGATCCTGGGTCAGGTAGTCGGCCACGTACATGCCGCCCTCGCCGGTGACCGACAGCGTCCTCTGCTTGGTGGGTGTCAGCCAGTTGATGTCCAGGAGGCCGACGGCGCCGTTGCCGAACTTCAGCACGCCCACGAACAGGTCCTCGTGGTCGGTGTGGATGCGCTGCTCGGTCTCGGCGTAGATCCGCACCGGATCGGAGCCGAGCAGGAAGCGCATCACGTCCAGGTCATGCGGCGCCAGGTCGACCACGACCCCCACGTCGCGGATCCGGTCCGGGAAGGGGCCCAGCCGCGTGGCCCTGACCTGGAAGATGCGTCCCAGCTCGCCGGCCTGCAGCCGCCGGCGCAGCTCCACGATGGCGGGGTTGAAGCGCTCGATGTGACCTACCGTCAGCAAGCGGCGTCCGGCCGCGGCAGCGGCCATCATCGCCTCCGCCTCGGCGCGCGTGGCGGCGATCGGCTTCTCAACAAGAACGTGAGCTCCGGCGTCGAGCGCCGCCAGGGTCAGCTCGTGGTGCATCGAAGTCGGCGCCACCACGCTGACGAGGTCGAGCTCCTCCTCCGCCAGCATCGTTGCCGCCTCGGCGTAGCCGCGCACGGACCTGCCCCGGGACGCCAGCCGCACCGCCTCTGCACGTGGATCGGCGACCGCCACCAGCTCGACGCCACGGATGTCATCCCCCCAGACGCGGACATGGTTGCGCCCCATGCTGCCCAGGCCGATCACCCCGGCGCGCAGTGGCCGCGCCCCGGCGCCGTCGGTCACGCCGGCACCCCCGTCTCGATCGGCCCCAGGGCCGCCGCAACCTCGTTGACCGCCGCGATCACCGTGGCCACATCGGCGTCGTTCAGGCCCGGATGAACCGGGATGGAGAGCACCTCCCCTGCCAGGCGCTCGCTGATCGGGTATTGCTCGCTTCCATAGCCGAGCGCCTCGAACGGCTTCTGGCGATGAACCGGAATCGGGTAGTAGACCCCGGTGCCCACGCCGCGCTCGGCCAGCGCGGCGGCAAACTCGTCACGCCGGTTCACGCGCAGGGTGTACTGGTGGTAGACGTGCATCACGCCCGCCCGCGCACGCGGGATGACGACGCCGCGCAGCGCTGCATCGTACTGGGACGCGATCTCGAGCCGGCGGGCGTTGAAGGCCGGCAGCTTGGCCAGCTGTGCCAGCCCGATGGCGGCGTGGATATCGGTCATGCGGAAGTTGTAGCCAAGCGTGTCGTGGTGGTAGCGGACCGTCATTCCGTGCTCCCGCAGGAGTCGCACGCGATCGGCCATAGCGGGATCCGATGTGGTGAGCATGCCGCCCTCGCCGCTCGTCATGTTCTTGGTCGGATAGAAGCTGAAGCAGCCTGCTCCCCAGCTGCCCGACTGCCGTCGAGCGATCGTCGCTCCGTGGCTCTGGGCGGCGTCCTCGACGAGCGCCAGGCCGCGCGCCTCGGCCAGCGCCGCCAGGGCGGGCATGTCGGCCGGCTGCCCGTACAGGCTGACCGGCATGATCGCCTTGGTGCGGGGGGTGATGGCGGCTTCGACCCTATCGACGTCGACGCAGAAGTCGGCATCGCGCACGTCAACGAAAACCGGCCGCGCCCCGGTGTACAGGATGCTGTTGGCGCTGGCGATGAAGGTGAACGGCACGGTGATCACCTCGTCGCCGGGACCGATGCCCAGCCCCAGCAGGCTGAGATGCAGGGCTGCCGTGCCGCTGCTGACCGCGACCGCGTGTTGGACGCCGACCATGGCGGCGAAGCGCTCCTCGAGGTCCGCCACGCGCGCCCCCTGGGCGAGCATCCCGGAACGCATCACCTCCCAGACTCCGTCTCGCTCCTCCCGGCCCAGCTGCGGGCGCGCGATCGGGATCACGGCGCGCGGCCCCGCAGGTGGCTGGCATCCAGCCTCTCCAGCGCGGCCACGACGCGCGTGGCCGCGTGTCCGTCGCCGAACAGCTCCGGACGTGGGCGTGATCGGTCCATGAACTGCGGGTCGGACAGGGCCTGTCTCACCGCTTCCGGCTCGTGCCCCGCCACCCGGTTCCAGCCGGCCTCCACGGTCTCCACCCACTCGGTCTCGGTGCGCAGGGTGATGCACGGCACGCCGGCCAGGTACGCCTCCTTCTGGACCCCGCCGGAGTCGGTGACCACCGCCGCGGAAGCTCGCTCCAGTGCCAGCATGGCCAGGTAGCCGACCGGATCGATGACCGTGACGTTCGGGCCGGGTTCGGCGCCTCCTCCCGCCAGCGCTGCCGCGGTGCGCGGGTGGATCGGCCAGATCACCGGCCGGTCGTTCGGCAGCATGGCCAGCCAGTCGGCCAGCAGGCGTGGATCGTCCACGTTCTCGGCGCGGTGCAGCGTGAGGAGCAGGAAGCCGGGGCGCTTGACGGCTTGCGACGGCAGGTGAAGGTCGGCCTGGTCGCCAGCCCAGAACACCGCATCGGCCATCACGTCGCCCACCAGCTCCGCCCGGTCCGCCAGCCCTTCTGCTCGCAGCTGCCCCATTGCCGCCGGGGTCGGCGCGAGCAGCAGGTCGGCCAGGTGGTCGGTTACCACCCGGTTGACCTCCTCCGGCATTGCGCGATTGAAGGAGCGCAGCCCGGCTTCCACGTGGGCAAGCCACGGGCGCCGACCGCCCGGGTAGCCGATCTTGGCGGCGGCCAGCGCCCCAGCCAGCGTGGAGTTCGTGTCGCCGTAGACCAGCACGCCGTCCGGCTGGTGCTCGAGCAGGACCGGCTCCAGCGCCTGAAGCATCTCGGCGGTCTGGGCGCCGTGCAGCCCGCTGCCGATCTCCAGGTTCAGGTCAGGGTCCGGCATCGACAGCTCGTGGAAGAAGCTGCCGCTCATCGCCTCGTCGTAATGCTGGCCGGTGTGCACCAGCATCTCCTGGTGCGGGGTACGTAGCAGGCGGCTGACCGGGGCGGCCTTGATGAACTGCGGCCGGGCACCGACCACGGTCACGATCCTCATCGAGCCGTCTCCGGCGGGAAGGCTGTTCCGCAGCGGGGGCAGCTGCCGACGAACGGCTGCCCGACAGCGTCGTCGGCCAGCGGCGGCGCGCAGGCGCAGGCGCTGGCGACGCGGCGTGCCGGGTTGCCAACCACCAGCGCATGATCGGGCACGTCGGTGGTCACCACCGAGCCCGCGCCGACCATGGCCCAATGCCCGATCGTCAGGCCGGGCAGGAGCGTGGAGCCGGCGCCTACCGATGCCCCGGAACGCACGATGGTGGACGACAGCTCCCAGTCGGCATCGGTCTTTGGGCTGCCGTCGCTGTTGATTGCGCGTGGCAGGCGGTCGTTGGTGAAGCAGACGTGCGGACCGATGAAGGCGCCGTCCTCGATCGTGACCCCGCGGAACAGGCTCGCGTTGTTCTGCACCTTCACCCGGGCGCCGATCACCACCCCGACGTCCACGTAGACGTTCTTGCCAATGACGCAATCCGGGCCGACCTGCGCGCCCTCGCGCACCTGGGCCTGGTTCCAGATGCGGGTGCCACGGCCGATCTCGGCGCTGGCGGCCACCTCGGCGGTCGGGTGGATGCGCGCGGGACCGTCGCTCATGCGTGCTCCTCGGGGTCGCCCATTGTACCCACCGTGCGCGCGGCGGCCGCCCGTGCCGCACGGTCCTCGATGCGCTCTGCGGCGAGCAGCTGCCGGAACTGGGCCAGTGGCCCAGCAAGGACGGGCAGCAGCAGGACGGCGAAGCCGCCGGCGATGGCGACATGCGCCGGTCCAGATACCCACGAGCCCACGACCTCCGGCCTGATCAGGCGAGCGGCCAGCACGGCGACGACCGCCGCCGTACCGAGCGTTGCCAGCCGGGCGATATCGATGGCAATCGGATAGCTGCGCGCCCCGTACCACCACGTCGCGGCACCCAGCACCAGGTAGCCGGCAAGGGTCGACCAGGCCGCGCCGGTGATGCCCAGGCGCGGGATCAGGAGCAGGTTGAACGCCACGTTGGTCAGCCCGGCGGCAAGCGTGATGAGCGGCAGCGCGGAGGTGCGGCGGCGCAGGAAGATGGTCGACACCAGCATGAAGTAGAGGCCGTAGACCAGCGAGGCGAAGGTCACGATCACGGCCACGTCGATCGCGCCCAGCGCCTCATCACCCCAGCGACGGGTTGCCAGCAGCCGGGTCAGCTCCGGGGCGAAGGCAGCCACGCCGACGGCCAGCACGGTCAGCCCGCCCATGACCAGGGTGGTTGCCTCGCGCAGCAGGCGGGGACCCCGCTCGCCGTCGCCGCGGGCGTACCAGAACGGGACCCAGGCCGCATTGAAGGAGATCGCGACCAGCGCCACTCCCTGGCCGATGAGGTAGCCGAACGAATAGATGCCGACGGCGGCCTGGGTGGCAAGGGTCGGCAACCCGATGGTCAGGCCGATCAGCCAACGATCCGAGAAGTTCAGCGACCAGGCGGCCAGGCCATGCGGCAGCAACGGCAACCCGAAGCGAAGCGCTCGACGCATGAGCTGGCGATCGAAGCGCCGCCGGGGCATGCGGGCCAGGATCACGCCGGTGACCGCGACCACTCCCAGGCCACCGACCAGCTGGCCGGCCAGCGCGCCGCCGGCGCCGCGTTCGAACACGAACAGGAAGATCACGGTGGCGACCGTGCCGAGTGCGAATACGCCGAGGCCAAACGCCAGGAAGCGCTCCGGGCGCTCAAGGGCCCGGAACAGGGAGGAGGGAACGTATTGCAGTGCGGTCGTGGCGGTGATCGCCAGCGCCAGGGCCCCATAGGGCCAGAATGCGACGCCCGGGAATATGCGCGGGAAGAACGGCGCGGCGATGGCCGCGATCACGATCGACAGGGTAACCGCCACGACCACCGTGGTCATGGTGGCGCTGAAGTAGAGCGCCGGTCGGCGCGCCGGCGCGACATCGAAGTGGAAGCGCAGCAACGACCCGTCCAGGCCCAGCCGATAGACGATCGCCAGCAGCCCGATCAGCGACAGCATCAGGCTGTAGACGCCGTACTCCGAGGGAGCCATGGCCACCGTGTACAGGGGCAGCAGCAGGAAGGCGCCGATGCGCGGCAGGAAGTTGCCCAGCGTATAGAGCAGCGAGCCGCGCAGGAGTGCGCGCAGCTTCATCGGCCAGCCAGAAGCTCGCGCAGCCTCGGCATGGCGGCCGCCACGGCGCGTCCGCGGTGCGAGATACGGTCCTTCTCCGGCTCAGGCAGCTCGGCGGTGGTCAGGCCGCTGGGCAGGAGGAAGACCGGGTCGTAGCCGAAGCCACCGCTGCCGCGCGGCTCGGCCGCCAGACTCCCCTCCATTGCGCCGGCAAAGGTCTCGATGAGAGGCGGCTGGCCGGCGGCCGGCGGTGGCGTGGCCAGCGCCAGGACGCAGACCATGCGTGCTGCGCGCTCCGCGGAGTCACCCACGGCGTTGAGCAGCAGCGCCACGCGATCCGGGACATCGGCCCCGCCGAAGCGGGCGGTGAGGACGCCAGGCCCCCAAGCCAGGGCGGCCACCTCGATCCCGGAATCATCGGCCAGGGTCAACAGGCCGGAGGCGCGACAGTAGGCATCGGCCTTGGCAGCCGCATTCTCGGCGTACGTGCCGTGCGGCTCGGGGACATCCAGCTCCACCCCGATCTGCTGCGGAAACACAAGACGTCCGGGGATGCCGGCCAGGAGCCGGCCAAACTCGCGCTGCTTGCCACGGTTGGCGGTGGCCAGGAGCAGGTCGCTCACTCCGATGCCGGTGCGTCGATGGCCGTGCGCTGGAGCTCGAATAGCTGTCGGATGCCGGCCGCCGCCAGCTCGATCATCTGGTTCATCTGGGCGCGATCGAATGCCCGATGCTCGGCGGTACCCTGGACCTCGACGAAACGCTCGTCGTCGGTCATTACCACGTTGAAATCAACGTCCGCCGACGAATCCTCGACGTAGTTGAGGTCGAGCAGGGCAGTTCCGGCGCTCATCCCCACGCTGACAGCGGCCACCTGCCCGGTGAGCAGGTGTGCCATGCCGTATTTCTTCAGCGCTCGGGCCAGGGCCACGTACGCACCGGTGATGCTGGCTGTGCGGGTGCCGCCGTCAGCCTGGATCACGTCGCAGTCGACGGTCACGGTCCGCTCGCCGAGCTTTGCCAGGTCGACCACCCCGCGCAGCGCACGGCCGATGAGGCGCTGGATCTCATGTGTGCGCCCTCCGACGCGCCCGGTGCTCGCCTCGCGCTGGCTGCGCTCGGTGCCGGCCCGCGGCAGCATGCTGTACTCCGCGGTGACCCAGCCCTGGCCCTTGCCGCGTAACCAGCCTGGCACGCGGTCCTCGATGGTCACCGCACAGATCACCCGCGTGTCGCCGACGCGGATGAGGACCGATCCCTCGGCGAACTTCAGGTAATCGGCCACGATCTTGACGGGCCGAAGCTGGGCGGGCGCTCGTCCATCAGGACGTCGTGGGGCGGCGATTGACATCGCCGCCGATTCTACGCTGCGACCGAACCGTGGCCCACCGGCGGACGCATTGACCTACTTCAGAATGACGCGATCCGAATCGCGCAGCCAATAGCCGTCAAGCCGACCCGACGAAACGAGGAAGTAGCAACGGCCGTTGATGACGGCTCGGGCGCTTGTGCGCATCTTCAATCGCGAGGCCGTGCCGAGTACCTTCTTGCGCTCTACCGCGCCAAGCCAGCTGAACCGATACGCGCTGTACCTGCCGGGCCGGACGACCAGCCGCCGAGATGGATCGTACGGCCTGCGCATGGTCGTCCCTCGCACAAACGAATCAGGCGTCTCGCGCACCCAGTAGCCATCAAGCGGTCCGCCGCTCACTTTCAGCCAGGCCCGACCGTCGAGCCGGGTCCTGCCCGCCGAGGTGGTGCGACGGATCGAGCCGAAGCGCACGGACTTCTTGCCGAGCACGTTCCCGCTCTTGCTCAGCCGGTAGCCCGTGAAGGTCCCTTCACGGAAGACCATCCGGCGGTCGGGGTCGTAGCGGTTGTCAAGCCTCAGCAGGGAAACGGCTGTGCTGGCAACTGCGTCGCCACACAGGACGGCAAAGACCATGACCGAGTAATTGCCTCCGTCGCGGGCGGTCTTCCAGGCGCCACCGGCGGCGTTGTAGGCGGCCGTCATGATGAAGTCGTGGTGGGTCTTCGACTGCCACCACTGCTGGACGGTGTGCGAGTAGGAATAGGGGGAGTCCATGTTCCAGGCGATGATCTCGCCGAAGCCCTTCCAGCACGTGCCCGAGGCGTTCAGGCGATCGTAGACATAGTCGATGTTGTGCTGCATCTTGCCGGCCGCGACCATCTGTGCGGCACGGTGGGCAGCGATGTCATCCAGCAATGCCGTGCCGACGACCGGATTCAGCCGACCGTCGACCCGGTGCTCGTTCGCCTCTCGGCGGAGCCCATCCCCGCCCGCGGCGCGGACTGGGGCAGCAGAGGTCAGTGCGGCAGCCGCGAAGGCGATCGAGAGGAGCAGGGCAGCGGTGCGGCCACGCGCCGCGGGCATCGTGCGCGTCAGGGCAGTCGGCTGGGACATGTATCGGGTTCCCCTCGCAGGCAAATTGGTCATCGGTCGATGCCTGGCACCGTAGCGGCGGGCCGGCGGGAAGCCCATGGCCCGATCGGTCTGGTACCCATG
>JBDUEE010000031.1:0-5114 GCA_040002615.1 Chloroflexota bacterium | reverse complement strand
ATCGGGACGGCACGGAGGGGAGTCGCATGATCATCGAGCAGGTCGTTCCCGAGGGGGGCGTTCCGAAGCCATCATCAGCCGTAAGCCGCTGGCAGATGGGCGTGATCGGTGCGGTCGCCCTGTTGGCCGTGGGCATCGGCCTGGTACTCGGGCTGACGGTCCTGCCGAGCCGAGGCAGCAGTCCGCTCGGCACCTCGGCGTCCTACGTACCCGCCGGGGCGGTGGTGTACATGGAGGCGCGTCTTGACCTGCCGGCCGGCCAGCGCGACTCATTGCGCACCATCCTGGAGCGATTCCCCGGAATCAATGCCGACGACCTCCTGACCGATGCGGTGGCGGACACCCTGGACGAGACCCTGGCTGGCAGCGGCCTGCCGGTCGACTACTCGACCGACATCGCGCCGTGGTTCGATGGGCGCGTGGCGGTCGCCCTGCTCGATTACCCGATCAGCCTGGACGTGGTGGCGCCCGTGGATCTGCCGTCGACGGCGGCGATGATCGGCGTGCGCGACGTCGAGGCCGCGCAGCAATTGACGGATACCCTGCGCCAGGAAATCTCGGCGACCGGCGCGACCTTTTCGCCTTCCGACCATGCCGGTGTCACGATCTGGTCGCTCGGCGAAGTCCTGCCCGCTGGGCAGGACTTCGCCTACGCCCTGACCGATGATCAGCTTCTGCTGGCCAATGGCCAGGCCACTATCGAGACGATGCTCGACGTCCGCGCTGGCGCGGATAGCCTCGCGCAGCGTGACGAGCTGCGCGACCTGTCCGCCCAACTGCCGCCAGAGTGGGTCGGGGTGGCGACCATCGATGTGGCAGCCATGCTCGACCAGATGCTCGGCGGGCTGGAGGCTGCGGACCCGGCCCTGGCAGAAGCGATGGGTGTCTACATGGACATGGTGCCCAGCTTCGTGGTCAGCACGATGGGCTTCGAGGATGACGCAATCCGGATGGATAGCATCACGCCGCTCCCGGGTGGGGGAGTGACGCCGACCAACGCTCGCAGAGACCTCGCGGCGTCGGTCCCGGCTGATGCCATCTTCTTTGCGGACGGCACCAACGTCGGCCCCGGGCTGACGCAGATGGTCACCGGCGTGCGCGCCGCGCTCGCGGCTGGCGCCGGCGGCGCAGAGGCGCTCACGCAGCTCGACCAGGTCGAGGCAGCCTTGGGAGGCGACGTCGGGGACTTCGTGAGCTGGATCGGCAGTGGCGCGATGGCCATCGGTTGGGACGGCGAGCAACCGTACGGCGGCCTGCTGCTCGAGGCATCGGATCCAGACGCGGCGCGCCAGCGCCTCGGTCAGCTCCGCGCCCTGGCTGAGCTGGCCTCACTCGACCCGTCGGTCCAGGTCGCCGTGTCCACCGCGCAGCTCGACGGAGTCGAAGTGACCACCTTCACGGTCGTATCACCCCAGACGGACGCTGGTATGTGGCCGACCGGTGACATCGTGCTGCAGTACGCGTTGGACGGTGACACCGCGCTGATCGGCTTCGGAGACGAGTTCGTGGCACGGGCGCTCGCGGTGGGGCCAGGCGCGTCGCTGGCCGACCAGGACCGCTTCAGCGGGGCGATCGATCGCTTCGGCGGCGACGACAACAGCGGCGCCTTCTTCCTGGATCTGGTTGCCCTACGCGCGGCGATCGAGACCGTGACCACCGACACGATCGGCCCGGAATACGAGCGCACTGTCAAGCCCAACCTGGAGCCGCTCGACTACCTGGCGGGCGTGACCAGGGTGGAGGGCGACGCGATCATCTCGAGCTTCGGGCTGGTGCTGCGGCCCTAGCTCCCTGTGGTGGGGCGGTCAGTCCTCGGGCTCAATCGTCGGCTTCGGCACTGCGCGCCTCGACCTCGTATCGGTTGCCGCGGTACCACCCGCCGCCCGCCCGTACGGAGCTGACAGAGGCGCCGAAATAGCGCAGCGCGAATCTGGCGCCGTAGCGCCGCCACTGGCCGACGTGAGCCAGCTCGTGGCGCATCTCCGCGTGGGAGAGGTCCCGCCAGGCGAAGATGTCGCGGCCAATCGTGATCGCCAGCCAGTTCGGCAGCAGCACGCGCCCCGGCCGGCGCAGCCACGGCACGATGTGCAGGCGGTGCTTGATCGTCGTCACCCCCGGCCTGCCGGACCGGGCCGCGGCGCGGAATGCAGCAGCAGGTCGCGGCGATCTCCCCAGTGCTTGAGAAAGCGGTAGAAGTTGCGGCGGCTGAGCCGATCGCGCTCGGGCTCGTCGTGGGCCGTCCAAGCACGATGCTCGTGCTGTCGCAGCGGCAGCGAATCGGTGCGCAGCGCGCGCCAGCCATTGGCGCGCACGGCGAACGACAGGTCCAGGTCCGCGTTGCGGTAGAAGCGAAAGTGGTGGTCGAAGCCACCGACCTGCTGTAGCGCTTCGCGTCGTATCGCCAGGCAGTAACCCTCGATCGCGTCGACGTCACCCGGCGGGGCATCGCTGAACTGCCGTCCGTCGGCGCTGGTCACGCCCCATGGCCCGGCCAGGCCAACCTTCGCGTCGTCGAAGCTCGACAGGAGCGGGGACAGGAAGTCACCGGTCGGCTCGATCGAGGTGTCGAGCAGCACCACGATCCGCCCACGGGCCCGGCGGAGCCCAAGGTTGACGGCGTCCGCCCAGCCCAGGCGCTGACGAACCTCGAGCATGGTTTCGCCCTGCCCGGGCTGCGGCAGCGAGCCGGCACCGCCGGCTGGGGCGTTGGCAACCATCAGCAGCTCGTGGTCGATCATCTGCGTGTGAAGCCGCACGCCGTCAACCAGGCGCACCATGTCATCGGGGTGATCGTCTGCCACCGTCACCAGCGAGGCCGCGACGCTGGCCGGCTCGTTCAGCACTGAGTCCAGCGTCAGGTCATCGGCGTAGCCGGCGCCACGCTGGGCGCTGGTCAGCAGCGGGCGGGCAGTCGAGCCGCGGGGCGCGTCGACCGCTTCCCAGCCGAGCTCACGCAGCTGCTCCCGCAGCGCGTCGGCTGTCGTCCAGTCTCGCTGAGCGCGGGCGCTGGCCCTCTCCCGCAGCAGCGCCTGCACCTCGGCGGGCAGGTCGTCGCTCACCGCTCCCCGCCAGCCGGCCAAGGGGCGCGGCGGCCGATGGGGCGGCCGTCGGCCTCTCGGTCCAGCTGGTGGGCCCCCATCGTGTCCGGGTCGTAGCGCAGCCGCTCCACCGGCCGGCCCTGGAGCAGGTGCTCATTGACGATCGCCTGCGCATCGTCAGGCGTCAGGGCCGCGTACCAGGTGGCATCGGGGTAGACAACCGCCATCGGTCCATTGCCGCACTGCGAGAAGCAGCCGGCATGGTTGACCCGCACCCGATCGGAGAGTCCGGCGTCACGCACCGCCTGCTTGAGCGCGGCGTGCACGCCGATCCCATCGCCGTCGACCGACGGGCACCACTCCCCCCGAGTGCAGACAAAGACGTGTTTCTCGTAGACGGGCATGGTCAGGTGGGACCCCTCCGGGGTGGACTGGTGCAGTCCGAAGTACTCCGGTCCCCGGACCGAAAGTACCGGGCTGCCGAACGGCACCGCAACCTTACTATCCGGTCAGAAGCCGCGCCGTCCGCACCCAAGCGCCCACGAGCTCGGTCGCAATACCGCTCTGGCGGAAGGAACCCCAAACCGATGATGATGAACGAGGTGGGGAAGCTGCTTACGGCGTCGGAAGTCGCCGAGATGCTGCACCTGCACGTAAACACCGTAAAGCGGCTGGGCGATCGCGGCGAGATCCCGTTCTTTCGGGTGACACGACGCGGCGACCGGCGCTTCCGGTACGACGACGTGCTGGAGTTCCTACGCCGGGACAAGTAGCCCGCGCGATTTGATGCCTGTCCCGGCACACACGCCGGGATGGCCCGTTCCCTGTCAGGGGGCGCGCCAACGACCGCCGAGGTGCCATCTCTCGGCGGTCGTTTGCTGGCCGTCAGCCCATCGGTGGTACCATGTGTCCATCCCCTCGGAATTCCCGGGGTCTTCGCTTGGTCGATGGTTCCTTCTCGAACCGGCCGCGCGCCGTATGCAGTTCGAGAAGAGACAGAGGTAGATTCACGTGACTACAGGAACCGTCAAGAAGGTCATCTCGGAGCGAGGCTTCGGCTTTATCGCCGCGCCGGATGGCAAGGAATACTTCTTCCACAAGGATGGCCTGACGAGCTCGCTCGACTTCGACCGCCTGGTCGGCGGCGAGTCGGTTAGCTTCGACATCGAGGCCAGCCCCAAGGGCGACCGCGCCGTGCGGGTACAGGCCGCCTAGGCCTCCTCACACTCCGCATCGCGAACGCCCGGTCCTTTCGACCGGGCGTTCGTCATTCTCCGATCAACGGGTCTGGGATAATGCGCGGCCGATGACCGAAGACGCCCGCCAACGCCTGGCCGAGGGTCAGCGCCTGCTCGACAGCGGGGAACCGGAGGCCGCGCTCCGCATCCTGAACGAGCTGACAACGCATCCGGATCCGCAGATTGCGGGCGCGGCTTGGCTGGCGGTCGGTTCCGCCCGCTACCGGGACGACGACGAGGCTGGCGCACTCGCCGCCTGGCTGCAGGCGGCCGAGCTGGGCGGCCCGGTAGCCTGGCTCGGCTGGCGCTCTGCCGCCGAGCAGCACGTCCGCAACGGAGACCTGGAGGAGGCGATCGAGGCCTACCGTGAGGCCGATCGTCGTGCGCCTCCGAACGACCGGGGCGCCATCGCCAACCGGATCGCATGGCTGCTCAAGGAGACGGGCCACGACTTCGCAGCGCGTCGCCAGTTCAACCGCGCCCGCGGCACATATGCCACCTTCCCCTCCTACGTGACGTGGGCGATCATCGTCATCAATGTCGCCGTCTTCCTGGCGGACGCGGCGACTACCGGCTTCGCCTCGCTCGGCCTGTGGGGCAACTTCGGCGAGCTGATGCCGCTCGGCTGGGTCTCGGCTCCAGAGGTCGCCAACGGCGAGTGGTGGCGCCTTTTCACCAGCATGTTCCTGCATTTCGGCGTGCTGCACATCGCCTTCAACATGTATGCGCTCTGGCTGTTCGGGCCGATCATCGAGCAGATGTACGGGCACGTCGAGTTCGCGGTCGCGTACCTGCTGTGCGCCCTGGGCGGCAGCGTGCTGACCATCCTGGTCGCCCC
>JBDUEE010000030.1:0-2146 GCA_040002615.1 Chloroflexota bacterium | reverse complement strand
GCATGTACGCCGCCGGCAAGATCCCGGGCGGCTTCATCAAGCGCGAGTCGCGCCCTTCGGAGGCTGCCATCCTGGCCATGCGCCTCACTGACCGCCCGATCCGCCCGCTCTTCCCAAAGGGCTACAAGCAGGAGGTGCAGATCGTCCTGACCGTGCTCAGCGCGGACCAGGAGAACGATCCTGACATCCTGGCCGTCAACGGGGCGTCGGCGGCGCTGGCCGTATCGAGCATCCCATTCCTGGGGCCGATCGGCGCCGTGCGCGTCGGACGGATCGACGGCACGTTCGTCACCAACCCCACTGTCAGCCAGCTGGACGAGAGCGACCTGGACCTGGTGGTCGCCGGCACCCGCGATGCGGTCATGATGGTCGAGGCCGGCGCCAAGATCCTGCCCGAGTCGGTCATGGCCGACGCCATCGTGTATGGGCAGGCCGAGCTGCAGAAGAGCATCGACCTCCAGGACAAGTTGGTCGCCACGGCCGGCAAGCCGAAGAAGCTTCCGTTCCTGGGTCCCAAGGCGGACTCGGTCGTCAAGCTCGGCAAGGCACTGGCTGCGGGACAGGGCGAGTTCGTGGTCTTCGACCTGGAGACCACGGCCATCAAGCCGGAGAACGGGTACATCGTCGACATCGCCGCGCTCAAGGTGCGCGACGGCGAGGTGGTCGACCGCTTCGAGTCGCTCGTGAATCCTGGGCGGACGATCGTCGGGCACCAGATCCACGGCATCGCCGACGAGGACGTGGCCGGCGCGCCGACCGCCGCTGAGGCGCTGACTCGCTTCGTCGAATGGGTCGGCGATGCCCCGGTGGTCGCCCACAACGTGTCCTTCGACCTGCCATTCGTGCTGCGCCACCTGCCGAAAGACATCGGCTGGGAGCCCAGCGCGGTCTACGACACGCTGGAGCTGGCGTACCAGATCTACCCTGATGCAGGCGCCTACAAGCTCGCGGAGCTGGTCCGCTTCGTCTTCGGACGCGATCACGCCGCCGCGCACCGCGCCATGCCCGACGCACAGGCAACCGCAGACCTGTTCATCAACCTGACCGATGGGCTGGCCGGCCGCCTGGACGCCATCCGGTCCGATATCGCCGACGAGATCCGCCGCGCGCGAGAGAGCTACAGCCGCAGCGAGCAGGGCGACCGGCTGGAGGACATCCGGCGCCGCCACGGCATCGGCTCGGGCCTGATGGACGTCCTCACCAAGTCGACCGTGCGCGAGCTGGTGCTGAACGAGAACATCCGCATCGACGGTCGCGACACGACCACCATCCGGCCGATCAGCGTCGAAATCGGCGTCCTGCCCCGCACCCACGGCTCGGGCATCTTCACCCGCGGCCAGACCCAGGCGCTGAGCATCGTCACCCTGGGCCCGGGGAGCGACGTGCAGCGGCTCGACACGATCTCACCCGAGACCGAGAAGCGCTACATGCACCATTACAACTTCCCGCCGTACTCGGTCGGCGAGGCACGCCCGATGCGCGGCCCCGGCCGGCGTGAGATCGGCCACGGTGCATTGGCCGAGCGGGCCCTGCTGCCGGTGCTGCCGAGCGTGGAGGAGTTCCCGTATGCGATTCGGGTTGTCTCCGAGGTGGTGAGCAGCAACGGCTCGACCAGCATGGCCAGCACCTGCGGCAGCACCCTTTCGCTGATGGATGCCGGTGTGCCGATCAAGGCCCCGGTGGCCGGGGCGGCGATGGGCCTGATCACCGATCCGGCGACTGGCCGCTACGTCGTCCTGACCGACATCACCGGCAAGGAGGACGCGTACGGCGACATGGACTTCAAGGTGGCCGGCACCGCCGAGGGCGTGACCGCGCTGCAGATGGACATCAAGGTGGCCGGCATCACCAGCGAGGCCCTGCGCGATGCGCTGGAACAGGCGCGCCAGGCGCGCCTGTTCATCCTGGACAAGATGACCGAGGTCATCAGCACCAGCCGCAGCGAGCTTTCGCCGTACGCTCCACGCATCACGACCATCAAGATCCCGGTCGACAAGATCCGCGACGTGATCGGCGCGGGTGGCAAGGTGATCCGCCAGATCACCGCCGAGACCGGCACGCAGATCAACGTCGAGGACGACGGCACCATCCAGATCGCGGCCACCGACGTGGGAGCCGCCCAGAAGGCGATCGCCTGGATCGAGGG
>JBDUEE010000029.1:0-6119 GCA_040002615.1 Chloroflexota bacterium | reverse complement strand
CGTCGATTCGGATCGCGGCTCAGGCCAGGCACGAGAGCTCACCGAACGCCTGACGCTCCGATTCCAGCAATAGCCTGAGCCCCGCGCCGCAAACGCCCCCGCCGTCGGAAGCGCGGGATCCATCCGCGCCGAGTCGCACCCGTTCCGCCTGATGCCGACAGCCATGCCAGCGGCCGCTGAGCACCGGACTCCACACAACTCCTCAATCTCTCTGATTCGTTGCGCGCCGTCACCGAAACCAGCCTCAAAACGATAGTAATGCGGACGTCCTAGTACTACGGTCCTGGTCCAATCCTATTGGTGCCAGGGGGCTGCCACCCAGTGCTACACGTCTCAAATAGGTCTCAACTCGGCGCGCCAAAACGCGCTATCGCGATCCGCAACTCGGATCGCAGCGCTCGCGGTCAGTCGCTCGTCGAGTTCGCGCTCGTCCTGCCGATGCTCCTCGTCATGCTGCTCGGGCTGGCTGATTTCGGCCGTGTCTTCACCGCCGGCATCACCCTGGAAGCAGCCGCGCGAAACGGCGCCGAAGCTGCCGCTCAGGAATATGTTCAGATGGTTCGCAACCGGCCGGGCGGTGTCCTGGACGCGAGCGACTTTGACCACCTCCACGAGGTCGCGATCGGCGCCGTGTGCCGCGAGGCGGAGGCGCTGCCTGACCAGGTGGAGGCTTCTGGCGTCTGCACCTTGCCGGTCACCGCGGTCTGCGTCCACGACGGAAATGATCCGGTGTGTGGATCCGAAGCCAGCGCGGCACCAGCCGACTGCGACACGGTCCAAGGGCCGTGGGACCCCGCCAATGCGGGCGCTGCTCCGCTGGGTTCGACGCCGCTGCCGTATGTCGAGGTCCGTGTCTGCTACCAATTCACCACGCTCGTGAACCTGAGCGATCTTCAGCTGCCCTTCGGCTGGGGCCTGTCCCTGGGAAACATCTGGCTGGAGCGCGACCGCGAGTTCGCGGTGGCGAACTACTGATGCGCCGCCTACGTATCCTTGGTGTCCGGCGCGACGAACGAACGCGCGGCCAGGCCATGGTCGAGCTTGCGCTGGTCCTGCCGCTATTCGTGATGCTGCTGGTCGGCATCATCGTGCTGGGCATCGGCGTCTTCTACCAGCAGCAGCTCACCAACGCGGCTCGCGAGGCGGCTCGCTACGCGTCGATTCACAGCGCGACCGCCATGTGCCCAACGGTCTCGACCCTGGCTCCCACGGCTCCGCCGCGGACGTATTCGCCGTGCGACACGCCGGCTGGGGGCTGGCCGTTCATGACCGCTGCCGGTCGACACCTGCTCTTCGGCCTTCCTCCCAGCGCCGTCAACCTGGCGGCCTGCTGGTCAGGCTACCGGGAGGACACGACCAACGCCTACGACGCGCCGCCGCCGGGCGACTACCTCATCTCGAGCAGCACCGTGACGATTGCCAGCACGTTCGCGCAGTGCACCATCGGCGGGGCCGATCCGACAACGAATCCGAGCGCCATCGGCTGCAACAGCGGCCTGGCGGCCAGCACCGTCGATGAGGCCAGCAACCTCTCCGAAGCGCCGGGCCGCATCGTGGCAAACACGGTCACCGCCTACGCCTGCTATGTGTGGAGTCCCCCCATGGCCGGATTCCTCCTCATCCCGCAGGCCGTGACCTTACGCGCGGTCATCACCGAACCAATCGAGCGCCAGCAATGAGGTCCCGAGCCGTGTCCACCCACGCCCCCAGGGGCCAGATCCTGATCGTCACCGCGGCGGCCCTGTTTGTCCTGATGGCCGTTGCAGCCCTGGTAGTCGACCTGGGCTTTTCCTGGATGCTGCACCGACAGGAGCAGAATGCGGCGGACCCTGCATCGATCGCCGCCGCACGCTGGCTCAAGGCCTCGGACGGAACCCCGCGCAGTCCATTCCCCGAGGCGTATGACGAAGCCTGCTTCTACGCCAAGGCGAATGGGTTCTTTTCCGGCGACACGAATGACTGTGCCGCCGCACGGGCATCGGGCGAGCTGCAGGTCAACTGGCCGCCGGTCGGCGAGCCGTACAGCGGTCACCGAGGCAAGGTGCAGGTGATCATCAGCAGCACGCACCCGAGCTTCTTTGCCCAGGTCTTCGGCCAGGATTGGGCGAGAGTGACCACCGGCGCGGTGGCCGCCAACGAAGACGGAAACTCCAACTCGAGCAGCCTGGTGGCTCTCGGCAGCGGCTGCACCGGCAGTGACAGCGGCGACAGCGCCATCACCGGCGGTGGCACCGTTCACCTCTTCGCGGCTGATCCGTCAGTGCCGGCCGGCGGATATGTACAGGTCAACGCCGCCTGCGGTAATGGGACCGCCGACGACGCCTGCCTGGGTGGCGGTGGGACTGATGCGTTGTCGATCAGCGGAAGCCTCAAGGCGCCGTTCACGTCGGTGGTCGGAAGCTGCGGCAAGCAGGGGACGGGCAGCCAACCTGTCTGCGAAGATCCGGCGGTGGTCCCGTGCCTGGATGAAGCTGCGCTGCCGCTGGGCGATCCCCTCGCCGGCCTGCCGGAACCGTGGCCGATCCTTGGTCTGCCGGTTCCTGCCTGCCCAAAGGTCAGCCAGGTCAACGGTCCATCCGACAGCAACCCGTGCACCTTAAAGGGCGGCAGCGGACCGCAGGCCACCTGTCCGCTGGTGGGCACCCAATACACCTGCACCATGAATCCGGGCGTGTACTACGCCGGCTGGGATATCCAGTCGAACGTCAAGGTCGTCATGAAGCCGGGCATGTACGTGTTTGCCGGGTTCGGGATCAAGCTCACCAGTGGCGCGTCCCTGGAAACGATCTCGGACGTTGACGGAACGGGCCAGCCGATCGACGCTCGCGTCACGATCTTCTCGACCGACTACACCGCGGGTTGCCTGGCGAACAGGACGAACTTCTGCGAGGGGTCGATCGATATCTCCGCGCAGGGCGCTCTTCGTCTCAAGGCAACCAACGAGACAACCTGCCAGCAGGTCTCCCCGCAGATCTGTCCGTGGAAGGGCATCCTGCTGTGGCAGGACGGCACCACGGTCCGCAATCCTGCCGACGTGTCGATTACTGGTGGATCGGACCTGGTGCTGTCCGGCACGATTTACGCTCCGGAGTCGTTCGTAAAGATCGCAGGATCAAACGGATCGACTGGCTGCGTGCCGAACGTCTCGCCACAGGCATGCCTGGCGGTGCAGATCATCTCGGAGAGCTGGGAGATCCACGGCAGCGCCACGGTCGACATGCCGTACGATCCGTCAGAGCTGTACCAGTTCCCGGCCCGTGGCCTCATTCACTGAGGCTGATCGCAGCTAGGCCGGTTGGTCGGGTCCTGCCTGGGCCAGCCGGAGCGCCATCGCGGCGGCCTCTCGTGGATCGCGGGCGCGGTGAACGCGGGGGCCGCCCAGCCTGTGCTCCGACTCCAGCCGCCACGACGACAGCGTGACCACGTGCCGTCCCATGCGCAGCGCGAGCCCAATCTCTGAAAGCGTCCCGTGGCGTCCGCCGATCGCCAGCACCGCATCGGCCGCAGTGACCACGACCAGGTTACGAATCACGCCCAGCCCGGTGGGGATCGCCTGGCGTACGTAGTCATTGGCCTCGGACGCGTCCGCGCCAGGCAGGATGCCGATCGTCATGCCTCCGGCCGCGGCGGCTCCACGGGAAGCGGCCCGCATGACGCCGCCCATGCCGCCGGTCACCACCGTTGCACCGGCACGTGCCAGCAGCTGGCCCGCCTCCTCGGCCCATTCCAGCATGCGATGCGCGTCGGGGCCGCGCGGGTCGCCCTCGCCGATCACCGCGACATGCGGCGGTCGCACCACGACCTTCGGCTCGCTCATCGCGAGGCTCCAACGCGAAGGGCCGTGCCCAGCGGCACCTCGGCCAGGACTTCGTAGTGTGCCGGGCCGCGGCCCAGGTGGCTGCGGAAGAGCGTCATGCCCTGGATCGCCACTGAGCCGGCGGGAACTTCCGCCGACATAAGCTCCGCTGCGTCAGCACCGCGCCGATCTCGGGCCCGAGCCATGGTGATGTGCGGCCTGAACGGCGCCCCATCCTCGAGGCCGCCCGCGGCCTGCACCACCCGTGCGAGCTCCCGCAGTCGACGGTCGGGATCGGAGACGCCGTACCACAGCACGCGGGCGTGACGGCGGGACGGGAAGCCGCCCAGCCCGCCGGTCGACACCTCGAACGGCGCCAGCTCGCCCACCGCATCCGCCACGCGGTCGACCAGCAGTCCCACGGAGAGGACGGGCGTCGCACCCAGGAAGGCGAGCGTCACGTGCCAACCGCCCGGATCGGCGAAGCGCCACTCCGCCTCGACCCGTGGATCACTCCGCACAGCCGCCACTGCATCGGCCAATGATGCGCGAAGGGACTCGGGGATCGGCACCGCCAGGAAGCAGCGCCAGGGTCGCTCGACATCGGCTTCAACAGTCATGCGCTGGCACGCTGCAGACGCGCGTCGACCAGGGGCACCAGCTCCGCCAGCGATCGAATGAGCGGCACGCCGGCGGGCATGTCGGAGGGGCTGAAGCGCTCGCGGCGATCGATGAGCACCGCGGCGAGGCCGAGCGCCTGCGCCCCGGCGACATCGGCGTCGAGATGGTCGCCCACATGCAGCGCCTCCTCCGGCCGCACACCCGCCTCGCGCAGGGCGTGCTGGAAGATCTCGGGCTGCGGCTTCTCGAAGCCAACCCGGGCGCTGGCCGCGACGAAGTCGAACTGCGACACCAGGTTCAGGCTGTGCAGCAGCTCCGGCAGCTGCCAGATCCAGTTGCTCACCGCACCGATCACCAGTCCCCTGTCGCGCAGCGCCGTGAGCGCCGGGATGGTGTCGGGGAACACGTGCCAGCTGCTGACCAGCATGAACAGCTCCGACAGGCGGCGGTAGAACTGCTCTGGCAATGGACCGATCTTCAGCTCGCTGAGCGCTCGCTGATCCATCTCCACCGTCCGGCGGAAGCTCGTCTCCGGCGAGGGATCGAATCCACCCTCGAAGCCCCAGCCTCCGTGGTGGTAGACGTTGCGGAGCGCGTCACGCAGGTCGTCCGGCCCGATCGAGACGCCGTATTCCTCCAGGGCCAGCGTGTAGACGCCCTCCCACGAGGGATTGGCGCGCAGCACGGTATCGCCGATATCCAGGAAGACGGCGCGCAGCGGAGTCATCGGTCCAAAGCGTACCCGTTCCAAGCGCGTCGCTTCGCTGGCGGTTCCATTCGCGCACTGCGAGGCCTGAGGACGCCAGGTACCAATCACCCTCTCCTTACGCGGATGAGATGCGCGGCCAGCGCCCACTGGGGCGGAATCTGGCGCCAGAATCGTGTCGTGGTTGGTAGGCGAGTCTCGATCCGACGGTCACGCCGCCCAAGCCGATTCACATTGGTGGCTGGCGGTATCCGGCGATCGAACCGCCCGGAGCTCAGGCGGCGGAGGAGGAGCCCATACGGCCCAGGATCTGGTAGATCTCGGTCCGATAGCGCAGGCCCGATGCGTGGCGCGAGAGCCAGCGAAGGTATCCCGGGTCCTGGCGCGCCAGGTCGCGCAGTGCCCAGCCGGTGTAGCGGCCGAACTCCAGCCGTCCGCCGGCCTTGGCCGAACGTGGCGGCGGCGGGACCGATGCCGTCTGCGGGGAGCCGGCGAAGTCGTACGTCACCCGCCGCTGGTTCCGATCCCAGCTGGCGCGCAATGCGGGGTCGCGGACCATTGCCCAGGCCGCGTTGAGTTCCGCCATGCGGCGCGCAGCGAGGTCGCTGGAGTCGTGGTCCGGGTGGTACTTGTGCGCCAGCGCCCGGAAGGCGGCGTTCAGCACCTCCTGGTCGGCGGTCGCCAGAACCTGCAGCACGCGGTAGGGATCGGCGACGGCCATCAGGCGCTGCGGTTCAGCGGAGAGCTGAGCCGCTCACTCGTTGTACAGCCGCTCTTCGACGAGCTTCTCGGCCGTCTGGCGGCCGGTCGGATCGAAGCAGCTGTACTCGAAGAGCTTCTCGTACTCCAGGTCCACGTTGTCCTGACCACCGCGGTTCTTCTCGACGGTCGCAACGACCCAGTCGCGGTAACGCTGCGCCTGGTACGGGTTGAACTCGATATTGACCTTGGCGACGATGTGGTACTTGTCGTTGAGGATCAGGATGATGTCGCTCT
>JBDUEE010000028.1:0-12868 GCA_040002615.1 Chloroflexota bacterium | reverse complement strand
TCTCATGCACCCCGCCAGCGTTTGTCCTGAGCCAGGATCAAACTCTCCGAACAAAGAAAACAGTGGGCTTGCCCGAAGGCTCCACCACCGTTCAAGTTCAGGTTTGGTCCCGTTGACTCGTGTGGGTTCCTGTCACTCTTCAGCTGTTAAGGTCACAGTACCGATCTGCATCGGTATCGTTTCGATTCGAGGCCTCCGTATCGGGAACCCCTGCGGCAAGCTGCGCGATCGAGTGACCGCCGTTCTTGCGGCGCAATAGCCGGCTTAGCGCCGGCGCGAACGTGAATCTTACGCGGCCCGACCGGGTGCGTCAAGGACGGTGGGTCAGCTGCGCTCCACCTCGCGTCTGCCCTGGAACGAGCGAATCAGCGTCACGTCGTCGGCATACTCGAGATCGCCACCCACCGGCAGGCCACGCGCGATGCGGCTCACCATCGGGACGTGATGGGAGATGAGATCGGCCAGGTACATGGCCGTTGCCTCACCCTCCAGGTTGGGGTTGGTGGCCAGGATGACCTCCGTCACCCCACCCTCCGACACGCGCACCACCAGCTCGCGGGCGCGGATGCGCTCGGGACCGATGCCGTCGATGGGACTGATCGCCCCGTGCAGCACGTGATAGCGGCCGCGGAACTCGCCGGTGCGCTCGATGGCCAGCACGTCGAGCGGCTCCTCCACCACGCAGATGCGTGACGGGTCGCGACGGCTATCGGAGCAGATGGCGCAGGGATCGACGCCGATATCGGTGATGTTGCAGCAGATCGAGCAGTAGGCGACCTTCTCCTTGACCGCCACCAGCGCCTCGGCCAGCGCGTACGCCTCGTCTGGGGGGGCCCGAAGGACGTGGTAGGCCAGGCGCTGCGCGGTCTTGCGGCCGACCCCCGGCAGGCGGCTGAGCTCGTCGATCAGCTGAGCCACCGGCGCGATCAGTCCGGACACGCGCTCAGCGCAGCCCCGGGATCGAGCCGCCCATCCCGGGCATGCCCGGGATGCCCATGCCGCCGGCCACGGCGCCGATGCGCTCGCGCTCCAGCTCCTTGCTGCGCGTGATCGCGTCGTTGACTGCGGTCAGGATCAGGTCCTGGAGCATGTCGGCCTCATCGGGATCAATGGCTCCGGGATCGATCTCGATGGCACGGATCTCCTGGGCGCCGGTGATGACCACCCGAATCGCGCCACCGCCGGCGGTCGCCTCCAGCGTGGTCTCACGCAGCTCCTCCTGGGCCTGGGCCATCTGCGCCTGCATCTGCTGCGCCATCTTCGCGATCTGGCCGATGTTCACGAGTACCTCTCTGTCATGTGGTGGGCCCCCTCGTCGAGGGCGTTTGAAATCCGGTTGCGGAGCGGCCTCGGCGTCGGTCAGCGGACCTCCGGCGCATCGACCAGCTCACCGCCGGTGATGCGCAATACCCCCTCCAGGAGCGCCTGGCCATCGGGGTCGGTCGGGTCCGACGCGACGGCCTGCTGAATGGTGAGTGGCTCCAGTTCGACATTGCTGGCGACGCAATCGACCGCCCAGCTGCCGCCGAGCACCGTGCCGAGGAGCTGCTCGATCGCGCCGGCCCGGGTACGGGCCTTCTCGCGCATGAATCCTCGCTCCTCCGGGAAGGCCAGCGTCAGGCGGGCGCCATCGAGCCCCACCGGGCGGCACTCGCGCAGGAGCGGCTTGATGGCCGGCGCGGCACGCTCCACCACCTCCGCCCAGCGGGCACGGACCGCGGCCACGTCGCCTGGGCGCGGAGCGTCGGCCACGGGCAGTGACGGTTCAACTGGAACCGGCTCAACTGGGACCGGTGCAGCTTGAAGCGGCTCGGCGGAGGGCGGCTCAGCGGACGGCGGCTCAGCGGACGGCGGCTCATTCGGAACGGCGGCGGCGACCGCCTCCGGGACTCGGGTGGCAACGGGCGCCGCCGTCGGGCGCTCGGCTCGCTTGATCGGCGCGGGCGCAGTGGCGTCGAGTGGCACGGTCGAAGTAATCGGCGCCGCGTGCTCCACCGCCAGCAGCTCCATGGCCAGGCGCGCCCGACCCTCGCGGGCGCCGGCGAAGGCAGCCTCGGCCAGCGTGCGGAGGATGGCGGCCAAGCGGCGAGCCACGGGCGGATCGGCAGCGGACGCCAACAGCAGGCGCCGCGCCTCGGCCTCCGCCTGCGCCGCGACCTGCGACATGTCGCGGCCGCCATCGGCCAGGGCTTCGATTCGGTCAAGGGCCGCGGGGGCGTCGCTTGCGAGGTATGCGGCCAGCAGGGCGGCGATCGCCTCGTCATCGGCCAGGCCCACCGCCTCGCGGACCGCCTCGAGCGTGACGCGATCGCCGGCATAGGCGAGCACCTGGTCAAGCAGCGACTCGGCATCGCGCATGCCGCCATCGGCCAGGCGTGCGATCAGCGACAGCGCATCCGGCTCCGCCTCCGCGCCTTCGGCGCTGACGATGCGGGTCAGCTTGCCGACGATCGCATCGGCCGCCAGCCGACGAAAGTCGAAGCGCTGGGTGCGACTGATGATGGTCGCCGGCACCTTGTGGGTATCGGTGGTGGCCATGATGAAGACGACGTGGTCCGGCGGCTCCTCGACCAGCTTCAGCAGCGCGTTGAAGGCGTGCGTGCTGAGCATGTGGACCTCGTCGATGATGTAGACCCGCCGCCGCAGCTCAGCCGGCGCGGTCAGCGCCCGCATCACCAGGTCGCGCGCGTCCTCGACCAGGCCGTGGCTGGCAGCGTCGATCTCGATGACATCCATGGCCCGCCCCTCGCGCACCGAAACGCAGGCCGCGCACGCATCGCACGGCTCGCCGTCATCGGCGCGGTTGGTGCAGTTGATGGCCTTGGCCAGGATGCGGGCGGTCGATGTCTTGCCGGTGCCGCGCGGACCCACAAACAGGTAGGCATGTGCGGTCCGATCCCCCGCCACCGCCCGCTGGAGGGTGGCCACGATGGGGTCCTGGCCAAGCACCTCGCTGAAGCGCTGCGCCCGCCAGCGACGGTAGAGGGCCCGATGCTGGTCGACGCCGGCGTCGGGACGGATCGTTTCTATGGGAAGGGGCGTCGACATGGTCTTGGTACCGTACACCGTGCGCGTCGAGGAGGGCTCGGGACTGTCGCGACGGTAGGGATGAATCGGCCGTGCACCCGGCGTCGAACGAGGGCTTCCGCACACGCGCAGATCGTCCGGCTCCAGCCAGGTCGCCCCACGGCACCCGAAGGCGGTCGCTTACCGCTGCTTCCTTCCGGACCTGACGGGGTTCACGGACCTTCGCTGCGTGGGACCCGACCTTCAACGTCGGTCGATCTCGTGGGAGGCGGAGGCAATCGGCCTCGACCGGGAATTCAGCCCCGCTGTAGCGGATTGCGGGTACAGGGCACCGCTAGTTCCCCGCCTAGCACGGCCGGCCGGATCGTAACAGAGTGGCGGAGAGGGGGGGATTCGAACCCCCGACGGGTTGCCCCGAACCGCATTTCCAGTGCGGCGCCATAGGCCACTAGGCGACCTCTCCGCGCGACGCGGCAACTGAGCAGAGGCGGACCGGGTGGGGTGGCGGAGAGGGTGGGATTCGAACCCACGGTGCTCATCGCACACCGCTTTTCGAGAGCGGCACCTTAAACCACTCGGACACCTCTCCGCGGGCGAGTCTACCAGAGGATGGACCGATATCCGGGCGGGCCGATCGGCCGTCAGGCGCTGGCAGGCGCCTCCGAGGCAAGCCGCCGCGCCTCTGCCTCGCGGACGCCGGAGACCACCGAGAGCTGGTGCGGCAGAGAAGGATCGCGCGCCAGCTGCACGACGGTGCCGGCCGCTCCCTTGCGGTCATCGGGCACGGCGAAGACGAGGGCGTGTACCTGGGCCTCGACCATCGCGCCGACGCACATGGCGCACGGCTCATGCGTGGTGAAGATGGTGACCTCGGAGAGGCGACGCGTCTCGAGCTTCCCAGCTGTGGCCTGCAACGTGAGCAGCACGGCGTGGGCAGTGGGATCGCGCTGAACCTCGACCCGATCATGGTCACGTGCGATCATGGCATCGTCGAGGACGGCGACGGCCCCGACGGGCACCTCTCCCTCTTCTCCTCCCCGGCGGGCCTCGGCGATGGCCTCAGCCATGAAGAGCTCGTAGTTCATCGGTCCTCAATGGCGAAAATTCGGTCGCCGCGGGAGCGCGCGCGACCTCGCCGGAGTCTAGCAGAGGACCGGCACAGTTCCTGCTGAATCACCTGTCACCGAGATGAGCCTGACCAGACCAACACGACCGCGTCGCCGGCATCGCTTGCGCATCCCCGCTCCGGCGGCGATTGCGCTGCTCCTCGCCGTGTTCGGCGTTGCCTTGCTGGCCCCAATCCCGAAGGTGCCAAACACCGCCCGCGCCGAGGTGCTTGCCAGCGTGGAGCATCGCCTGCCGGGCTGGAGCATCGTGAAGACCCGCTCTTCGTGGGAGGGCGCCTGGACGGTCGTGGCCTCGTGCGGCGCGCTGCAACTGGGCTTCCAGTGGGTGCCCGGCCACGGGCTGTCCCCCGGCGACGCCTGGCTCCACCCCGAGGACGAGTACGCGCGCAGCCGGCTGGCCACCATCTCCGACGACTATCGATACCTCGTCTGGTTCCGCGATCCTCTTCGGCCCCGCACCCTCAGCTGTGCGCAGGAACTGGCGCGCACCGGGTTGCGCCGCACCCCACCGCAGCTGGACTAGATAGACCGAGCCTTCGGCCGGGGGCTTCTTTCCATCCGGGTGCCCGGGAGCGGATTGGCCCGCTTGCTCCTGCCGCTTAGGATGGGGCGCCTCAGCAGCACCGTGGAGGATCCGCGCATCGACCGTCGGCCGGGCTGGTCTCGACTCGACTGGGTGGCGCTCCTGGCGGTGACGGCGGGAGCGGCGGCGGTGCGCCTGCCGGGGCTGAGCCGGCCGATTGGCTTCGTGTTCGACGAGATCTTCTATGCCCCCAACGCCTGCCGCTACGTGCTTGGAACGGCGGAGTGCGGCATCGACGAGCTGGCCAGCCGTGCCCATCCCCCGCTGGGCAACTGGCTGATCGGCATCGGCATCAAGATCTTCGGCTACGACGAGTTCGGCCGGCGGATCTCGGCTGCGGTGGTTGGCATCATCTCGGTGGCGCTCCTCTTCCTGCTGGTTCGGCAGCTGCTTCGCGACACAGCGCAACCCGCCCGCACGCTCGGCGCCTTTGCCGCGGCCGCGCTGCTGGCGGGTGATTTCCTGCACCTGGTCCATTCGCGGATCGGGATGCTCGATGTATTCGTCACCCTGTTCGTGATCGCCACCGTTCTGTTCGCGGTGCTGGATCGGGATCGGCCCGTCGCGGCCCTGTGGGACCGCAGGCCGGCGGGTTACCTCTCGGCCCTGACGCTCGACCGACCATGGCGGCTCATGGCCGGCCTGGCGCTGGGGGCTGCGGTGGCAGTCAAGTGGTCGGGCGCATACGTTGCCCTGGCCGTCATCCCGCTGGTCCTCGCCTGGGAGATCGCTGCCAGGCGCTGGAGTGAACGGGATGGGCAGGACCGCACCTGGCGACGGGCCACATGGCTGGCGCTGCGCGAGGAGGGTCTGCGCACACTCCTGCTGCTGGGCGTGGTGCCGATCGCCGTCTACCTGGCGGCGTACATCGGGCGGATGCCGGGCGAGATCATCGGTCTGCCATGGCAGGAGGGCACATTCTGGCGTGGCGTGTGGGATCACCAACAGGCAATGCTCACGTTTCATACCAGCCTGGAGGGCAACCATCCCTACGAGTCGCCGCCCTGGTCGTGGCTGCTGCTGAAACGGCCGGTCGCCTACTTCTTCGACGCGGACGCAGGCGTCTATCGCGAGATCCTGGCCATCGGCAGCCCACTCGCGTGGCTGGTCGGTGCCCTAGCGCTGGTTGGGCTGGCGGTGATGTGGGCCCGTGGCGGATGGCGGCTGCGCGGTCCTGCGGCGGTGGTCATCCTGGCCGCGCTGGCCACCTACCTGCCCTGGCTCGTGCTGCAGGGCTCCCGCAGCCAGGTATTCCTGTGGTACATCCTGCCGTCATTGCCGTTCCTGTATGCCGCGGTGGGCATACTGGCGGCGTGGGCCTGGCGCTCGGTCCCGGCGCGCGTCGTGGCGGTGGCACTCGGAATCGGCCTGGTGGTGCTGTTCGCGTTCTTCTTCCCGATTCTGACCGCCTTGCCGCTCCAGCCGGACGAATGGCGCAGCCGCATGTGGCTCACCGATTGCGACCGGCCCGGCGCACCAAACCTGGAGCTGCCAGACGCCAGGGTCAGCTCCGGCCCGCCGCCTGACGGCTGGTGCTGGATCTGAAGATCCTTGAAGGCAGCCCGCGACCGTCCAGTTCCCGGGTACCAACCTGAATCGGCTTAGGTCGGAGTTGGGCTCGGGAGATCGGTCAGATCTCGGGAACGGAGGGTGGATCGACCATCGCCGAGCGCGGGAGGACGGTGGCGGCGCCGGGTCTCGGTACCTGAGGCGGCATAAGCCCGACCATGATTGGTATCTGGCTAGCAGGGCGTGCCAGCAGCGCGGTGTTTCTCACACCACGTCGGGTTCACCGGCTGAGCAGCGGAATTACCAGCTGGCCGACCACGTAGCCGGCGATGCCGGCCACCAGGCAGAGCGCGAACGAGCGTCGCGGAGCGGCCATCAACGCGCCCAGCGCAGCCAACAGAACCGGCGCCTCCACCAGCGTTCGCTCGGGGGTGATCAGCGATAGGGTGGCGAGGCTAGCGAAAATAGCCGCGGGGATCCGTGCCAGCGTGGCCTCCACGCGACCGGTGGGTCTCGGCAGAACAACCATCGCCGCCAGGCGGCTGCCGTAGGTGATCGCGGCCACGGCAGCGATCAACAGTGCGGTCACTCGGCGGCTGCCTGTCGCGGATCGTCCGGCAGCGCCACTGCCAGGCCCGCCAGCACCGGCGCCAGGCCACGCCAGTCGGGCAGGGTCAGGCAGATAACGGCGGTGATCAGCGCCGCTCCGGCTGCCCGGGCCGCCAGACTGAGAGTGCTGGCGGTGAGCGCTGCGAGGGCGATGAACAGGACGGGGAAAACGGCCCGGGCCACGCCATCGAGGCCCGGCAGGCCGGCGCCCAGGATGCCGAGTCCGGTGCCGGCGATCCAGGCCACGTAGCAGCAGATCCCCGTGACAAGCAGCGTGTGCTCCGCGACCGCCTCCCGCCTCGGCCCGGGTTCCACGCGCCCGGCCGCCAGCACGGTGAAGCCGAAGCTCTCGTCGAGCAGGAACCAGACGAGCAGCGCGCGCTTGATGCGCGACGGCCCCAGCGATGCCCGCAGAACGGCGCCCATGACCAGGTGGCGCACGTTAAGAATCGCGGCCGTCAGCAGCAGTGCCGGGGCGGTCGCACCGGCAAGGAGCAGCGCCGCGATGGAGAACTGGGTTGCTCCCGAGAAGATGACGAGCGACGAAACGAGCGTCAGCTCGGGGCCGAGCAGCGGACGTGCCACCGCGCCGTAGATGATCCCGAAGACGCTGATCGCGAGCGCCGCCGGAAGCACCATCAGGACGGTTGTGGCGATGGAAGGCCGATCGGCATCGGGCATGCCGCGACGGTAGCCGATCAAGCGCAGCGGCGGAGCGTGGCGCCCCGCCGCTGCGGTGGGTTGCGAGCCGTCAGGCCGCCATTAGCAGCCCGGCAGCTTGAAGCTGGCGATTCGCGTATGCCACGGGCGACCGTCGGTCGCTGTCCCCGAGGTCAGGTAGTACTCGTTGACATACCAGAAGGTGCAATCGTCGGTGGGGTCGATGTTCATCGAAGTGTAGTCACCCCATCGCGAGTTGGTGGTGGTCTGCACCCCGCTGCCGTTGATGATGACGCCCTCCCCGAGCGTCATCTGGCCAAGGGGGTCACCGGCCAGCCGACCGGTGTAGCGAATGCCGGGATAGACGGTGGTCCCGTTGACCACGCTGAAGCCCAGGGCCATGTTGCCCTTCTTGTCCTGGGCGACGCTACCCATCCAGCGGTGCACGCCGTCGTTCGGCGCATAGGTTCCTTGCTGCTGGAGCGAATAGCTACCGCCCGTTCGACGGACCTCGTACCAGCGGGCGCCGGCAACGCCGGGAGCGGCCTCCACGGACTGGTTGGTCACCACGGTTTCGTAGGTCTTGTTGTTCCTATAGGCAAGGCGCCAGGTTGGCCGCTGGCGGTAGGACAGGATGTCGAGATACTGGTCGGGGTTGGTGATTCCGGGCTGCGGCAGGCAGTCACGGGAGGTCGGGGCGCACGGGAAGATCGAGTCGAACGACGCGACCGGCAACTGCGTGGCCAGCTCGAGCGAAGCGGTGGGCGTTGAGCGCCACTTCACATGTAGGTCCCAGATATTCAGCGCGTCGAACGTTGCCCCATAACCGCCGCCATCGTCCTGCGTGCCGACAATCGGGATGGCGGCATCGGTCATTGGCTTCTGTTTGCCGTCGATGTCGGCTGGGAGCAGGCCGTCTCCAACCAGCGGCAAGATCGCCGGGTCATTGCCGTCGAGGAAGAAGCTGACGGCGCGGGCGGGCTGCCCGTTCAGCATCTTGTTCTTCTCGAGGGCGTAGACACCGATGCCGTATTCCACAGTCGGACCGAACTCACGCGTGGTGAGGACATAGGAATCGGTCCAAACGCCATATTTCGGATAGTCCGGGAAGAACTGGAAGTTCTCCGTCTCGAAGGCATAGCGGTAGTAGCTGCCGGTGGGGTCTCCGGTCGTGGAGACGGCCACGCAGTTCCAGAACGGCTTGGTCGGGTCAGCCAGGCCACTGGTGGTGAACTGGGTCAGGAGCCACCGACCCGCGAGCTGGTCATAGAGCACGACGGGGTCACCCGACGGATCCTGGCAGTCGGGCACGGCGAAGTCGGCCCACAGGGTGCCGGTATCGACTGGGCCGAGCAGCAGCGTGCCGGTCTTCGAGTAGACGGCGAAGGTGAGGTTGACCATCTCGACGTAGTGGTTGGGCCCCACGTCGCCCACCGGATCGGGCGGGTTCACGCGGAAGCCGAAGATGTCGAAGTTGTCCTGGTTGCTCAGCCCCTCGAAGTTGGCGACCGGGTCGGGGATGTTTGCCGTCCCCACTTGCGTCTGGACGTCGCCAGCGCCCGAGAACCCGGCGTCGCTCGAGCTGCGAAGGTTCGCGTCTCGATGCGAGATGACCGATGGGTCGGCAGCTGGCGCGACACGGTGCGCGGCAAGACTCCTGAGGGTTGGCGAAGTGTCCATGGCGACCGCATTGCTGAAATGCGGCTTGAGTGTCTTGTTGGCCGGGGCAGCAGCCTGGGCGGGAATGCTCCAAGCGACGACCAGCATGGTGGCAGCAAGCACCCGGATCAGCATGGATCGAGGGGATTGCGTTCGATGGACGGTCAATGCGGCTCCTCCTGCATCGGAGGCTCGGGCCAGGGAAGAATGTTGTACGCCTTTCGTCGGCCTGATGCCACCCGTCTCTGCACGGAGACTGGTGCGCCCACGCACCGCGGATGGAAGGGCATGACCGAACGGAGCAGACTCCGCTACGCCAACGTGAACCCTGCCAGCAGGGCGCGCCGCAGCTGACCGACCGGCAGGAGCGGTAGCTTGCGGCTTGACGGCTCGTACACTGCGGCGTGTGATGCGGTGCCCGAAATGCGGTGAGGAGAACTCGGAGCGCGCGAAGTTCTGCTCCAACTGTGCCCACCCGCTTGGACCCGCGACGGTCCCGGCCGGCGAGGTCCGCAAGACAGTCAGCGTCCTTTTCGCGGACATCGTCAGCTCCACGAGCCTCGGTGAGCAGATCGACCCGGAGACGACGCGTCGCATGCTGGCCCGCTACTTCGATGCCATGCGGCGCGTGGTGGAAAAGCACGGAGGCACCGTCGAGAAGTTCATCGGAGATGCGGTGATGGCCGTCTTCGGCATCCCCGTCCTCCACGAGGATGATGCGCTGCGAGCGGTTCGCGCCGCGCATGAGCTGGGGACGGCGACGGCGGCGCTGAACGATGAGCTGTCCAACAGCGGGTGGCGCCCCATCACCCTGCGCGTCGGCGTCAACACGGGCGAGGTGGTGGCCGGCGATTCGGCAACCAGCCAGATACTGGTGACCGGCGATGCGGTGAACGTCGCCGCGCGCCTCGAACAGGCTGCCAGCCCAGGCGAGGTGGTCATGGGGGCCCGCACCTATCGGCTGGTCCGCGACGCAGTTGAAGCGGAGCCGATGCCACCGTTGGAGTTGAAGGGGAAGGCCGCGCCGGTCGAGGCATACCGGCTTCTCGGGCTCATGGAGCATCAGCCGATGAGGCGCCATGACACGCCTCTCGTTGGCCGTCAGAGCGAGCTGCGGATCCTGTCCGAGGCGTTCGAGCGCGCCCGGCGCGAAGAGTCATGCCACCTCTTCACGCTGCTGGGTTCGGCGGGCGTCGGCAAGTCGCGGCTCGTGTACGAGTTCCTCCAAGGGGTCGGCGCCGATGCACAGGTTCTACGGGCTCGATGCCTGCCGTACGGAGAGGGAATCACGTTCTGGCCGGTGGTCGAGCTGGCCCAGGCTGCCGCCGGAATCCTGCCAGCCGACGCGGCCGAGACAGCTCGTGGAAAGCTCGGCACACTGTTGGGGCCTTCAGACGAGCGCGATTCGATCGTGGAGCGAGTGGCCCCCGCCATCGGCCTCTCGGAATCCGTTGTGCCATCCGAGGAGATCTTCTGGGGCGTTCGCAAGCTGCTGGAGGCGATCGCCCGGCGTCACCCGTTGATCGTCGTCATCGACGACCTGCATTGGGCGGAGCCGACCATGCTCGACCTCATCGAGCACATCGCCGACTGGTCGCACGAGGCCCCAATCCTTCTGCTCGTTGTGGCTCGGCCGGAGATGCTGGACGCCCGACCCCACTGGGGTGGAGGGAAGATGAACGCCACGATCATCCTGCTCGAGCCGCTTACCGCGGACGATTCGGCCCAGCTGGTCAGCAACCTGATCAGCGACGAAGCGCTTGCTCGCGCCGTCCAGGATCGCATCGGGGAGACGGCCGAGGGGAATCCCCTCTTCGTCGAGGAGCTGGTGGCGATGCTGGTCGATGAGGGCGTGCTGCGTCGCGTGAATGGCGGCTGGCAGTCGGATGCAGACCTGAGCAAGGTCAGCGTTCCGCCCACGGTATCGGCCCTGGTGGCTGCGCGGCTGGACCGGCTGGAGCCATCTGAGCGCGACCTTATCGGTCGAGCAGCCGTCGTCGGCAAAGTTTTCCAGCGCTCCGCTGTCACCGAGCTATCGCCCCCGGAGCGACGAGAGGAGCTCGGATCCCGGCTCATGACCCTGGTCCGCAAAGAGCTGGTGCGCCCCGACCGGTCCGGGAGCACCGGTGACGAGGCGTTCCGTTTCCGTCACATCCTCGTCCGCGACGCCGCCTATGGAGCGCTCCCCAAAGAGCAGCGCGCGGACCTCCATGCCCGCTTCGCCGCGTGGCTCGAACGAGCCGCGGGCGAAAGGCAGCTCGAGTATGAAGAGGTCATGGCCTATCACCTGGAACAGGCGTATCGGTACCGAGCAGAGCTTGGATTGACCGATGAGCTGACCCGGTCGCTGGCCGCGAATGCCGCCTCTCACCTTCGGTCTGCGGGCCTGCGGGCGATTGGGCGCCACGATCCACCCGCCGCGACAAACCTGCTCTCCCGTGCGGTGGCATTACTCGCCGACGATCGGCAGCGCGGCGAGCTGCTGATGGAACTGGCGGGTACGGCCGTGGAAGAGGGGGACTTCCCGCGCGGGAAAGCGCTGTACGACGAGGTCAAGGCGGCGGCCCGCCGAGCGAACGATGACCTGCTGGACATGCGAGCCGACCTCGAATGGATCCGCTCTGAGCTGATGATGGATCCCTCCAAGGACGAATCAGAGATGTTGCGACTCGCGGACCGGGTCGAGGCCCGTGCCGCTGAACTCGGGGAGAAGTCCGGAACCATCGCGGCTGAATTAGCCCGCGCAGATGCATATCTCTCGCGCTGTCGGTGGATGGACGAGCTGGCGGCCCTCGAGCGAGCGCGCGGGTTGCTTGACGCGCGCCAGGACCCCGGAGTCTGGGCGGAGAGCTCTGCGATGATCGGCAACTCCGTGCGCTGGGGGCCTGTGCCGGCCGCCGAGGCGATCGAGCGCATCGCGGGAGTGGATTGGGGGCCGGGCTCTGAGGCTCAGGGATCTGGGCGGCTGGGATTCACGGCGCCACTGCTGGCAATGCTGGGTCGATTCGATGAAGCTCGGGATTTGGTGCGTGCCAATCGCGCATACCTGCAGGAGCGCGGACTGCGGCTGCGTGTGGGGGGCAGCGCGCTCTATGGCGGGACCGTGGAGGACCTGGCCGGCGACCTTGAGGCCGCAGAGCGCGCGTTTGGCGAGGGCATTGCCATTCTCGAGCCGATGGGTGAGACGGGCGTTCTCTCGACGCTGGCCGCGATGCGCGCCACGGTCCTGTATCGGCTCGGCCGTCGCCAGGCGATGGAAGCGGCGGTGCTCCTGGCGCAGGAGACCGGCGCGTCGAACGACATCTCGACGCAGGCCTACTGGCGAATTGCCGCGGCTCAGCTCGCAGCCGACGACGGCCGCCGCGCAGAAGCCCGCCAACTGATCGACGAGGCCGTTGAGCTCGTCGAGCCGACCGACTTCCTGGAGATGCGCGGGGCCACGTACGAGGGACTGGCACGCGTGCACGCACGGGCGGGCGATCCCGATGGTTGGAAGGCCGCACTCGATCGCTCGCTTGCGGAGCATGAGCGAAAGGGCAACATCGTCAGCGCAGGCCGAGTTCGCGACCTACTGGCTGCCGGTCCACCAGAGGCAGTCCCCGCCGTTTGACGAATGGGCCGAATGCGGCCTGGCTGGGACGAGTGGCGTGCCCGAGAGGACTCGAACCTCCGACCTTCAGGTCCGCAACCTGAC
>JBDUEE010000027.1:0-26560 GCA_040002615.1 Chloroflexota bacterium | reverse complement strand
GAGAGTGCTAACGCGTTCTGCGAATGGTACCAACCGGGCTGGACCGATGTCAACGGACCGGCGGTCGTCCCTCGCGGCCGGCTATCCGCTGGAGCACTGCCTCACCCCGCGGTGAGAGGCGATAGCCAACTGGCAGGCTCTCGGTCAGGCCCAGCTCTTTCAGCTTGCGGACATCCATCTTGAATGGCAGCCGCGGGCGACCCATCTCGGCGGCCAGGTCGCCTGCGCGCTGGCCAGGCTGGTCGCGAATCGCCTCAAGCACGGCGCGCGTCCAAGGGCCGTGGGTGCTCAACCGATCGAGTCGCGAAAGCCGCTGGATGATCTCGGCTGCCTCGTTCTGATCCGGAATCGTCTCCCGCAGGGCAAGGCGCGGATCTGGTCCGGCCAGCCGCAGCTGCACGCGGTAGATATCGCCCTCAGTTCGATGGTCGAGGAAGGTCAGCAGTTCGTCACGGGTCGCGAAGCCGGCGCGGCGTGCCTCCTCGTCGCTCACCTGCTCCCGGCTCACGGCCTGAACTGCATCGAAGCCGACCACGCCCGCTGGCGTCCGCTGCCCGCCACCCTCCCTTGCCCGCGGCCGCTCCCAGCGACGAAAGGCCAGGTCGATCCGCCCGTCCGCCACCGCGGCCAACGTGTCAGGCGGGAATCGCATCTGCTGCCCGACTCGCGCCCGGCTCAGCCTGCTCCGGCAAGAACCCGATCAGCGCCTCCGATGCCATGAGACGTCCACGCGCTGTGAGACGCATGCGGCCGCCGTGGGACAGCTCCAACAAGTCGGCCTCCGTCGCACTTGCTATGGCGACGGGAAAGCGCAGGGTGAGATCGGTCCCGAACTCAGCCGCGAAGGTCGCACGACTCAGGCCGTCCACCCGCCGAAGCCCAAGCGCGATCGCCTCGAACGCCCGATCCGGCTCGTTGAGCGCCTCGCTCCCGGCCTCGGCCGGTACGCCGGCCTCGACTGACGCCAGGTATCGATCAAGGTCACGCTCGTTCCACCAGCGGCGAGCCGCTCCATCGTACGAATGGGCGCCCGCCCCGATGCCGGTGTACGGCCGCCTTGCCCAGTACGCGTTGTTGTGGCGCGACTCGAAGCCCGAGTGCGCCCACGACGAGAGCTCGTAATGACGATAGCCGGCCGCGTCGAGCAGCTCCTCGGCCAGGGCGTACTGATCTGCCGCGATCCCGTCGTCCTGCTGCGCGGCCACGCGTCGCCGCCAGCGCAGCGCACCCGGCCGCGGCGGCGCGGCCCACTCATCGGGCGCCATCGCGAGCTGCAATGCGTAGAGGGAGATGTGATCCGGCTGCAATGAGGTAGCCATCCCGAGCCCCGAGCGCCAGTCGGAAAGCGACTGGCCGGGAATGCCGTAGATCAGGTCCAGGCTGATGTTGTCGAGCCCGGCCGCCCGGGCGGCCGCGTAGGCAGAGCGAACCTCGGCGGCCGAATGGCCGCGCGCCAGCGTCCGTAGCTCAGGATCGCGCAGCGACTGAGCTCCAAGAGAGATGCGCGTGACCCCGGCATCGCGCAGCCGAAGCCAATCCGGCACCTCGCGCCCGCTGGGATTCGCCTCCAGCGTCACTTCGTCCGGCCGCCTGCCCCAGTGGCGCCTGGCAGCCTCGACCAGGCCTCCGACGTCGTCGGCCGGCAGCAGAGAGGGAGTGCCGCCACCGAAATAGATGGTCTCCAGCTCACCAGACGGCGGCCGCAGGGCCAGCTCGGCATGGAGCGCGGCTACGTAACGCGGCATCGCATCGGCTCGGCCACCGACGGTCACGAAGTCGCAGTATGCGCACACAAGCCGGCAGAACGGCACGTGCACATACAGGTGGTGGCTGCGCGAGGTCACGCCACGAGTGTAGCCAGGGCCGCTTTGGAGACTGAACGCTCCGACTTGCGAAATGCGAATCCCCGACGCGTTAAGTGACTCGCGAGGGGCGCTGGGCACCATTTGCCGTTCGATCCGCGCTCAGCAACCGTCCCCCGAGCGCCTGGCCAGACGCCGCGAGCAACGTAACGCTACCGCCATTCGCAAATCGCGACTTCAGCTGGCTTGACCCGCGGAATGTCACCCAGCGCCGACATTTCGGGAGTCGAGTGAGGCTCGCCATCACCGGGACGCATCGGCCTCAAATGGGGCGCTGGCGCAGTCTCCCGCCGGCGAACGCGAACAGCGCGGCAATCACGACAAAGTGCCCGACCATGGCCGGGACCACGGAGTTGCTGGTGATCGTGGCCCAGCCGCAGGCATAGCCCAACAGCACCGAGCCCACCAGGAAATACCACTGCCGCTCCCGCAGTAGCCGCCGCTGGGCCAGCCCGTACAGCAGGGCCTGGATCACGACCGCGGCGGTGACCCCGCCGGGAATGTCGGCAAAGATGAGCAGCCCCAGCACGATCGAGCGGAACTGGAGCTCATCGGCCACCGCGCTGGCGGCTGCGCCCAGCAAGCGGCTGGGGAGCAGTGAAGTCGGCAGCGGGGTGATGCCGCCGTACCAGCGAAACGCGTACGCGATCGCGTTCAGGATCGCCACCCCGGCGAAAGCCAACATGATCGGCAGCATGGTGTCGGGGTCACCCGGCGTCAGGAACAGGCGGGCGCGCCCGTCGGGCAGGATCAGCACGATGCCGATGGCAAAGGCGATCACCAGCCCGTAATAGCTGACCGGCCCCATCCAAGGGAACCGGTAGCGGAAGTAGTCGGAGCGCATGATCCGCTCCGAGTCGAAGCGCAGCAGCACCAGGAAGATGGTCAGCCCAAGAGCAATCGAGAGGCGGAGGGAATCCTCGAAAGCCACCTATTGGGCCTCGTTCATGCGCAGCACGGCGAGGAACGCCTCCTGCGGGATCTCCACGGAACCGATCCGCTTCATGCGCTGCTTGCCCTCCTTCTGCTTCTCGAGGAGCTTGCGCTTGCGAGTGATATCCCCGCCGTAGCACTTGGCCAGCACGTTCTTGCGCATGGCCCGGATCGTCTCGCGGCTGATGATATTCGACCCCACCGCGGCCTGGACCGGCACTTCGAACATCTGCCGCGGGATCAGCTCCTTGAGCTTCTCGACCAGCGCCTTTCCCTGGCGGTAGGCATTGGACCGATGGACGATCAGGGAGAGCGCGTCCACGGGCTCGGCGTTGACCAGGACGTCCAGCTTGACCAGGTCGCCTTCGCGGTAGCCGATGTACTGGTAGTCCAGGCTGGCATATCCGCTGCTGCGGCTTTTGAGCAGGTCGTAGAAGTCGATGATCAGCTCGGCCAGCGGCAGCTCCATGTGCAGGTTGACGCGCTTGGGGTCCAGGTACTCCATGTTGCCGAACAGCCCGCGACGCGTGGTGGCCAGCTCCATGATCGGCCCGATGTAGTCGGTTGGCGTGATCACCTGCACCGCCACCCACGGCTCGCTGATGGCGTCGATCTCGCCCGCATCGGGCATCTTGGCCGGGTTGTCGACCACAAGCTCCTCCGACCCGTGGAGGCGTCGCACGTGGTACTCGACGCTGGGCGCCGATGCGAGCAGGTCCAGGTCGTGCTCGCGCTCCAGGCGCTCCTGGACGATCTCCATGTGCAGCAGGCCCAGGAAGCCGCAGCGGAAGCCGAAGCCCAGCGCCACGCTCGACTCGGGCTCATAGACGAAGCTGGCGTCGTTGAGGTGCAGCTTGTCGAGCGCCTCGCGCAGCAGAGGGTAGTCGTCGCCGCGCATCGGGTAGATGCCGGCGAAGACCAGCGGCAGCGCCTGCTTGTACCCCGGCAGTGGCCCGGGTGCCGGCTTGTCCGCATCGGTCAGAGTGTCGCCCACTCGGGCCTCGGCGATGCTCTTCAGGCCTGACGCCACGTAGCCGACCTCGCCGGCGGTCAGCCTGCGGGTCGGCACTGGCTGCGGCCGGAAATAGCCGAGCTCCAGGATGTCGCTCTCGACACCGGTGGCCATAAAGCGGATGCGTTCGTGGTCATGCAGCGTCCCATTCGCCACGCGGACGTAGGCCACCACGCCCTTGTACTGGTCGTAGTGGCTGTCGAACACGAGCGCCTGCAGCGGGGCAGCCGCGTCGCCGCTCGGCCGCGGCACGCGCTGGACGATTGCCTCCAGGATCTCAGGCACACCCGTCCCGTCCTTGGCCGACGCCAGGATCACCTCCTCGCGCGGGATGGCCAGGGTGTCCTCCAGCTCGGCCATCACCATCTCGGGATCCGCGCTGGCCAGATCGATCTTGTTGATGACCGGGATGATCACCAGGTTCTGGGCAATGGCCAGGTGCACGTTGGCGAGGGTCTGCGCTTCGATCCCCTGGCTGGCATCGACCACCAGGATCGCCCCTTCGCAGGCCTGCAGTGATCGGCTCACCTCGTAGGTGAAGTCGACGTGGCCGGGCGTGTCGATCAAGTTCAGGGCATAGCTGTGGCCGTCGTTGGCCTCGTATTGGAGCCGCACCGCCCGCGCCTTGATCGTGATCCCCTTCTCTCGCTCCAGGTCCATGGAGTCGAGCACCTGGCTGGTCATCAGCCGCTTGTCGATGGTGTGGGTCGACTCCAGCAGCCGGTCGGCGAGGGTCGACTTGCCGTGGTCGATGTGCGCGACGATGCTGAAGTTGCGGATGCGCTCCTGGGGGATCACCCGCCGGAGTCTAGCGGGCTGTGTGTGGCGCGGCGGACCCGACCCTGGCGCGGCTGAAGCTACGCGCTTCGGGGCAGGCCCCAGCCTCGGTCATCCACCAGCCGCGCTGGTGGTCTGCCAACGGTGGTCGGCCGTGCGCCGCTCGTCCGGCGGCTCGCACGCTCATGATCTGTTTGGGCGGGCTGCTGGTGGCGTTGGGGTACCGGGCAAATCGGCCTAGCACCAGCCCCGCTGGTGGATGACCGAAAATCGCACGCCCTCGACCGATAGCACCAGCCTCGTTGGTGAGCGAACGATCATCGGCCTCGAGGCCGGGGCTCGAGCGGCGGCCGCGATTGCCAGATACCAATGGAGTAGGGCTTAGGCTGCTCCTTGGCAGCGATCGACGGGCCTTTGCCATCAGTTCACGCTCGGCCGGCCACGCGAACAGCCGCTATTCGCGCTTGAGGACTCCCGATGCTGACCTAAGCCCAGGCTGGTTGGTAGGTGACCATTGACGCGGCGCCGCGTTCCCGCTCAGCCGGAGGTGCGCCTGGGGCCGACCTCGGTGACGCCGTTGACCGTGTTGTAGTGGCTGTTCCAAGTGTCCTGGTGGACGATGTTGCCATCGGCGTCGCGCACCCATCGGGTCACGGAAGTATCGAAGCCGTTGTGCGGGTACTCGCGGATGATCGAGGTGCCAGGCGCCAGGTTCCCGTTGACGACCGTGGTCCATACGGCGATTCCGTAGTTCCGCTTGACCGGCGTGGAAAGCGTGACGGTGCGCCCATTCGGGATGCCCCAGATGTCGAACCGCACGAAGCCGGTGCCCGTGTAGGAGCGGATCATGATCGGGTTATCGGTGTCGTTGCGGAACTGCATGCTGGTCGTGTAGGTATCGGTCTTGAGGACGGTGGCGTCCAGGCCCACCGGGTAGCGCTCGATGTAATAGGAGTGATTCACCTTCTGGCCGATCTCCAGGCCGGCCCGCATCGCGGCGTTGAAGAGCGTGGTGGAGGTGGAGCAGATGCCGCCCGCCAGGGCGCCGTTCGCCACGCTGCGGCCGCCGATGATGACGCCGCCATAGCCGTAGCCGCGCTCCACGGTCACCGGCCCGATGTCCTTCCAGAAGTCGAACCACTCCCCGGGAGCGATGACCATGCCGTCCAGGTCCTGCGCCGGGATGCTGATGTTGGCGCCCCAGAAGTTGCCCTCGCCCGGATCGTACCAGGTGGTCCAGCTCGAGATCTGCCGCATCCGCGGCGCTACGGCCTGCGCCTCCTTCGTGCTGACCACCGGTTGCTCAACACCCACCGACAGGGCGGCTGATTTCGTCACCACTCCGGCCGCACGCTGCTCCAGCGCCGCCAGCACGCTGGCCACACTGGGATTGAGCTTCAGCCGACGACCAGGCTCGCCGGCAATGAATCCCACCACGCCGTTTGCACCGAAGACGAACGAAGCATTGCGCGGCTCGGTTGAGACCTGCTTCGCAATCGGCTTGAGCAGGTCGCGAAGCGCCGCGCTGTCGACAATCACTCCCCAATGACCGTCGTCCGTGGGCCCGAACGTGATCAGCCCAGCCAGGGCCTTCTTGTCGAAAGCCAGGACCTCGCGAGTGCCCGTCAAGCGCAGCCGCCTGGCGCTGATCGAGGTCGCGGCGCTCGCCGCGGCCGTGGCGTCCAGGGTGCTGACCGCGGGAGCCTCCCGCAGGACGGCGACGTCCAGCACTGCATCTGACGCAGGCGCGGTGGTCCCGCCAAGCTTGAGGGCCTGGCGGAGAGCGTCCTGGTCCACCTTCAGGCCGGTGACCGCCGGCGTGGCATCGAAGCCGCTGGCGGCGTGGTAGGTGACCGATGCGTCGACCGACGGGCGATCGAAGCGAGCGACGATACTGCTCACCAGGCCGTCGATCGCCGCTGGATCCTGGACCACGATTGCGCCGCTGAGCGGTGTCGGGTGTGCCAGGAGCTGCAGCCGTCCGAGGCCATCGGACAGGGGGTTGCCGTTGCGCGCCACGCTCATGGCGGCGTCGACGGTCACGTCCAGGTCGTAGGAGCGGCCGAGATCGGCGAGCGGCACTTCCAGCGAGTCGCCATCAACGCTCAGCACCAGGCTGCCATCGGTGAGCGATGGGAGGAGCGCCTCCAGCTGGGCGGTTGCTGAGGTGCGGTCGAGGCCGCCAAGCGGCACGCCCCCAACGCTGACGCCTGGCATGACACGATTTGTGTGGGTGACGCCCACGCCCACCGATGCGCCCACCAGCAGCATCAGGCCCACGGCGAGGGTGACCAGGAAACCGATGAAGAACCCGCGTCGTATCGGGCCGGCGGACAGCAGCAGACGCGGGCGAGTGAGGGCGTTGAGCGTGGTCATCGGGCGCTCGTCATCGGTCCGTGCGAGTCATGCGGAACAAAATGGCAGGCCGACACTGCGGTCCGGCTGCGGTCGCGTTCTGACAGACCTGTTCCCTCCATGACGCCGCGGCACGCTGCGACGTTGCACGTCCGGCTCGTGTGGACACTCCGGTCCGTGCGTGCAGATTCTCGCCTCTTGCGCCAAGCCTGTCGAGCGGCACCTTTGGGCCCGCCTCAACCAGGACCGATGAATTGGCCGGACCCGGCTCCGGTGCTATACTCCGCGGCCGAGGCCGCCGCACCGTGCCGGGCGCTCGTTTCGTGCTCACCACATACCCTCTCGAGGTTCGTTCGTGGCAAGAAAAGCTCGCACCTGGAAGGGCGCCCGTACCCCTCAGGCCCTCAAGCGCGTACGCCAGGCGCTGCGCCGGCGCGGCGTCAATCAGCGCACCCGCAGCCAGGCCAAGACCCTCGTGCAGCGCGCCAGCGCCATCGCGCTCGGCCGCGAAGAGGGTGATGGCTCAACGGCCGTCACCGCCGCGATCAGCGCCCTCGACCGGGCGGCTGAGAAGGGGATCATTCATCCCAACAACGCAGCTCGCCGCAAGAGCCGGTTAATGACCAAGGCAAACGCTGCGCACCTGCTCGACGGCGCCCAGGGCGCGACCGGATCGGAGACGGCGACAAAGAAGAAGTCGACCGCCACCAAGACCGCGCAGCGCAAGAAGGTCGCCGCCGCCAAGGCATCAAAGGCGGCAACCGCCAAGGCCGCCGATCGCCCACGGACTGCTGCGGGCAAGGCCAAGGTCGCGGTGACCCGCGCATCGCGCGAGTCGGCGGCAGCGCGTCGTCGCAAGCAGACCGATGCGGGGCCGGAGACGCCCACCGAGGGCTGATCCAGGACCACGGGTCGGTCACTCAGCGTGGCCGACGGCGCAGCTTCCAGATGTGCTCCAGCGGCCAGCGGCGAGCCCACGCTCGCGCCACGTCACTCCGGTAGGTACTTGTCGCGTCCTCTGCGGGGCGCAGCTCGATGAGGTCCACCACTTCCAGGCCGTTCGCCACGAACAGGCGGATCCATTCGCCGTATGGAAACTGGAACTCCACGTGCGCCGAGCCGCCCACGTCCACCCGGTACATCCCGAAGTAGTCGTTGGAGAGACGGTCGACGGGCTCGTCCTCATCGGGCGGCCAGCAGACTTCAGCGAAGGGGGTGAACATGCTGAACGCGAAGGTGCCCCCATCGCGCAGGAGGCGCGACACCTCCGGGACCGTGCGATGCGGGTCCGCGAAGACCATCGCGCCGTGGTCGCAGAAGACAGTGTCGAACCGCTCGTCCGGAAGGGGCACGGCCTCGGCGCTGGCATGAACCAGCTCCACCTCGACCCCGGCGTCGGCGATCAGCTGGCGAGCATGCTTCAGCTGACGGTCCGAGACGTCGAGGCCGACCGCGCGAGCGCCGTGCTGCGCCAGCCAGATCGACCACTGCGCCGCGCCGCAGCCGAGCTCGAGCACGTCGCGCCCGTCGACATCACCCAGCACGCGCAGCTCATCCTCGGGGATCTGCCACACGCCCCAGGCCGCCCCATGGATCGCCAGCTGCCGGCCCTGCTCGGCCTGGTATCCATCTGACAGCTCGTTCCAGAAGGTCCGATTCTTCCGCGCGTGCGCGGTGAGCTTCATCGGCCGTCAGGAATCGCCGCTGCGGAACGCGACGAATGCGCGGCGTCCGGCGTACTCACCGGCGTCGGCCAGCTCCTCCTCGATACGCAGCAGGCGGTTGTACTTCGCGATTCGCTCGCCGCGGCTCATGCTGCCGGTCTTGATCTGGCCGGTGTTCAGCGCCACAACCAGGTCGGCGATGGTGGTGTCCTCCGTCTCGCCGGAGCGGTGGCTTATCACCGCCGTCCAGCCGGCGCGATGCGCCATGTCCACCGCCTCCAGCGTCTCGGTCACCGTGCCGATCTGGTTCAGCTTGACCAGGATGCTGTTGGCCGCGCGCTGCTCGATGGCACGCGCCAGGCGCTCAGTGTTGGTCACCAGCAGGTCGTCACCGACCACCTGGATCCGCGTCCCGGCCTGTTCGGTGAGTGCCCGCCATGCCTCCCAGTCGTCTTCCGCCAGGCCGTCCTCCAGGCTCACGATCGGGAAGCGATCGACCCAATCCAGCCAGAACGCCACCATCTCGTCCGGGGACAGGGTCCGCCCCTCGCGCGCCAGCACGTAGCTGCCGTCGCTGAACAGCTCGGTGGTGGCGGGGTCCAGCGCGATGGCGATCTGGTTGCCCGGCGCGAAGCCGGCGCGCTCGATCGCCTCCAGCACCAGCCCGATGGCCGCCTCATTGCTCTCCAGGCTGGGCGCGTAGCCGCCCTCGTCGCCCACGGTGGTCGCGAAGCCGCGCTCGTGGAGCAGCGCGCCCAGGGCATGAAACGTCTCGGCTGCCCAGCGCAGCGCCTCGCGGAAGCTGGGGGCGCCCAGCGGGGCGATCATGAACTCCTGGAAATCGGTCGAGTCGATGGCGTGCTTGCCGCCGTTGAGGATGTTCACCAGCGGGACCGGCAGCACCCGCGCGCCGGCGCCGCCCAGGTAGCGGTAGAGCGGCAGGGCCAGCGATTCCGCCGCGGCATGGGCCACGGCCATCGACGCTCCCAGCAGCGCGTTCGCGCCGAGGCGGCTCTTGTTCGGCGTGCCATCAAGGTCGATGAGCAGCCGGTCGACGCTTACCTGGTCGATCGCGTCAGTGCCCAGCAGCTCCGGCCGGATCGTGTCGTTGACGTGCTTGACCGCGGTGAGAACGCCCTTGCCGCCGTAGCGCTGCCGGTCGTCATCGCGAAGCTCCACCGCCTCGTGCGCGCCGGTCGAAGCCCCGGACGGCACGATGGCCGAACCGATCGCGCCGCCGTCAAGGAAGACCTCCACCTCTACGGTTGGATTGCCACGCGAGTCGAGCACCTCGCGTGCGATGACATCCTCGATCAGGGTCGTCATCGGCGTCGCTTCGGGGAGCTCTTGGCCGCCAGCGTCGGTGGCGGGTCGTCAGCATCGAGCAGCGCCTCCACGCCCGGCAGGGACTTGCCCTCGACGAACTCGAGGGACGCCCCGCCGCCGGTGCTCACATGGCTCATCTGGTCAACAAGGCCCAGCTGCTCGACCGCGGCCACCGAGTCGCCGCCGCCCACAACCGTGACCACTCCCCGCTTGGTGCGCTCCGCCATGAAGCGTGCGATCGCGTTGGTGCCCTCGGCGAACGGCGCGACCTCGAAGATGCCCATCGGTCCATTCCAGAAGATGGTCCGCGCCTTGGCCAGGTGATCGGTGTAGGCCTGCAAGGTCTGGGGGCCGATGTCGACCACGCTCCAGTCCTTCGGCACCTCGTCGATACCGACCACCTGCCGCTGCGAGCGCGGATGGATCTGGGCCGCGATGACCACGTCGGTCGGCAGCATGAAGCGCACGCGCTTGCGGCGCGCCTCCCCGATGACCCTCTCGGCGTTCTCCAGCTGGTCGCTCTCGACCAGGCTCTTGCCCAACGAGAGGCCGCGGGCCGCCAGGAAGGTGTTGGCCATGCCGCCGCCGACCAGCACCGCCTGGCAGCGTGACAGCAACGCCTCCAGCACCTCCAGCTTGCCCGACACCTTTGCCCCGCCGACGATCGTGTGAAAGGGCTTGGGGGGCTTCTCCAGCAGCCGTGACAGGGAGCTCAATTCGCGCTCCATCAGCAGGCCAGCCACCGCTGGCAGGTAGTGGGTGATGCCCTCGGTCGAGGCATGGGCGCGATGCGCGGAGCCGAACGCGTCGTCCACGTACAGGTCAGCCATGTCGGCCAGCGCCTTGGCGAAGCCGGGCTCATTGGCTTCCTCCTCGGCGTGGAAGCGCAGATTCTCGAGCAGCAGCATGTCGCCGGGACGCAGCTTGTCGACCGCGGTGACCACGCCCGGGCCCAGTGCATCGCCGGTCATGCGCACCGGACGTCCCAGCAGCTGACCCAGCCGATCGGCGACGGGCTTCAGGCGCAGCGCGTCGTTGACCTTGCCCTTCGGTCGTCCGAGGTGGCTGGCCAGCACCACGCTGGCGCCGTTTTCCAGCAGGTAGATCAGCGTCGGCAGGCTGGCCCGAATGCGGGAGTCATCGGTGATCTTCCCGTCGTCCAGGGGCACGTTGAGATCTGCCCGCAGGAAGACACGCTTGCCGTGGACGTCGACGTCACGGACCGTCTTCTTGTTCATCGGTTCCCGGCTGATCAGAGCCGATCGGCCATGTACTTGGCCAGGTCGGCCACGCGGCAGCTATAGCCCCACTCATTGTCGTACCAGGCCACCACCTTGACCAGGTTGTCACCAGTCACCATGGTCGACAGGGCATCCACGATGCTCGAGCGCTCATCGCCTCGGAAGTCGGTGCTGACCAGCTCTTCCTCGGTGTAGCCGAGCAGCCCGCGCATCGGGCCCTCGGACGCGGCCTTCAGAGCAGCGTTCACGCTGTCGGCGCTGACCGGACGTGAGGTGACCGCTACGAAGTCGATGATGCTGACCGTTGGCGTGGGCACGCGCAGAGAGAAACCATCGAACCGGCCCTTGAGCTCGGGGATGACCAGCGCCAGCGCCTTGGCCGCGCCCGTGGTGGTGGGGATGATGTTCTGGCCGGCGCTGCGAGCTCGGCGCAGGTCCTTGTGAAAGACGTCCAGCACGTTCTGGTCGTTGGTGTACGAGTGCACCGTGGTCATCAGCCCGTGCTCGATGCCGAAGCTGTCCCACACCACCTTGGCCGGCAACGCCAGGCCATTGGTGGTGCACGAAGCGTTGCTGACGATGTTGTGCTGCTCAGGATCGTAGCGATCCTCGTTCACGCCCAGGACCAGGGTGACGTCCTCGTTCTTGGCCGGTGCGGAGATGATCACCTTGCGCGCGCCGGCATCCAGGTGGGCGCGCGCCCGGGTCGCGTCGGTGAAGATCCCGGTCGACTCGATCACGAGGTCCACGCCCAGCTCACGCCACGGCAGCGCTGCCGGATCCATTTCGCTGAAGGCCTTGATGACGTGGTCGTCGATCGTGATCTGGCCCTCGCCCGACGACACGTCGCCGGCATAGCGACCATAGGTGGAGTCGTACTTGAACAGGTGCGCATTGGTGGCAGTCGGCGCCAGGTCATTGATGGCCACCACCTCGAGCGCGTCGGGGTGCCGCTCGAGCATGGCCTTGAGCGACTGGCGGCCGATACGACCGAAGCCGTTGATGCCGATTCGGGTCACGTGAGAATCCTCATGCGTTGACCACGGGGTTGGGACCGCGCCGGAATGCGGGGTCGTGCAGGCGTTCGTTGACGATCGGCAGCAGGCCGATCAGCGAGACATCGTCGCCGTGCTCAGAGGGTACGACTCGCACGCGACGTGCCGGCGCCGGAAAGGCGCGGCGCGTTACCTCGCGGCGCAGCACGTCGAACAGCTCCGGACGATGCGTGGCAATGCTGCCGCCCAGCACGATGACCTCCGGGTTGAGGACGTTGACCAGGCTGGCGCACATCGCCCCGATCGCCACCCATGCGCGATCCAACAGCGCCTGGCAGGCGGCGTCGCCCTGGTCGGCAGCCTGGGCCACGTGATCGGCGCCCAGCTCAGCGGCGCCCGAGCCTTGGAAGATCTCGGCCAGGCGCGCAGACGCGCCGCGCTCCAGCAGGGCGCGGCCTTCGCGGGCCAGGGCCGTGCCTGAGCCGATCGCCTCGGCGTGGCCGGGCGATCCGTCACCGCAGATCGGGCCATCGATTTCCACCGTGATGTGGCCAACCTCGCCAGCGGTGCCGTCCTTGCCGATCAGCGGCCGACCGTCGATCACGATGCCGCCGCCGATGCCGGTCGAGACGGTGATGTAGATGGCGTCGTCGCTACCCCGCGCCGCACCGTGGCGCCACTCGGCCATGATCGCCACGTTCGTGTCGCGCTCCAGGAAGGTGGGAAGCCCGATCGTCGCCTCGACACGCGCGGCCAGTGGCACGTCGTGCCAGCCGGCCAGGTTGGGCGGCGCCACCACCACCCCGCGCCACGGATCCAGCGGGCCGGGCGACGAGATGCCGACGCCAGCCGGATCGGGCAGGCCGGCGCCCCGTGCGTCGGCCTTTACGTCGACGGCGAGGCTGCAGATGCGCTGCACGACGGCGTCAACGCCCTCCTCATCATTGGTGTCCACTGCGCGACGGGAGGCGACGACCAGATCGGGGCTCACGTACGCGGCGCGAATGCGCGTGCCGCCGAGGTCGATCGCCAGGATCGGCTGGCCGGCTGCCTCATCCACCAGGCGCCCATTGTATCGCGCGCCGGACACAGAGCCGCCCGGCGGCGCCATCGGATGCTGGTCCGAGGACGCGCGGCCGGGCGGCCGAACGCGCGATATCGCTACGAGCGATTGACGCGGCGGAACCCTCTCAGGCGCCGATCCTGAACATCTTGGTTCCGCACACCGGGCACTTGCCCTCAGTCGCGGGCTTTCCGTTCTTCATCGTGATCTTCTGCTCGTTCTGCATGTCGCGCTTAGCCTTGCACTTGACGCAATAGGCATTGGTCGCCATCGGTCGGTTGCCTCCTTCTTCCGGCTGAATCGCGCCGGTTTGTGGTTACTGCTCCCCGCCTCGCCCGCCGATCAGCGTTGACCAGCGTCGGGGATCTCCGTCCTGCTCCTGGTCCATCTGCCAGAGCAGGTGGATACCGGTGAGCCCGGCATCGATGCACCGTGCCTCCGCGGCCTCCTTTGCCGCACCCTCCAGGAACGTCCCGTCGATCCTCTGTGCATACGCCGCACAGACCGTTCCCGCACGGAGCCCCGCGAGGGCCGTCAGCACGAAAAGCGCCGACGATTCCATTTCGAGGTTCGCGACGCGCTGGCGTCGCAGCTCCTCCGCCAGCTGAGGATAGCGAACTGGGAGCGTGCGCATCGGTCTTCCCTGCGGAGCGTAAAAGCCGCTGGCGGTGGCGGTCAGGCCCACATGGTGGGCATAGCCCCGCTCCCGACAGGCCGCCTGCAGGGCCCACACCACGTCGCGGTGGGCGATGGCCGGGTAGCCCGGATGCACGTAGAAATCGGTTGTGTTCTCCAGCCGCACCGCTCCGATCGACACGATCAGGTCCCCCAGCGCGATCTCCGGCTGGAGCGCGCCGCTCGAGCCGACCCGCACGAACGTCGGCTGATCCGTGATCTCCATGACCTCGGCCAGCACGATTTCGACGTTGTCGGGACCCATACCCGTCGAAATGGCGGAGACGCGCATGCCGCGGTAGCTGCCCGTGGCAGTGGTGATCTCGCGGTTGCTGCGCTCGAGCTCCACTGCGTCCCACAGGGCGCTGATCTTGGCCACGCGGCCCGGATCGCCGACCAGCACGATGTACTCGGCCAGCTCCCCTCGCTCCAGGGCGATGTGGTACTGACGGGTGCCGGTCATTGGCCGATCGGCATGGGATACGTTGGTCACGTGGTGGCAGCACCTCCGTCCGAGCGTGATTTGAGCGTGACCCGTGCTCAGCGCTCAGGTCGGCGGGAGTATACGCCCGCCATCCGTGCGTGCAGCGGCACCACCGCGTGCATCAGCCGGGGCTGCTCCAATCGACGGCGTGTCCAGGATCGTCAATGGGACGAGCCGGGGAAGGGCAGGCTCCGTCTGCCATCGGCCCTCCGGGTCGTCGTCGGTTACCGGGGCTGAGCGGAACCGCTCCCTCAGCGCGCCGAGCAGTCGCCGCGCCAATCCAGGTGGCCCCGTGGCGACTCCTGCACCGCCGAGCAGCAAGCCGCCGAGCAGAAGCAGGCCGGTCGAGGCCGGCACCGGGGAAGGGTCACTGCGCGCCGGATCCGCCTGGGGGATGTGCGGCAGCGCCGGCCTGGCCGACGGCGTGGGCACCGCCAGGGCCAGGCGCGGGACGCCCTGCTGCGCCACGGGACGGTCGGAGGCATCCCCGGCGTATGCCGGGCCGCCCGCGATGCTGCCCGAGCCCGCAGGCGTCGACGTCCCAGCATCCGACAGGCCGCCGGTCGTTGTGCCGCTGGTGGCTGCCGAGACAATTTTCAGATCGCCTTGCGAGCGCGGCCAGAGCCGGTACCCGCGATCGGGCAGACTGCCGGTCGTCTCCTGGCCGAGCACGCCCTCGACCTCCAGCCACGACCCGATCAGCACCGCATCGGTATCGATGCCGGCTTCTGGCGTCACGAAGACCCGGAGCGGGCCCGACCCGTCATCCACGTCGAAGTACACGTTGTTGGCGCTCGTCCGGCGCGGGGAAGTGGCGACCGCTCCACGCACCACCACCAGCATGGCCTCGTCCGGCTCGCCCAGCGCGCCGGTGCCACGACGACGCGGAGAGGGCTGCGCCTGGCTGCCAAGGTGACGCGCCGCTTCCACGATGCGGATCGTCTCCATGCCCGTCTTGGTCGAGCGCGTACCAAAGACCTCGACCAGCTCGCCGAGCCGCAGGCTTCCGGCCTCGTCACCCAGGCGCAACAGAATCGCTCCCGACGAGTCCTGGATTGCGGCGGTGCCCTCGTCGGCCAGGTCCGAGGGCAGCGTGACGATGCCGCGCACGGTCACCCGCGCATTGAAGGGCGCCAGTCTCGCGGCGGCTATGCTCAGCAGGCTCGGATCGCCAGGCGGGCTGGGACTGGCACTGGCCGAGGAGCTGGGCGACGGACTGGGAGTGGTCGGGGGCAGCAACGACACCACGTCCGACGCGTCGCGCGGCTGGACGCGGTAGCCGGTCGTGCCGGTGCCGCTCGCGTCGCGCTGGCCGACCACACCGCGCAGATGGAGCAAAGCGCCGCGAATCCAAGCGGCGGTATCGATGCCGGTCGCGTTGCCCACCAGGACGCGAATTGCGCCGCTCCCGTCATCGAGGTCCAGGGCGATGCCGGTGGTCAGCACGGTCCGGGCGCTGGCAATGATGCCGCTGACTTCTATTAGCTCCCCTTCGAGGGCCTCGCCGACGCTGCCGGTGGCGCTCTGCTGCTGCGCCGGGTCGACCGATGGACCGACGACCGTCACGCCAGACGCATCGGCCCGGATGGTGCGCTGGCTGAAGCGATCGTCGAGCACGCCGCTGACCCGGATCGTCACGCCGCGCGGAAAGCTGCCGTCGCTGAGCAGGATGGCGATGCCGCCGGTGGCATCAGCCAGGTAACCGCCGCCGTCGGCAAAGGTGCTGTCGGTCAGGGTTGTCCCCTCGACGAGCACGGTTGTTCCGTCCGCCAGGGCACGCGCAGCAGCCACCATCATCGGATGGATTGACGGCGACGGGCTTACGGTGGGCTGCAGGGACGGCGACGGGGTGCTGGTTGCTGTTGCGGACGGTACGGGCGTTGCCGAGGCGCCCGTCGTCGGCTCAGGGGTGACCGGTGCCGTGGGCCTCGACGACGCAGATGGCGTGGACGAGTCGGACGGGCTGACCGTGGGAGCCGGGGTGGCCACCGGGATCGGCGGCGAGAGTGAGTTCTGCGGATCCGGCGCTGCGATCTCCACGAAGTCGACGCTGTTCTGGTCCGAGTCCTGGCCCGATCCACCGCTGCCGCCCGGCAGTCGCTCGATCGAGTGCCCGGCCGCCGCAGCAACCGCCGGCGAGCCCTCCAGCCAGGTGTTTGTGGCGTTGCCCCAGCCGGCCGCGTCGATTGCCGATGAGGCGCCCAGGATGCGGATGGCCACGCTGCCACCGGTGGCCGCCAGGCCATTGACATAGGTCACGTCGGCAATCGAGGCGAAGATACCGGACGCATTGGCCAGCAGCACATGCGCTCCGGCCGGCACGGATGGGCCGCCGCTGGCCCACGTCGCCTTGCGGGTGATGGTCCCACCACTGGCAGTGACATAGATGACCTCGAGCCCTTCGAGCGGCAGCGTGGTCGGTTCCGGGTTGTACAGCTCGATGAACTCATCGGAGGCGCTCGCGCCGCCGGTCATCACCTCGCTGACCAGCAGGTGCCCGCCCAGCTCCTCGGTCAGAACGACCGGCGGCTCGGCGGGCGCAGAGCCTCCGCCGCTTGAGTCATGGAATGCGGCCACGGTGGGCAGGCTGGCCAACAGCAGGACCGCGCCGGCGATGACTGCCACGAACCGACGGACATGGACGGAGACTGAGCCACTTCGAACCGAGATCACCGGGGCACCTCCAGCGGAGGCGGGCAGGCGGTTCATGTCGGGCTGGCCAGCATGGCAGCTGTCTGCTTATCGCTCGCTTAGCGCCCGCTTACCGTCCAGCGTGACGGCCGGACCGGGCGACTCGCGTACAATCGCCGACCATGTCGAGTCGAAGCCGTCGCGAGGCCGCGTCCCGTGCGGATGCCCGCCGCCGCACGCGTCAGATCGACCGCAGCGACGGGCCAGCCGAGGGCGAGTCGGACGTGGCTGCACAAGATGCCCAGGCCCCCGCGGCGGCCGGCGGGCTGCTTGGTCGACTCTTTCCGACGGCTCCGCCGCTCCCCAACAAGCCGGACCCGCTCGCCGGATTCAGCTACAGCGGACCATTTCGGTCAGCTGCTGCGGGCCTGTACGTGCTCGCCAACCATCCTCGCGCCTGGGTGCCGATGGGCATCGCCTGGGCGGCGGCGCAGACCTTCGCGTTCGTGAACGGGTATACCGCGCTGGCCTATTCCAACCGGTTCGCGGCGTTGCCGCCGAACTACGCGCTGATCGATACCATCGTGCTGGTGATCGGCGCCTTCGCCGTCCTGGCCGCCGGTTGGATCGGCTGGGCGCGGCCGTGGCTGTTCGGCGTGGCGGCGGTCGTGACCGGGACCTTGCTCCAGGCAACCTTCATCTGGTTGCTGCCGAACGCCGAAGCGGTCGCGCCTGCCGGCGCCGGGGCCCTGTTCGTGGCCGTCATTCTGAACAGCCTTCCGCAGGTGCTGTTCGGCGCCTTTCTTGGCTGGTACGGCGGATATCTGCGCAGACGCCTGGCGGCCAATCAACCACCTCCCCAGCGCCGGGGACGGCGCCGCTAGGCACCGCTGGGCGCCGCTCGGGGTCCGGCACGCTTCTTGCTCATCAGGGACCCGAAGGCGTCGGCGGGTTGCGCCCGACCGGCACCCACGGGATCTGGATCGTCGCCAATGGAAGCTCGGGCCGGCGGTGACATTTGTGGTCCATCCCGTCGGTCGCGGCGATATCTCGCCTGACGTCTCGACTGGGGGCTGTCGCGCTCCGGGACCCTCCGTACCGGAGCCGCGATAGCCCCCTCACCATGCGCGCCAACCTCTGCCGCGACGTCGTTCCCGCGACCTCGTTTCAGGCGGGGAATGGCACCGTAGCCGGCTCCCCCGGCGCCAGGTGCACGGCCTCAGCCTCGCGCGCGGCATCCAACGCAGCTGCATAGCCCACCGCCAGCCCCAGCACCTCGCCGGTGGAGCGCATCTCGGGGCCCAATGCGACATCCACGCCGGGCAAGCGCCAGAGTGAGCCGATCGGTGCCTTCACCGCCACCAGCGGCGCATCGAGCGAAAGGCCGGGCTGCAGGCCAACGTCGGCCAGCGAGGCACCGAGCGCACAGCGCACCGCGTCGGCCACCACGTCACGCCCCGTTGCCTTGGCTACGATTGGCACCGTGCGGCTGGCGCGCGGGTTTGCCTCGATGACCACCACGCGTCCCCCGCTGACGATCATCTGCACATTCAAAATGCCGCGCAGACCGAGCGCCAGCGCGATGCGCCCTGCCGCCTCGGCGGCGGCCTCCTGCTGCTCGCGACTGAGGGTCTGGGGCGGCACTACCGCCACCGAGTCGCCCGAGTGCACTCCCGGCGGGTCCAGCTGCTCGAGGATGCCGGGCACGCACCAGTCGACCCCGTCGCTGATGGCGTCCACGTCCAGCTCCACGCCCTCGACCATCTCATCGACACGCAGCGGCCATCCGATCTCGGTCGCCAGCAGCGCGGCCACGTCCGCCTCGCCGCTCAGCACCGCGATCCCTCGACCACCGATCACCCACGAAGGTCGCACGATGACCGGCAGACCCAGCTCTGCGATTGCGGCCCGCAGCTCGGTCTCGTCATTGGCCAGCTGGCCGCGCGGGCCCGAGAGTTGCAGTTGGTCGAGCAGGCCGGCGAAGCGCTCCCGGTCCTCGGTTGTTTCGATCGCCTCCGCCGTCAGGCCGGCGATCGGCACATCGGCGTAGGCCAGGTCCTTGGCCAGGTCGATGGCGGTCTGTCCACCGAAGGTGAGGACCACGTGCGGCGGCTCGCCGGTCAGCGCCCGCTCGTGGTCGATCACGTCCAGCACGCCCTCCGTGTCGAGCGGCTCGAAATAGAGGCGGCTGCACGCGTCGTAATCGGTCGACACCGTCTCCGGGTTGTTGTTGATGACCACCGCATCCAGGCCCATGTCACGAATGGCCCAGGCGGCGCGAACGCTGCAGTAGTCGAACTCGATGCCCTGCCCGATGCGGATCGGTCCGGAGCCGACAACGATCACGCTGCGGCGGTCCGTGGGCGGCGCCACCTCCGGCCGGGCGTAGGAGGAGTAGAAGTACGGCGTCTCCGCGGGGAACTCGCCCGCACAGGTGTCGACCCGGCGGTAGGCGGGCGCGATCCCCGCCCGAGCGCGGGCGCGGCGCACTGCCACGCCGGGGACGCCCGACAGGATCGCGATGTCCGCGTCCCCGAAGCCGGCCTGCTTGGCGGCAAGGAGCGGCGCGCCGACCACGCCGCGCTCGGCCTCGACCAGCTCTTCCAGCCGCTCGGTGAACCAGGGGGCGATCCCGGTGGCCAGGCTCAGGGCGGAGGCATCGGCCCAGCCATGACGCAGGACGCCGACCATGCGCCACAGGCGGGTGTCTGTGGGCAGCAGGAAGGCAGTCAGGTTCTCGGGAGGCCGATGCGTGAGACCCCAGGCCGGATCCTCCCAGGTCCAGCCGCGCCCGCGCGGCTCGAGGGAGCGGATGGCCTTGAGCAGCGCGGGGCCGAACTCTCGGTCAATGGCCATCGCCTCACCGGTCGCCTTCATCTGCACGCCGAGCGAGCGATCCGCGGCCGGGAACTTGTCGAATGGCCAGCGCGGGATCTTGACGACCACGTAATCGACCGCCGGCTCGAAGGCGGCGGAGCCGATGCCGGTGGCTGGGTTCGGGAGCTCATCCAGCCGCTTGCCCAGGCCGACCAGCGCGGCCACCCGCGCAATCGGATAGCCGGTCGCTTTCGATGCCAGGGCGCTGGAGCGGCTTACCCGCGGATTGACTTCGATGACCCGGTAGTCCGAGCCGTCCGGCGAAACGGCCAGCTGCACGTTGCAGCCACCCTCCAGGCGCAGCGCACGCACGATCTTCAGCGCGCAGCGGCGCAGGCGCTGGACCAGCAGATCGGGCAGGGTCTGGATGGGCGCAACCACGATCGAGTCGCCGGTGTGCACGCCCATCGGGTCCAGGTTCTCCATGCCGCAGATGGCGATGGTCGTGTCCGCTGCGTCGCGCAGGACCTCGAACTCGATCTCGTACCAGCCCAACAGCGAGCGTTCGACCAGCACCTGGCCGATTGGGCTTGCCGCCAGGCCGTGGGCGATTCGATCGCGGGCCTCGGCTTCGTCGAAGGCAAAGCCGCCGCCGCCGCCGCCGAGCGTGAAGGCGGGACGCACCACTACCGGCGCCTTCAGATGGCGGACGAAGGTGAGCCCATCCTCAACCGTCTCGACCACAGCGCTCTCCGGCACCGGTTCGCCGATACCGATCACCAGCGCGCGAAATCCGCCGCGGTCCTCGGCCGCACGCACCGCGGCCAGTGGCGTGCCGAGCACGCGCACGCCGTATCGATCCAGGATCCCGGCATCGTCCAGGGCGACCGCCAGGTTGAGGCCGGTCTGCCCGCCGAGCGTCGGAAGCAGCGCATCCGGGCGGTGCTCGGCGATCACGCGCTCCACGTAAGCGATTGATAAGGGGCCGATAAGCACCGTGCCGCCAACATCGGGATCGGTCATGACGGTGGCCGGGTTCGAGTTGACCAAGACGGTTTTCACCCCCTCGCCGCGCAGCGCCAGGCAGGCCTGCACGCCGGCATAGTCGAATTCGGCAGCCTGGCCGATGACGATCGGACCGGAACCGATCACGAGCACCTTCCGCGGCATCGTCATGCCGGTGCTGCCACCGCCGCGGCGATGGCCAGGTCGAAGACACGGGCCGCATCGACCGGTCCTGGCGCTCCCTCCGGGTGGAACTGGACCGATGCGATGCGCTCCGAGACATGCGTCAGCCCCTCGACCGTGCCGTCGTTCAGGTCGCGGTGGCTGACGCGATAGCCCGCAGCGACCAGCTGCGGATCGTCGAGCACCGCAACCTCGTGGTTGTGGGCGCCGATATCCACCCTCCCCGTGGCAACCTCGATGACCGCATGATTCCCGCCGTGGTGACCCACCGCCAGGCGGCGGGTCGGCGCCCCTGCGGCCAGGGCCAGCAGCTGATGGCCCAAACAGACGCCCAGCACGGGTGGGCCGCCGGCCAGGGCCGCCGCGGCAAGGCCGCGTACCTGGGCGATCTGGTGAAGCATTCGCGCCGGGTCGCCGGGTCCCGGTGAGAGGACGACCAGGTCCGGGCGGAGGCTCAGCACGTCCGCGGCCGAGGCATCGTGCGCCAGGACGCTGATGTCCATGCCGCGCGAGGAGATTGCCCGCAGCAGTGATCGCTTCACGCCGTAATCCACCAGGGCCGCCCGGCCGCGCCGCTCGCCAGTTGCCGCCACCTCGAATGGCTCGGTGCAGGAAACGGCTGCCACGTGGTCGACCGACTCCCACGACGGGGTGGCCAGGGCATCAGCAACCGCCGGACCCGCGTCGGCGGCATCCCCGGGCCGGATGACGCCGCGGCGTGCGGCGCCACGCCTGAGCTCCAGGGTCAGGGCCCGGGTGTCAATCCCCTCCAGCGCCGGGATGCCGGCGTGCACTAGGATCTCCTCGAGCGAGAGCCCCGGCCCGGCCGGCGGTGTCACCAGACGGGTGACGATGAGCGCTCGAGCGTGGACGCGGTCCGATTCGAGCTCGGACGGGTCGATCCGGTAGCTACCCGCCATCGGATGGGTGAGCACCACCACCTGGCCCGCGTACGAGGGATCGGTCAGGATCTCGCCCCAACCGGTCGCGGCGGTGGTGAAGATCAGGTCGCCCTGGGCAGGGACCTGTGCGCCGCGGAGGCGGCCGTGCAGTACGGTGCCTCCCTCCAGCGCCAGTAGACCGGCAGACGATGAAAACGACGCCGGCCGCTCCAGGGCGGATGGCGTCGTCGAGGTATGACTCAGGGTCTGCACGCTGCTCCTTTCCGACCTCACCGGGCCGGGCTTAAAGGACCAGCGGCAGTCTATCGCATCGGCCGCCGAGGTGAGGCCCTTCGCAGGTCGGCGCAGCCTTCAGCGGCTAGCATCTGGCCATGGATCCGCAACGAGCCGCGATGCTCGAGGACGAATCGGCGCGGGCCGGCCTCTCGTCGCACGAGTTCGACCGTGAATGGCTTGCCGGCCACCTGGCCGATGAACGGCACAAGGCGAGCCTGCTGGGGGAGGTGCGCGAGGCCATCTTCGGAGCACAGGACGGACTGGTCAGCACCCTGGCGGTGGTGAGCGCCGTGGCCGGCGCCTCCGCCAATCGGTTCCCGGTCCTCATCGCCGGCATCGCGTCCGCGCTGGCCGGCGTCTTCAGCATGGCCGCCGGGGAGTTCATGAGCAGCAAGAGCCAGCATGAGATCTTCGAGGCCCAGATCGTGGGCGAGCGCCAGGAGGTCACCGAACGGCCGGGCGAGGCCGAGGCGGAGATTGCCTACATGTTCGAGGAGGATGGCCTGCCCAGAGACGCATCGACCATCGTCGCCCGCACCATGGCCAGGCACCCCGAGGTCCTGCTCAAGACGATGGTCGAGAAGGAGCTGGGCCTGACCCACCGGCTGGCGGAGGGCAGCCCACTGCAGGGCGCCATGATCATGGGCGGGGCGTTCGGATTGGGTGCAGCGGTGCCGGTGATTCCCTATCTGCTGCTGGACGTCAAGGTGGCGACGTGGGCATCGGTGCTTGCCACCGGCGCAGTCCTGTTCGGCATCGGGGTGGTGAAGTCACGCTGGACCCGTCGCAACTGGCTGCGTTCTGGAGCCGAGATCCTGCTCCTCGGTGCCTTCGCGGGGATTGCGGGATTCCTGTTCGGCAATCTGCTGCCCACACTGCTCGGCGTGCCCCCCGTTTCGACCTGAACGCGAACGGAAACCCCGCCTCAGAGAACCGCCTTGAGCGTGTCCAGGTCCAGGTTTCCGCCGCTGACCACGCAGGCCACCCGCTCACCGGGCCGGGTTCGCACTCGACCGGCCAGCAGCGCGGCGACAGGGGTGGCAGCCGCGGGTTCGGCGGCGAGCTTTGAGCGCTCAATCAGCATCCGCAACCCGGCCAGGATCTCCTCCTCGCTGACGGTGACCACCTCGTCGACGTAGCGCTGCACCACCTCGAGGCAGTGCTCGCCGGCATGCGGCGTGTTGATGCCGTCGGCCACTGTCTTCACATTTCCGATCTCGACCGATCTGCCCGCGGCCAGCGCCTGCACCATGGCATCTGACTCCTCAGCCTCGACACCGATGAGCCGGGCTCGTGGCAGGGCATCCTTGATCGCCACCGCGATGCCAGCAATCAGCCCGCCGCCGCCGACCGGCACGATCACCGTTTCCAGGTCGGGCAGATCCTCCAGCAGCTCGAGCCCGACTGTGCCCTGCCCCGCCATCACCGCCTCGTCGTCGTAGGGATGCACCAGCGTCAACTGCCGCTCCTCCATCAGGCGCTGGCACAGCTCCCAGATGTCGCCATCGGTCAGGACCACCTCGCCGCCGTAGGCGCGCGTGGCATTCACCTTGGAAGGCACCGCATCGGACGCCATGACGATGGTGGCGTGGGTGCCGATCGCCGTCGCGGCATAGGCCAGGGCCTGGGCGTGGTTGCCGCGGCTGATGGTCACGAAGCCGCGTGCCTTCTCCTCGTCCGACAGCGAGAGGAGCTTGTTCGCCACGCCGCGCGGCTTGAACGAGCCGGTGCGCTGAAAGAGCTCCGCCTTGAGGTGCAGCTCGATGCCGCCCAGCAGGTCGCCGAGCGACGTGGAGCGCAAGGTTGGGGTGCGATGGACGAGGCTCGCGATCCGCTCGCGGGCCCCGTGGACGTCGGCTGCAGTCAGCATGCCGATGATCCTAGTCAGGTCACCGTCAGCGTGCCGACCATGCCGTACTCCTCGTGGCCGGGCAGGTGGCAGATGTAGAGCAGCGAACCGGCCGATTCGAACGTGAGCGTCGTCTCCACCGTGCCCAGCGGCGGCACGGACACCTCGTTCGGCCGCGCGCCGTGGTGCGCCTCCGTGCCGTGGCGGTGGCGCTCGTGGAAGGCGGCGTCGCCGATCAGCCACTCGTGCTCAATGGGGTCCTCGTTGACCAGCACGAAGGTCACTGCCACGCCATGCGGCACGCTCAGCTGGGTGGGCTCGAAATGCGAATAGTGGATCGTGATCTGGCGCGTGACCGGCCCGCTGCTCGGGGTCGCCGCCTCGCCGCGACAGCCGGCGGTTGGCAGGGCCACCGCCATGGCCAGCAACGTGGCCGCGACTGCCAGGCGTCGCGAGCCGGTCACGCCTCGGTCATGCGCCGGCCAGCGGCCGGCCTCCCGATCCGGATCGAGACAACAACGCGATCATGCCGGCTGCCACGAGCGGCAGGGTGAAGGCCAGACCGAGCAGCAGGACCCAGATGGCCGTGCTCGAGGGTGGCACCGGCAGCGGTCCGAATGGGGAGAAGCCGGCATCGCGCAGCGACGGTGCGCCGTTGCCGGAGACGTCGATTGCCAGGTCGAAGCGCAGCTCCGGCGCGGCCGCGTCGACCGTCACCTTGGTCAGCCATGCCTTGTCGGGCACCCACTCCATGCCCTTGTCCGAGCGCAGGTCGTCCAGCAGCTGGGTGGTGGCCGGCGCCGCGTGGTCAAGGGATAGGCCTGGCGTACCCAGGATGCCGTTCGGGTCGGGCAGCATCGCCGGCTGGACGTCGGTGAGCAGGAAGACGTCGGCCTGTACCGTTTCCGCCTCAGTGCGGCCCAGGGCCAAGATGCGCAGCGGAACCCACGGGTTGTCGGTCGGAATGGTCAGGTGCACGGGCGTGCCGTCGCCCACCGCCTGCCCACGCTCGCGGGCGGCATCGGCGTCAAAGCGGGCGGCCATGAAGATCGGCGAGCGGTCGGCATAGAAGTCGAGCACTTCGGGCGCGTCGGGTGGCAGGCGGAATCCGTGGTCGCTGGCCCACACGCCAACCTCGTCCCCGCCGCCCCGCAGGACGGTGATCTCCAGCGCGTCGATCTTGGTCTCGAGCAGGACCTCTGCGCTGTCGCGCTCAGGCCCGGCGGCGCTCAGTGCCAGAAGTCTTCCATCCTCGATCGGTGTCGTCTCCTGGAGCAGGCGTTGCAGGGTCCAATCGCCGCCGCGCACCACGTCGGTCGGCACGCCCGGCAGCGGCACGATGCTGCCGAACTCCCCTTCGCCGCCGGCGAACTCAAAGCTGGTGACGTAGTGCTCAACGCCGTCGTGGTAGCCGGCGAAGGTCGTGGTGCGCAGCAGGTTAACGGCCCCGTTTGGGCCGATCAGCCCGCCGCAGGCCAGCGCCGGGCCGGCGCTCAGCAGCAGTGCGGTGGATGCCGTGGCCAGGATCAGCAGGCGTCGCATGAGATGGTGCCTCCCCGAGGATGGACCGATTGGAACCGGTCGCGATTGGAGGCAGGACGGACGAGCCGCAAATGTGGTTCCCTGCAGAGCGCGCTCAACTGCCTAGGCGCTGTCGCAGGGCCTTCGATGCAACGGCCCGATAGCTCTCCTCGATCCAGGCGGTCAGCATCTCGGGCGGGGTGTCGGCCGGGGCATGAACGGTCACCCACATGCCGCGGTCAAGGCCGTAGCCGGTCGGCTGGGTGAACGGCAGCGCCATCGCCTCGTCATGCGACACCGGCAGCTTGACGCTGAAGGCGAAGTCCGCGTCGGCGGAATGCTCACTCCCGAAGAAGACGAAGACCTTCTTGCCGACCTTCGCCACCGACTCGCCCCAGGGATGGTCCTCCCACGCATCGGGCAGGCCGAATGCGAAGTCGCGGAGCTCCTGCTGGAGGGGATCGCTCATCGCTCGCAGCATATCCCGACATCGCGCCGGCTCGGACAGGCCGACTGGCCAGATACCAGCCAGGCTGGTGCTACGCCAAGATTGGTCGATCGTGGCTGTTCATGACGTACCTCGCCGTGCTCAGCGGAGCGGATCGCAGGCGAAAACCGCTCCACATCTGAGCCAATTCGGACATACCACCAATGAGGCTGGTAGATGACCTGAATCCGGTCCGCCGGAAGGATACGACCAGGTGAGCTGGTATTTGGCCAGAGGGCGACCGCTCAGCGGAACATGCGCTGCTGCTTTCCGAGGGGCAGCCGCGTGGCGCGCGCGTCCTCGTTGACCACCGCGTCGACCGGGTGCAGCCGCCGGGCGACCACGTTCAGCACCTCCCCCTCCACCTGCAACCTGCCGTCGATCACCAGCAATGGGTTGCGATGCAGCACCGCCCGGTTGGCCTGGTAGATCTCCGGCCGCACCGTCACGTTGATCATGCCGGTCTCGTCCTCCAGCGCGATGAAGACGAAGTTCTTGGCGG
>JBDUEE010000026.1:0-17889 GCA_040002615.1 Chloroflexota bacterium | reverse complement strand
GAGCAGCAGCGTCCGCCAGCCGGGCGACCGTCGCGAGGCCTCGTCGGGCGGCCACACGGAGGCGAGCCGCTCGGCGGCCGCACCGATCAGCGCGAACACGGCCGCCATGGCAAGGGCGAGTGGCGTCACGGCCGCATCCTAGCCGCGCTGGCACGCAACGTGCCTCCCCTCGCTGCTGTCAACCGATCCATCGGGTCGGTGGTACCGCACGGGAGGAGCATCATGGACAGTGATCGAGTAGAAGGCGGCGTCAAGGAAGGCGTCGGCAAGGTCAAGGAAGAGTGGGGCCACGCGACCGACAACCCCAGCACCGAGGCCGAAGGCAAGAAGGACCAGGTCGAAGGCAACATCCAGCAGGGATGGGGTGAGGCCAAGGACGCGGTCCGCGACGCGACGGATGGCGACGACGACGACTGATCGTCAGCCGTGACCGATGCAGAGGGCCCGCCGCTGGGCGGGCCCTCTGGTGAAGCGGCCTAGGCGCCGGCGCGGTAGTCCAGGGCCAGGCGAACCAGCGTTGATACAGCCGTTCCGAGGGCGCCCTTGGGGTTCACCGCCTTGTCGGCGGTCAGATAGGCGCTGCCGGCGATGTCGACATGCACCCACGGAACGGTCACGAAGTCGTGCAGGAAGACGGCGCTCTTGATCAGCGATCCCTCGCGCGTGCCGGAGTTGACGATGTCGGCATGCGCCGAGTCGTAGGAGGCTCGGTACTCGGTGGCGAGCGGCATTTCCCAGAACCATTCCCCGGTGGCATCGGCCGCCTTCTGCACCTCCGCCCCCCATTCGCGCGGCTTGGCGAAGTAGGCGCTGATCAGCTCGCCGAATGCGACCGAGGCTGCGCCGGTCAGGGTGGCCACGTCGACCAGGTGTGTCGCGCCCTGGGTCTCCGCCCAGTGCAGGGCATCGGCCAGGATCAGGCGCCCCTCCGCGTCAGTGTTGATCACCTCGATCGTCTTGCCGTTCATGGCCTTGACCACGTCGCCGGGACGCTGGGCGTTGCCGCCCGGCATGTTCTCTACCATCGGCGCCACGGCCATCAGCGGCGTCTCCGGCTCGATGCGGGCCACTGCGCGCGCGGCAGCGATCACGGCGCAGGCGCCCGACTTGTCGTGCTTCATCTCCTCCATCCGCTCGGAGGGCTTGATGCTGATGCCGCCCGAGTCGAAGCACACGCCCTTGCCCACGATCGCCAGGCGCCGGTCGGGTGAGGCCTTCTCCCAGCCGGGAAGCCGGACGGCGATCAGGCGCGGCTCGTGGCTGGCGCCCTGCCCCACACCCAGCAGCGCCCCCATGCCCAGCTTGCGCATCTCCTCGACGCCGAGCACCTCGACACTGCAGCCATCGGCCTCGAGCTCGCGCGCGACCTCGGCCATGCGCTCTGGGTACAGGTCGTTCGACGCTCGGTTTGCCAGCGAGCGGCCGAACTCCACTCCCTCGGCCACGATCAGGGCCCGATCGATGACGTCCCGGGCCGGCGCGCCCGCACCGATCAGCACAACATCTGGCACGCTGCGCAGCATTGCCGCCGTATCCCGCACTCGGCCGTATTGGACATAGGGCCGGTAGGTGCCCTGTAGCGCTCCGACCGCGGCGCTGCTGAAGCCATCCGCATCCTCGCCATCGCGCAGCCAGAGCGCCATGCGCTCCACGCCGCGCCCCTGCAGGCGCCGGGTTGCCGTGGAGGCGATGCGCCGTGCCCGCCAGGCGCCGCGGCCACGTCGCACCCCGTTGACCAGCAGGATCTTGTCGGCCGCGATGGAGCCTCCGTCGATGAGCGCGGTGAAGTGCTCCAGGATGTTGAACTCGCCCCATTCGATCGCCCGGCTGATCATCCCGCCTGACGCGGCGTCCAGCTCAGCCAGGTCCCCGGAGATCTCCCTGTCCTCTTTGTAGAAGGGGACAGCCAGGACATCGGCCTGGACGGTGGCCGGATCGGTCGATTCGGCGCGAAGGCGCATTCAGGTCTCCTTGCTTGAGCCTGGTGGCGTGTGACACCACCAAATGTGAAGGGCAACCGATCGGGAGACGCGAGTATAGCCCGATGTGACTGCCCTCCTGCTCGGTGCGGCATGCGGGCGTCGCGATGGTGGCCGCGGGTCCTAACGGCCCCCCGGTAGCCCCGAAACGCGTTCAGCGGCCTATCTGCAGGACCGAGGCCACTGCTTCCCGCTGCGCGATGTCGGCGGCCAGGGCTACTGCCAGGCCTCGCAACGGCGCGGACGCCAATGCTGCTCCGGATTCGGTCATCGCCAGCGCCAGCGCGATGTCGGCTCGACGCGCCTGTTCGGCGGCCTTCTGGTAGGCACGCCCCGCCTTGGCCGCAGCCACGCGATCGCCCGCGATCGTCGCTTCGGCTATACGCCGGGCAGTGGCCAGCATGGCGCCGGTCGTGTCGAGCCAGTACGACAGCACGCTCGGTGGCTGCTTCCACGCGGCGACCGCGGCCCGTTCAGCGTCGGCACGGTCCAGGGCGTCGAGAGCAGCCGTCGCATCGTCGTCGGCAAGCGCCGCCAGGGCATCGGCCAGGGCGACGAGCGTGTCGTCGGCCGCATGCCGTCGGCGGACGAACGGGCCGCTGGCCTGGCCGGCCGCGGTCAGCTGCAGCCTGAGGCGTTCAAGTGCAACCGCGTGCGGGCCATCAGGCAGGCCGCCAAATGACGGGGCGACCGCCGCGAGCGTGGCATCCAGCGACGCGGTGCTCCGCTCCACGACAATCGCCATGGCGGCGGCAGTCGCCGCAAAGTCAGCGGCTGCCGCGAACTCGGGCGCCGGTGGCTGGTCTCCTTCGACCGTCAGGGCGGAGCCACGCCGCCCGGCGTCGACCGCCAGAAGCATCTGCCCGATCAGCGCCTCCAGGCCCTCGTCAGCCCTGGCGGCAGCGGTGCGCAGCAGGGCCAGGCGCTCCGCTGTTGTCGTCGGGTCCGCGGCATCCGCTCCCGCGGGTCGGGCGGCCAGCATCGCTCCAAGGAGCAGCACACCCAGGTACCCGGGCAGACGAGACCGGCTCATTGAAGCGGAACCTATGATGCTTCGATGCAAGCCTGGCCTCCCGAGTCGGCTGAACTGCGCGGCCTGCCAAAAGCTGAGCTACACCAGCACCTTGACGGTGCCCTACGGCCGGAGACGGCGGTCGAGCTGGCGGCCGCCAGCGGCACCCCATTGACCCTCGACGAGGCGCGGCGGCGGATGGTGGCGCCCGCACGCTGCCGCGACCAGGCGGAGCTGCTCACCTATTTCGACCTGCCGATCACGTTGCTGCAGACTGCAGAAAGCCTGCGTCGCGCGGCCAGCGAGCTGGTCCAGGACCTTGCCGCGGACGGGGTGCGGTATGCGGAGGTGCGCTGGGCTCCGCGACTGCATCTTAGCGGCGGACTGTCGGTTGCCGACGTGATCGAGGCGGTGGCGGGCGGCGTGGCCGAGGGTTCGCGCCAGAGCGACACGGGCAGCCCGCTGGTGGTGCTGATCGTGACCGCCATGCGGTCCCATCCACCAGGCGCCAACGTGATCCTGGCTCGCACCGCGGCCGAGTTCGGCGCGCCGGTGGTCGGCTTCGACCTGGCCGGACCCGAGGCCTCGTACCCGGCTCCCCCGCATGCGGCCGCCTTCCGCGCCGCCGAGGACGGCGGCCTGGCGCTCACGGCGCACGCCGGCGAGGTGCCCGGCCCGGAGCGCATCCGCGAGGCGCTGGCGCTCGGCGTGCGCCGCATCGCCCACGGACCCACCACCGCCGACGACCCGGCGCTCATAACCGCCGTGCGGGAGCGGGACGTGACGCTCGACCTGTGCCCGACGAGCAATGTGCAGGCAGGAATCGTGGCCTCGCTCGAGGAGCACCCGATCGGCCGGCTCCATCGGGCCGGGGTGAGCGTCTCCCTTTCGACCGATGACCGCACCGTCTCTGACACCACGTTGAGCAACGAGATGGCGCGGGTAGCGGTGGCGCAGCGCCTGACTCCGGCGGAGCTGGTCGCCATCGCGGTGAACGGTTTTCGCCGCGGATTCGGACCGCATGCCTTCCTGCGAACGGCAGCGACGAACGCGGAGCAAGAGTGGAACGCCTGGGCCGGCATCAGCTAAGGCTCAGGCCAAGCAGCGCGGCGGCCTCCATCGGATCCGCCACCACCCAGTCCGGCCTCCGCTCCCCCTCCAAGCCCTCGGCCAGCCGCGCGTCGGCGATGCCGGTCAGCACCAGCAACGCCGGAATCCCCGCGCGGTGGGCGGCGGGAATGTCCGAGTCGGGGTTGTCGCCGATGACCAGGGCAGCCGCGGCGGCGACGCCGGCCGATTCGAGGACGGCCTGGAACATGGCCGGCTCCGGTTTGCCGATCACAAGCGGCTCAACTCCCGAGGCCGCCCGCAGTGCGGCGACGATGCTTCCAGCGCCAGGCACGAAGCCATCAGGCGTCGGGTAGCGCAGGTCCGCGTTTGTGGCCACGAATCGGGCCCCCTGGCGCAGGGCGGCAGCGGCAATACCCAGCGATCGGAAGTCGACCGCAGGATCGAGGCCGGCGATCACCGCGTCGAAGGGATCGGCCAATGGCGCGCCGTACCATCCCGCCGGCGCCGCCGATGCCGCGTGGATGGTTTCGAAGCCCGCTCCCCTGAGCTCGGACAGCATCCCCTCCGCGCCCAGCGCCATCAGGCGCCGGATGCCCGGCTCATGGGCACGGAGGTGCTGGATGGTGGCCCAGGTGGAGATCACGATCTCGTCGACCGTGGTGGCGATGCCCTGCGCCGCCAGACGCTCGACGTACGCCTGCCGGGTGGCCATCGAGTTGTTGGTGGCGAAGCGCACCTGCCGACCTGCGGCGCGCAGCGCGGCCACCAGGCCGGTCGCTCCGGCGATCGGCTCGTGCCCGCGGTAGACCACCCCGTCCAGGTCGAAGATGACCAGCACGGGCGTTGGCGGGGGCCGGCTCTGCATCGGTCGGATGATACGGGTGGGATGACCCGCTCGGGCTCCCGCGACGTTGCCGAATTACCTTGAGTGGCGCATCGGCTGGGCAGTATGATGCGGCCCATTCGGCCGGCATTGCGCCCAGGCCAGCTGTGCCCGAGCGTATCGCGCATCGGGACCGGTAGGAGACCCCTAAACGGGGTGAAGGAGTATCCATGCGGATGCAGCGACGGTTTGCGGGTGTCGCGACCCTGATGGCAATTTCGCTCGTGCTGGCTTCATGCCAGGGCAGCGGCGGGACCATCGACGTTGGCAAGGGCCTGTGCCGTGACAAGGGCGATATCGCCGCGGCAACGCCAGAGCCCGTTACGGCGACCGGCACCAGCGACGCCAAGATCGGCGTCGTCACCGACGTCGGCACGCTCGACGACAAGAACTTCAACGAGTACAGCTGGCTCGGTGCGCAGCAGGGAGCAGCGTCGATTGGCGCCCCCAGCCCGAAGGCCATCGTGACGGCGAATTCGGCGGACTATGCCACCAACATCCAGACGCTGCTGGACGACGATTACAGCGTGATCGTAACCGTCGGCTTCGCAATTGGTGCCGCCACGCTCGAGGCGGCGACGGCGAACCCGGACGTCCATTTCGTCGGCGTGGACCAGTTCCAGGCCAATGACCCGCTCGACAACTACGAGAGCCTCATCTTCAACGAGGCGCAGGCCGGCTACCTGGTCGGCATCGCGGCCGCCAGCATCTCTGAGAGCGGCCACATTGCGGCCATCGGCGGCTCCGGCACGATCCCGCCGGTCGTGAACTACATGCGCGGTTACGAGAACGGCGCCAAGAGCATCAAGTCGGACATCAAGGTCGACCTGAAGTACGTCTCGAACGACCTGGGCGTCGCATTCAACGACCCGACCACCGGCAAGTCGTTTTCCGACCAGCTCCTTTCTCAGAACAGCGACGTGGACGTCATGTTCCAGGTGGCCGGCAAGACCGGCAATGGCGTGCTGCAGTCGGTCCAGGCGGCCGGCATCTACGGCATCGGCGTGGACGTCGACCAGTGGATTTCCCTGCCCGACCAGGCCGTGTGCATCGTCACAAGCGCCGAGAAGCACCTGAGTAAGGCGGTGCGAGAGGCCATCGAGTCCTTCGCGAGTGGGTCGCCGCGCAGCAGCAACGTCTTCTACGGAGCGGACAACGAGGGCATCGGAGTGTCGCCTTACTACCAGTTCGATGGCAACGTCATCACGGACGACATCAAGACCAAGGTCACCGAAGCCTTCGATGCGATGGGGCTGCCAGCGGATGACCCGGGTTATCTCGATCCGTGCCAGCCGTCCAACCTGTGCTATGCCGGGACCGAGGACCCGGGCACCTGAGCCGATAATCACGCGGCTTGCCAGAGCATGTGAGCGGACCGGTCCACGGGGCCGGTCCGCTCATGACACATTTCGGGACATCCATTGGCTGATGTGACGACTGACCGTTCCCAGGCGACCGGCGGGGGCGGTGCGCCCGTACTCGAGATGCGTGGCATCACCAAGCGCTACCCCGGCGTGCTGGCCAACGACGGCATCGATCTCGACGTCCGCGAGGGCGAGATTCACGCCCTGCTGGGTGAGAACGGCGCGGGCAAGAGCACGCTGATGAACATCCTCTACGGCCTGGCCGTGCCGGACGCCGGCCAGATCCTGCTGGACGGCCAGCCGGTCGAGATCGGCAGTCCACACGATGCAATCCGGCGCGGCATCAGCATGGTGCACCAGCATTTCATGCTGGTACCGGTGCTCTCGGTCGCAGAGAACATCCTGCTCGGCGAGGAGCCTATGGCTGGACCGGTCTTCGTGGACCGCTCAGCGTCGAATCGGCGCATCCGCGAGCTGGGCGAGCGCTTCGGCTGGGAGATCGATCCCGACAAGCCGGTGGGCTCGCTCTCGGTCGGATGGCAGCAGCGCGTCGAGATCCTGAAGGCCCTCTACCGCAACGCCCGCGTCCTGGTCCTGGACGAGCCGACCGCCGTGCTGACCCCGCAGGAGACGAAGGAGATCTTCAGCGTCCTGCGCAAGCTGCGGGGCGAGGGGTACGCCATCATCTTCATCAGCCACAAGCTGTACGAAGTGCTTGAGGTCGCGGATCGGATCACGGTCATCCGCCGTGGCAAGGTGGTTGGCAGCCGCATCCCGGCCGAGACGAATGAGGACGACCTGGCCGAGCTCATGGTCGGTCGCGAAGTTGAGCTGACCGTTGACCGTGGCGTGAGCCATCCGGCACGGCCCATGCTGAGCGTGACCGCCCTGAAGGTCCGCGACGACCGCGGCCACGAGGTCGTCCACGACGTGAGCTTCGAGGTGCGTGCCGGCGAGATCTTCGGCATCGCCGGCGTGGCCGGCAACGGCCAGGATGAGCTGGTCGAGGCGGTGGTGGGAATGCGGCACGCCACCAAAGGCAAGGTCCAGCTCGACGGGGTCGATACCACCAGCGCCTCGCCGCGTCACCTCCATGACCTGGGACTGGCCTTCGTGCCTGGCGACCGGCATCGCTTCGGCGTGGTGCTGAGCTTCCCGGTGAGCGACAACCTGGTGCTCAACGACTACTACCACCCGCCATACGCGCACGGGCTGCTGCGCGACGACGAGGCGATCGATGCGTATGCGGAGGAGGCAATTACCAAGTACGACATACGCACACCATCCGCCCAGGTCCCCTGCGGGACGCTGTCCGGCGGCAACCAGCAGAAGGTCGTGGTGGCGCGTGAGTTCGAGGGCGAGCTGAAGCTGCTGGTTCTCGACCAGCCGACCCGCGGCCTGGACGTCGGCAGCATCGAGTTCATCCATCGCCAGGCCATCGCTCGCCGGGACAGCGGCGTGGCAATTCTGCTGGTCTCCGCCGAGCTGGACGAGGTGCTGGAGCTCTCCGATCGCATCGGCGTCATGTTCCGCGGGAAGGTGGTGGCAGTCCTCGACGGTCGAACCGCCGATCGTGAAGATGTCGGTCTGCTGATGGCGACCGGGGGTCGCGATAGCGGCGTGCAACCGCAGACGTTGGAGGAAGTCTCGTGAGCGAGCGTCCTGCCCGCTCGTTGCTGCTGCGGGTCCGGGACGTGGCGCAGCTGCCGGCCATCGCCATCGCACTGGCGCTGGTTTTCGGAGCCTTGCTCATGATCCTCTCCAGCGCGCTGCTCGGCGGCTTCGATCCAACCCTGCCGCTGACGGCCTACCAGGCATTGGCGGTCGGCGCCTTTGGATCCGGAAATGCCCTGGTCAACACGCTGGTCAACGCCACGCCGCTGATCCTGGCCGGCCTGGCGGTGGGGATCGGCTTCAAGGGCGGACTGTTCAACATCGGCGCTCAGGGACAGTTCCTGGTGGGAGCCCTGAGCGCCAGCACTGCCGCGATCGCCATGAACCACCAGCCGGCCTTGCTCGCAATCCCCGTCAGCTTGCTGGCCGGCATGGCGGGCGGCCTGGCCTGGGGTTTCATCCCCGGCTTCCTCAAGGGATTTACGGGCGCCCACGAGGTGGTCACCACGATCATGCTCAACTTCGTTGCCATTCACCTGGTGTCGTACGTGATCGGCGGCCCCCTGCGCGGCACGGGACCGGAGGTCACATTCGGCCGAACGGATGCCATCGTGGCTGCCTCGCTGCCGGACATCATCGGGCGCAACGGACACCTGGGACTGCTGCTGGCGGCGGTGGCGGTGCCGCTCGCCTGGTGGCTGCTCTTTCGCAGCACGGTCGGCTTCGAGATCCGAACAGTGGGCGCCAGCCCGGACGCGGCGCGCTATGCCGGCATGCACCCACGCTGGATCACGATCCTGACCATGTCGATCTGCGGCCTGCTGGCGGGACTTGCCGGCGCCGGCGAGATCCTGGGCGAGGTTGGGTATATGCCAGCCTCATACGGCACCACAGTTGGCTTTGATGCCATCGCGGTGGCATTGCTGGGGCGGGCGCATCCAGTGGGCATCCTGTTTGCCGGGCTGCTGTTCGGCGCGATGCAGGCTGGCGCAGGGCTGATGCAGGTGCAGGCCGGCATCCCCGCCCAGATGGTCAGCGTCCTGCAGGCGGTGATCCTGTTCTTCCTGGCCGCGGAGCTGATCGTTCGGCGCGTGCTACGGGTCAGGACGGCCGGCACGGGGGTCAGCGACGAGCTGCAGACCGTCAGCCGAACCTACGGCGAGCAGGTCAGCAGGTAGCGATCGATGGACGCCATCTTCGACATCCCGGTCATCGGGCTGATCATCCAGTTCGTCGTCTACGTCATCGCGCAGCTGCCAGTCCTGGCACCGACGATCATGGCGGCCGCCACGCCCATCGCACTCGGTGCGCTGTGCGGCTTCATGAACGAGCGCTCGGGCGTGGTGAACATCGGCATCGAGGGGATGATGCTGACGGCCGCCTTCGTCGCATGGTGGACAGCGTCGCTCGCCGGTCAGCTGGTCCCAGACCTCAGCCTGGGCATCATGGGCATCAAGCTGCCGCTGCTGATCGGCCTGGCGGCGGCCATCCTGGCGGCCATGGCGGTCTCGGCTGTGCACGCCTGGCTGTCGATCAGCGTGCGCGCCGATCAGATCATCAGCGGCACCATCATCAATATCTTCGCCGTCGGCATCACGGGCTACCTCAACCTGCTGGTCAGTCCGCATTCGCCGCCTTCGGCCGGCCAGTTCCAGGCTCTCCGGCTGCCGCAGTTCGTGGTCGACATCCCGGTGCTTGGCTTCCTTTTGAAATCCTTCATTGGGGTCGGGCCGATCGCGCTGATCATGCTCATCAGCGTGATCGTGCTGCAGGTCCTTCTCTTCCGCTCCCGCTGGGGCCTGCGGACCAGGGCCGTGGGTGAGCACCCGAAGGCTGCCGAGACGGTCGGCATTGACGTGATCCGGCTGCGCTACCGCAACGTGATCCTGGGCGGCATCTTCGCCGGCCTGGGTGGCGCCTACCTGATCATCGAGTTCGGCAGCGCCTTCCAGGGAGAAATGACGGCCGGACGCGGATTCATCGCGCTGGCGGCGCTGATCTTCGGGCGCTGGACACCGATCGGCGCCCTCGGCGCAGCGATCCTCTTCACCGCCTCGATCGGCCTCGAGCGCTCAATCCGATTTGCCGCTCCGGAGGGACCCCTGGGGCAGTTCCTGACATCCATCCCGTTGCAGTTCTACAGCGCGCTGCCCTACCTGATCACGATCATCGTGCTGGCCGGGGTGGTGGGTCGCAGCATGGCCCCGGCATCGGTCGGCCGGCCGTATGAACGGGAGTCGAAAGCCGCGTGACGGCGAATCAGGCCTGCGCGGAGGCCTCCAGAGGCTCGACCGTGATCGTGCCCGGGTCAACCAGCGGATGCGGCACCGGCGGGACGAGCAGCAGGCCCAGCGGCAGCCCCGCGACAGCCATGTCGCGCGCCACCGCGTCCTGGTCGTACTCGACGCTGCGGAAGCCGACCACCACTTCGGAATCCGTCACGTACAGGACCGCGTAGCGGGCTCGCGAGTCGCCCTCGCCACCACAACCGACGGAGCCCGCCGCCACGAAATGCGCCTGTCCAAGGACGCGCTGGAAGGTCTGGTGCGTGTGCCCGAAGCAAAAGATGTCGTCCCCCTCATCACTGGCGATGCGGGCGAAGTAGCGCGAAGGACGATCCTCCCACAGGTACTCGTTCTGCTTGAGCGGGGTCCCGTGGAAGATGAGCGCGGTGCGGCCCTCGATCTCCATGCGCATGCTGGCCGGCAGCTGGCGCAGCCACGAGGTGTTCTCTTCGCTGAGCCGGCTTGCGGTCCACGCCAGCGAGGCGTAGCCCTCCGCTTCGGCCTCGGGCGACGCCCAGATGCTGCCCGTCACCTCGCGGCCCATGCCCAATGCCTCGTCCCAGTTGCCCTGCACACAGGGGATCGCCAGCCGGCGAATTTCGTCCACAACCTCGTTCGGATGCGGGCCACGCCCCACCAGGTCGCCGGCGCACCACACGGCATCACAGCCGATGGCCGTGACATCTTCGATCACGGCTCGCAGGGCGGGCAGGTTGGCGTGGACGTCGGAGATGACAGCGATTCGCATGCGCGGAGTCTAACCACGCGCGGGATGCCACGGCACCCCCCGGCGGCAGTACGTTAGGACCGCTTCAGCGCGGGCGCGTGGTCCTTCCGATCTATGCAGTGGCGGCCGCAAATGGCGCCGCCAGCACGCTGATTCGCCCGGCAACCGTTCGCGCCAGCTCCCGCATGGCGGTCGCTGCGGCGGACTCGGCGCTGGACGGATGCTGAGGCGATGTGATGGGCACTCCCGCGTCTCCACCGGTGCGGACGCCCGGCTCCAGCGGAATGCGGCCCAGGACCTCGAGCTCCAGCTCCCGGGCGATGGTTGCGCCGCCGCCGGACCCGAAGATGTCGTGCTCGGTGCCGCATTCGGGGCAAATGAAGCCGCTCATGTTCTCGACCACGCCGATGGTTCGCACGTTCACCTTGCTGAACATGCCGATCGCCTTGCGCGCGTCCATGAGGCTCACTTCCTGCGGCGTCGTGACGACCACCGCGCCGGAGAGTGGGATGAGCTGGCTGATGGAGAGCGCCGCATCCCCGGTTCCCGGTGGCAGGTCGATGACGAGGTAGTCGAGCTCGCCCCACTCCACGTCGCGCAGGAACTGCTGGATGGCCGAGTGGATGAGCGGTCCGCGCCAGATGACCGGCGCGTCGCCGGTCAGGAAGTACTGGATGCTCATCATCTTGACGCCGTGGCTGATGACCGGGTTGACGCGGCCACTGTTGCCGGTCACGTGGGCTCCCACGGTGCCCATCATCAGTGGCACGTTGGGCCCGGTGATATCGGCGTCCAGCAGGCCGACCGTGGCGCCGTCGCGGGCGAGGCTGACGGCCAGGTTGACGGCGACGGTGGTCTTGCCCACGCCGCCCTTGCCCGAAGCCACCGCGATCGTGTTCTTCACGCCCGGGATGAGGTCGGCGGCCGGGCCGCCGAACGAGCGCTTGACGTTACTGGCCCAGTCGACCCGGACGGTGGTGGCGCCCAGCGCCTCCAAGCCATCGACGATGTCCGACTCGATCTTCGCCTTCAGCGGACAGGCCGGCGTGGTCAGCTCCACAGTCAGATCGACCGCGGTGCCGTTGATCTCGATCCCCTTGACCATGCCCAGGCTCACCAGGTCGCGCCCTATCTCGGGGTCCTTGACCTGGCCGAGTGCGGCCATGATGTTTTCGTTGGTCAGCTGATCGGCCATGCCGAGCTACGGCGTCCTTTCCATCATCGGGGCTGGGCAGCGTCGAGCCTACCAGACGCGCGCCTGGACCGACGCTACCTATGTTGTGTCGACTAGGGCAGGCCGTCCCAGATCGACGTCTCGCGAAGGGCCGGTACCGTACCCGCCGTGACCGGCAGGTTGGAGACGGCCAGGCGGAAATGCTCAGTGCCCAGAAAGCCGTCGCGCATCTCCGGTGTCCAGTCGTGGAATGGGCCATCCGAGCCTGTCTGTGAGACATGGCGGCTGATGGCGGCCAGCTTCAGGCGGCTGAGCTCGCCCAGCTCCAGCGTGAGCGTGTCCGTCCCGTCCGGCGACCCGTAGTCGGGTGGCGCCACCTCGCCCAGCGCAGCAAGCTGTGCACGCGGAACGACCAGGTGATAGAGCTTCGCCGCACGCCAGGCCACCTGGTCCTCCTCCAGGTCATCCTCGTAGGCGAGCGGCTCGGCAGCGAGCCCGAAGGCAGCATCGACGGCATGACTGACGGCCATGTGGTCGGCATCGCCGGTGACGCCGTCGGGGCCGAAGGTCAGGATCACCTCCGGCCGATGCATTCGAATCGGTTCCACCAGCCGACCGGTGAGCTCGGAAGCATCGGCCGTGGCCAGCGCCTCCTCGGCGTAATCCAGGACGCGCAGCACGTTCACGCCCAGCAGCGCCACCGAACGGCGCAGCTCGTCCTCGCGAACGGTATCCAGGTTGCGCCACACCACCGGCCGGGAGTAATGACGGTTGCGGCCGCCAGGCGCGGGAGGCTTCTCGACGAGCCGTGGATCGAACCGGCCTCGTGTAGCGCACACGACCACGACATAGGCACCTGAACCGGCGGCCTGTGCAATCGCGCCGCCGAACCCGAACGCTTCGTCGCCCGGATGGGCGACGATGACCATCAGGCTGCGAGCGGCCTGCTGCTCGCGGATAGGTCGCCAGATCGAGGACACGGCCGGCAGGATACCAGCCTAGACCTCGACCTCGAGGGTGAAGGGCGCACGCCTGATCGGCCTTCCGTTCGACGAGTCGCGTGCTCGACCGGGCACCGGCGCCCCACGGACGAACGAGGCCTGAAGGGCGGTGGTCAGCGCGTGCTGGACCTCCTCCATTGACAGGATCTCCTGCCGCAGCAGGAGATCGATCTCGTCGCGCAGGTAGGAGCGCAGCATCTCCGGGCCATCGGTCGAAAGCGCGAATCGCACGCCGTTGTCGACCAGGCTGCGCATCACGGTGCGAAGCTCGGCGTGACTGGCGAGCACGCGAGTCTGCAGGTTGGACGACGGGCAGACCTCGAGGACCACACCCCGTTCACGGAGCAGGCCCATCACCTTGGGGTCGCGCACGCTCTTGATGCCATGCCCGATGCGCGTCGGCTCCAACGCCTCGACCGCCTCGCGAACCTCCTCCGGCCCGCCCGTCTCGCCGGCGTGGACGGTCACGCCAAGGCCTGCGCGCCGAACGCGTGCGAACAGGTCACGGTAGTCCGCGAAGCGAAAGCCGGGCACCACCGGTCCGGCGATGTCGACCGCCACCACACCGCGATCCTGCCAGGCGATTGCCTTGGCGGCGATGATCTCGTTAAGGTCGAAATCGAATGCCCGGTCCAGGCAGAAGATGAGCCCGGCGCGCACCTGCGGATACTCGAGCACGGCCTTGTCCATGCCGCGCACCGCGGCCGCGATGATGTGGTCGAGGTCCTGCTCGCCTCCGCGGTTGCGCTTCATCGGGTTGAAGCGCAGCTCCAGCTGCGTGATGTTGCTCTTGCGGTAGGCGCCGCCGATGACCTCGTACACGCTCCGCTCGACAGCGATCGGGCTGGACTGGATCAGCTCCGTCCAGTGGAAGAGGTCGAGGTAGGCCTGGAAGGACCGGCGCCGACGACCGACGGTGATCAGGTCACGGAATTCCCAGTAATCCTTGGTCGGCAGTCGGATGCCCTGGGCGTGGGCGATGCCCCACATGATGGCCGGTGTGACGGCCGCACCCAGGTGCACGTGGAGGTCCGTCAGGGGCGTGGCAGGGTCCAGCTTTGGCCGCGGCATGGGAGCCGAGTGTAGCAGCGCTCGCCCGCCGATCGGCCGGAACCCGATGCTAGAATCGCCGGGCCATGCAAGCCATCCGCGACCTCATCGAGTGGTTCGCCGACGATATCGCGGGCGCCATCGCCACGCTCCTGCCGTACATGCTGCTGGGCCTCTCCGCCCTCTACGTCGCGTGGCTGGTGATCGGCTATCTGCGGGTCTCGCAGGTAAGCATCAATGCCGAGTCGGTGGTGCAGCCCACCCTCCGCCTGCCGCGCGCGCCGGACGGGGCGATCGAGGCGCCTCGCGGAGTGCCGTACTGCCCGGTCGATGGGCTGCAATACCCACCCGGAGCCCGCTTCTGCACCCGTTGCGAAGCCGACCTGGCGGTGAGCTGCGCGAACTGCGGCGCAACCATTCGGGCCGCCGACGAGTCCTGCTACCGATGCGGCACCCGCGCGACCATGGTGGCCACGACCGCACACTGAGTCTCGTCCGTCCCCGGATCGATCAGTCGCCCATCACCGCCTTGGTGTATGCGCGCATCTCGGCCAGGTTCGGGATCATGATCCAGCCGCGGAGCGAATTCGGCTCTTCGCCCCAGAACGTTGCGAAACGCGGCGGGCTGAGAACCATCGTCGCCACGTCGGCCTTCCTCGAGCGGCGGCCCATCTCCATGAGCGTCGGCAGGTCGGCCAGGTCGATATCGGTCTTCAATGAGTCAAGCATGAGCAGCACCTTGTCGAGGTTCCAGTGCACCTCGGGATTCAGGTACCTGCGCGCCAGCGCCAGCAGCACGTGCTGCTGGCGAGCGGCCCGCGCATAGTCACTGGTCGTGTACCGACTGCGCACGTACTTGAGCGCGGTGGCGCCATCCAGTCGGAAGGTTCCGGGTCCCAGCGAGAGGTTCAGGTGCGCATCGTTGAGCCATTCCGTGTTGGTGACCTTCACGCCATCGACCGCGTCCACCAGCTCAACGAAATTGTCCATGTCGACCTTGAGGTATGCATCGATGTGCACCGCCAGAAGGGTCTCGATCGCGCCGACCAGCCCCTCATAGCCGTATTCCCAGGCGATGCCATTCACCTTGCCGCCGTATGTCAGGCCGTTCGCCAGCGGGATGTCAACCGTGTCGCGCGGGATGCTGATCATGGATAGGTGCTTCTGCTTCGGCGCCAGGCTTACAACGATCATCGAGTCGGTCCGCGTCGTCGTGCCGCGTGCCTCGCGCGCCCGATCCGAGTCCTCGCCGATCACGAGCACCGTGTAGCGGTGGCTGAGCATGGACTGGTCGAAGGGCCTGGGCGTCGGCTGAGGCGTGGCAGTCGGCTGCGGGGTCGGACTGGGACTCGGCGATGGGCTGGCGGACGGATTGACGGATAGAGCCGGCGTGCCTGCCCATGCACCGAGCAGCACCGAGGCCGCCACGGCGAGCAGCGCCGACCCGGCCAGGCCCAGCAGAAGGTAGGTTCTGCGGCGCGAGGGATGCGCTGGTTGCACGGTCTGGTCGGGTTGCTCGGGAGGCGGCGGATTCATCGGCGCGCATCATAGCCGCAGCGCCCAGCAGTCGGGTACGCTCGCCGCTATGCAGACCCGCGAGCTGAGCGTCAGCACCGACTCCCGCCGGGGCCTCTTTGACCTGACCGATGCATGCACCGCCTTCCTGCGTGAAGTCGCCGGCGACGGGGATGGCATACTCCACGTCTTCGTGCCTCATGCCACCGCCGGCGTGGTGGTCATGGAGCTCGGCGCCGGCTCAGAGACGGACCTGTTCGACGCATTGGACCGCATGCTGCCGCGAGACGATCGTTGGCGGCACCGCCATGGGTCGGTCGGCCATGGCGCCGATCACGTGCTCCCGCTGCTGGTATCTCCCAGCCTCACCCTGCCTGTCGTTGCCGGCCGCACAGAGCTGGGCACGTGGCAGTCGGTCGCCCTGCTGGATCCGAATCCGGACAGCTCGGTCAGGACGGTTCGCCTCAGCTTCCTGCCGGGCTGACAGTAAGCCGGGCGACCTGCTCGGCCGCCACGGCCGGATCCGTCGTCGGCGCGTCACACGCGTAGCCGCGGCAGACGTATGCGGTGGGGGCGCCGTCACGCGCGACTTTTCCGTCGAATAACGGCCATGCGGCCGACGTCGCGTCCGGCGCCAGCGGCGCGATCACGAGGTCAGGTGCGTATGGTCGCGCCACCGACTGCCGCAGCTCAACGGCCGCGGCTTCTCCCGGATCGCCGGCAATGACCGCGTCGAGCAATGGCGACAGCGCGCGGTCGGTGGCGCTCAGCATGCGGCCGAATGCCGACGGCTGGCGCTCGAATGCGGGTGCCACAGCCCGCAGAATGCTGCGCGCGCGGCGGTCATAGTCCGCCTCGCCGGTGAGCAGCGCCAGCCGCAGCAGGACATCGGCCGCGACCGCGTTGGCAGAGGGCGTGGCGTTGTCGAGCAGAGATTGCGGGCGGGCCACGACCTGGTCGTGCTCGACGGCGGTGTCGAACAGCGTCCCGCTGGCGTCATCCCAGAAGTCCGCAAGCAGCCGATCGACCAGGCGCACCGCCAGCTGGAGATCCTCGGTGTCGCCCAGGGCGGAATAGGCGGCCAGCAGGCCGTCGGCCACGTTGGCGTAATCCTCGGCAAAGCCCGGCGTGTGTGACCGTCCCGCACGCGCCGTCCGCCACAGCCGATCCCCATCGCGCAGCAGCGAGCCGCGCACGAAGCGCACCACGGCGCGGGTGGCCTCGATGTGGTGCGGCTCGCCGAGGCCCAGCGCCACGATGGCCAGCGCGCGCAGTGCCATGCCGTTCCAGGCGGCGAGCTGTTTGTCATCGCGGCCCGGATGAGTCCGCCGCTCACGGACGGCCAGCAGCGCCGCTCGGCCACGTTCCACGAGGTTCGCGGCAGGTGCCGGCCCGGCCTCGTTCAGGATCGACCGCCCCTCCCAGTTGCCGCTGGCAGAAACGCCCCAGTAATCGGCCAATAATCGGGCTTCGGCATCATTGACCCCCGCATCACCAAGGGCGGCCATGAACTCGTCGTGGCTCCAGGTGTAGAAGCGGCCCTCCTCGCCATCGGTATCGGCGTCCAGGGCCGAGGCGAAGCCGCCCTCCTCGGTCCCGAGCTCGCGCATCATGAAGTCGATGGTGCCGCGCGCCACGTCTGCGTATCGCGTTGTGCCCGTTGCCCGGAATGCTTCGAGGTACGCATGCGCCAGCTGGGCGTTGTCATACAGCATCTTCTCGAAATGGGGCACCAGCCAATGGGCGTCGGTGCTGTAGCGCGCGAATCCGCCAGCCAGCTGGTCGTGGATGCCGCCGCCTGCCATGCGGTCGAGGGTGAGGGTGACCATATGCAAGGTTGCCTCGTCGCCCGTCCGTCGCCATGCCCTCAGCATGAACTCCAGGGTCATCGGCGCTGGAAACTTCGGAGCACCGCCAAAGCCGCCGTGCACACCATCGAATGAGCCCGCCAGTCGCGACGCGGCGAGCTCCAGCTGTCTCAGCTCGGGATCGGTCGTCCCAGCCCGCACGGCAAGCTGCTCGCGCAGGTGCGCGGCCAGCTGCCGCCCCTGGGCCGCCACCTCGTCGCGCCGGTTGCCATATGCGTCGGAGATTGCAGTGAGGACGCGCCGGAAGCCCGGCAGGCCGTGCCGGTCATCGGGCGGGAAGTAGGTGCCGCCGAAGAATGGCTCAAGATCCGGCGTCAGGAACACGCTCATCGGCCAGCCGCCGCCG
>JBDUEE010000025.1:0-13566 GCA_040002615.1 Chloroflexota bacterium | reverse complement strand
CACATGGTCCCGCCCGAGTCGCGCTGGCGCGACGGCGGAGAGCTGCGGGCGGCGACCAAGTACGACTACCGCATCAGCGAGACTTCGGCGGGCAATCCGGCCTTCGCCCCGCTTGAGCCGAGCGGCAGCTTCGGTGCCTTCGGCCGGGGTCGTGGTGGGTCGGGTGGCATGGGCGGCGCGACCGGCCTGCGGCCGCTGCCTGGACGGGGCGGCGCCGGAGCGCGCAGCGGTCGCTCGCTGCCGGGCGAGCGGCTGTCCGGCGACCGCTTCGAGCCCTCCGAGACGTCCGACCCGCGTCGCTCGCTGGAGCAGGCGCTGCGCGACACCCAGGCCTCCGAGCAGGACCTGATCGAGCAGCCGGTCGGCGCGAGCCGGCCTCGATCGGCCAACCGCAGCCATCGGCCCCTCAACCTGTTCGCCTTTGGAGTGAGCCGCAAGCGGCTGGAGCAGGCGGTCCGCGAGCTTGGCGTGCCGGTCACCAGCGCCCGCGAGCTGGACGAGGCCGACGCGGTGGTCACGCTGCGCAACTACTACCGCCGCAAGCCGTCCGCCCTGCGCGACGCAGAGTCGAACGGCATCCCGATCTACGTGCTCAAGACCAACACCATCCTGCAGATGGAGAACCTGCTGGCCAGCCTGTTCGACCTTGAGGCCGATCCGTCCGAGGCGGCTCTGCGCGAGACGGCCGAGGCGATCGGGCTGGTGCAGGCCTCAGGCAATCCGATGGAGCTGGACCCGCAGAACGCCTATGTCCGGCGCCTGCAGCACCAGATGGCGGAGCGCAACAACGTCATGTCCCGGTCGCGTGGAACGGAGCCCAATCGCCGGGTTGAGCTGATGGCCGACGAGGGCCGCGCGTGGCGCTGAGCTCCCCCGGCAGGTTCATCACGTTGGAGGGCTCGGAGGGCAGCGGCAAGACGACGGCCGCCCGCCACCTGGGCGAATGGCTTCTTTCACGCGGCGAGCGGGTGCTGGTCACCCGCGAGCCGGGCGGGACGCCGCTGGGCGAGGAGGTCCGTCGCCTGGTCCTGCACCTCCGCGACGTTTCCGACGACCTCGATCCACGCGCCGATGCGCTGCTCTACGCCGCTGCCCGCGCACAGCACACCGCCCGCGTCATCCAACCCGCGCTCGAGCGCGGCGAGCACGTCATCTGCGCTCGCTACCTCGATTCGTCGCTGGCCTACCAGGGCGCAGGCTACGGCAACGACCTCGACGAGATGCGGCGCCTGCAGCGGTTCGCCACCTACGGGCTGCTGCCGGACCTGACCATCGTGATCGACGTGCCGGTAGAGGTTGGGCTGGGCCGAAAGCGCGCGGGCGAATGGAATCGCTTCGAGGACACTCAGGGCGTGGCCTTCTTCGAACGGGTCCGCGCGGCGTATCTGCAGCTCGCGGCCGACGAGCCACGGCGCTTCCGGGTGGTCGACGGCGCCGGACGCGTCCAGGACACTGACGAGCTCATTCAGGCTGCAGTGGATCCTCTGATCTTCGCGGTGCGCTGAGCGGCGATTCCGCCGACCACCCACGCCTATACTCCCGCCGCGGGTGCGAGGCGCCGCCCTCCACGAAGCGCCGGCCCGTGGAGGAGGTTGGGATGGGTCCTGTCGAAGCGGTCCAGACATGCCTGCGGAAATACGTCGGCTTCAGCGGACGAGCGAGCAGGCCCGAATTCTGGTGGTTCATCCTGTTCTATGTGATCGCGGCGATCGTGATCGTTGTCATCGATCTTGCCCTCAGTACGTACCCAATCCTTTACCTGATCGTGACGCTTGGGCTGATCCTTCCAACCCTGGCAGCCCAGGTTCGCCGGCTCCACGACACCGATCGGTCCGGATGGTGGTGGTTCATCAATTTCGTCCCGCTCATCGGAGGGATTTGGCTGATTGTTCTCTTCGCCAAGCCTGGCACGCCGGAGCCGAATAAGTACGGGCCGTCGTCGTCTGCGTTGCCCGCGGCGCCAGCAGCGGCCTGAAGCTGGCCGTCCAGGCGGCCGCCCTGCGGGTTCGCCCGCCCCGCGATCCAGCAATGGATGTGGGGACGCGCCCTTTCTCCAGGATTCGACGCCCATTCATCCCGGCATAGGGGTTGGCCGATGCGGGTCGCGGCCCTTGGTTCCATCCATTTGCGAATGGGTGGGTGGCAGACACATGCCTCTGCCCGACGCACACTCATACCTGCATGCGTTCATGCATAAGCGCCGACTAATCGCCCGATAACATCGCATCAGGCACGATTTCGGGCATGGGAACCGCCAGAACCCGCCCGTCGGACGCAGCCCATGCCCGCCTACGGATGCAGATGGCACGCCTTGGCCTGGAGGCCAGGACCGCGCGAATGTCCCTTGGTTGGACTCAGTCCCGCGTGGCGCGCCGAGCGCGGGTGTCCCAGGCCAGCGTCTCGCGTCTCGAGGCAGGCAGCATCCACCTCACCCTCCTCGTGACGACCCGGATCTTCGGCGCGCTGGGGATGGACTTCTCGGTGCGGTCCTTCCCGGGTCATGGCGTCGGCCTACGGGACAGCGGGCAACTCGATCTGGCCGAGGCGCTCCGTCAGCAGGCCCACGCAAGCTGGCGCGTGGCATTCGAGGTGCCGGCCGGCGAGGGCACCGGGCAGGCCGCGGACGCTCTCTTCGACGGCGCCCTTGCAGGGCTGCATGTCGAGCTCGAGTCGAATCTGGTGGATTTTCAGGCTCAGCTGCGGCGCGGTCAGTTGAAGCGGGATGCGCTGCAGCATCGTGTGGGCCATCCCGTCGCATTCGTGCTCGCCCTGCGTGATACCGAGCGAAATCGTGCTGCGGTCGCAGCCCACGCCGCCGTGATCCGCGCCGCGTTGCCCGCAACATCGCGCGAAGCGCTCCAGGCCATTCGCCGTGGCGTACCGCTGGCCCGCGACGGCCTGCTGTGGCTCAGGTCAGGCTCCGCTTCGCGAGGGCAGCAGGCACGGTCGTAACGGCGGACCGGACCGGCAGGCGCCCGAAGCCGATTCAAGATTGGATGTTGGCCTGCGCAGCAATGCCGTCCCCGCTGCCCTGGCGGCCGGTTTCGGGTACGTCAATCATTCGTGAATGGGTGGCGGCCACCGTCTCGCGCGCGGTCGGCGCAGATTCATTCCTGCATCAGTGGCTACAGACTGATTCAGTGGCGGCGGACTGACTCTCCGCGCTTGACGCACGGGGTTCAGACCCGCCGCGTGGGCGTGGACGGGTGGCCCCCGGCTTCTCCCGTGCGCCATAATCGAGCCGTGCTCCGCACCTTGAGCCAGCACCCATGAAGCTCGTCACGGCGATCGTGCACAACGAGGATGCCGCCAACCTGGTCGACGCGCTGCTGGAGCGCGAGTTCCGGGCGACCCGCCTCCATTCCTCGGGCGGATTCCTCAAGCAGGGCAACGCAACCATCCTGGTCGGCGTCGAGGATGACCAGGTGGATGCCGTGCTGGAGCTGATCAGCGCCAACTGCCACTCCCGGCGACAGTTCGTGAACCCCATGCCACCGATCATGGAACCGGGTGAGTTCTACATGCCCTACCCGGTCGAGGTGGAAGTCGGCGGAGCCACGGTCTTCGTCCTGCCGGTCGAGCGCTTCGAGCGCCTCTAGACCCGATGCCTCCGCCGCGCTGGCAGGAGGCCCTGGAGCGACGCGCACCCGATGTCGTGGCCGTCTGGCGGGCCATCGATCGCGGACCGATGAGCTTCCGTCGCGAGATCCGCCGCCGATCCGGCGCGGGATCTGCCGCGGGAATCTTCGCCCAGCAAGAGGCGATTGCCGATGCGCTTGGCGCGGCGCTGGACGCATCCACTGAGGAGCTGCTTCGGGCACCGGGCGGCGAGGGAGAATGGAACGTGGCCCAGGCATTCGCCCACACCACTGCCGCCAGGCGCTGGCTGGTGCACGCCGCGGCCCTCGCCGCCAGCGGGGAGTGGCCGGACCCCGCGCCACTGGTGCGCCCGGGCATCCCAGGCCCGGCGGACGCGTCGCGCGACCTTCTGCGCAGCTACCTCGACAAGTCGCGGCGGTCGATGGCAATCTCGGCAGGGGCGATCGCCGGCCACGAGGCTTTGCCGTGTGACCTCGACCACCCACTCGTCGGACGCCTGCGCTGCGGCGAGTGGCTGCTCTTCGCCGGCGTTCACGACCTGATGCACCTGGAGCAGATGCATCGCCTGCTGGGCGATGGCTGAGGTAATCGGCTCCGGCGCAGCGCCCCTCCTCCTGGTCGTCGATCCCGGCCCGCGGGAGGCGAGCGCCGGCACGTATTCGGGCGTGGCGATGGCCGGACAGAGCCTGCTGGCCGCCGAGCTGTCGCGGCGACTGGGCGCCGCCGGCGCGGTCGTGGAGCGGCTGCCGGTCGCCACGGACCGTGCTGGCGACTTCCACTGGGGAGCCTGGTTCAGCGCCGCGGCACGCGCCGGCCGGAGGGAGGCGCTCGTTGCCGGCCGCGCAGTCGGCGCGATCGGCTACGCCGGAGCGGGAGCGCTGGCGCTGCTTGGCGACCGGCAGCTGGAGAAGCTCCTGTCCCCGCTGCCGGGTGAGGTGGTGGCCAACAACCGCTACAGCGCCGACGCGTTCGTGGTCGCCGGCGACCTGGACGGCGCACTCGCGGCGCTATCCGGCTGCGGCACCGATAACGCGGCCGTGCGCTACCTGGAGGATGCGGGCTTCGCCTGGCGCGACTTGGCCGCCGCGCCCTGGTCCCGCTTCGACGTCGACACGCCGCTCGATCTCGCCCTGATGCGGTTGGCGACCAGGCTACCGGGCACGCGGGTGCTGGACGGCGTGGTCGCCGCCTTCCTGGAGATGGCGACGCTTCCCGGCGGCGGGGGGCTGGAGGTCCCGGGCCTGGAGGCCGTGGGAAACGTCATTCGCAGCCGTGAGGCGCAGCTGCTCGTGGCCGGCCGCGTCCCGTCCACAGCGTGGAGCTACCTGGAGACGGAGTCGGCCTGTCGGGTGCGCTGCTTCATCGAGGAGCGCGGCATGCGCTCCGCCCGCGATCACGCCCCGCGTTCGCTGCTTGCCGATTGGAGCAGTCGCCTCGGACCGGCCGACCTCGTGGCAGAGCTGGCTACGCTGGCGGATGCGGTCATCCTGGACAGCCGCGTGCTGATGGCCGCGCGAGTCGGCTCATCCGATGCCGCCGCCTGGCCGCCCGAAGAGGAACGGTTCGCGTCGGACTTCCTGGATCGCACCCGGGTGCAGACAGCGTGGCTGGCGGAGCTGACCGAGGCGGCGGCAGAGGCATCGGTCCCGGTGGTGCTTGGCGGGCATGCGCTGGTCAGCGATGGGCTCCGCCTGCTGGTCGACGCGGCATGGCTTGGTCGCTGACCGACGCCCGCAATCCTGACTGCTAGACTGTTTTCCTGCGGCAGGCGATCGCTCTGCGGACGCGTGCCGAGAGTTGAACCGTGAACAATTCGCCAGGCGCGAAGCGGCGCCGGGCCGATGGAGCTGACTCGGAACTGACATGGATCAGACCGGATTGATCTACGTCCTCGGGTTCGGGTTCGCAGCCACGACCTTCGTCTTCGGCACGATCCTGTTCTCGTGGCTCATCACGCATCGCCGGCCACGACCCCAGAAGGGGCTCCCATACGAGAGCGGGATCGACACGATCGGCGACACCTGGTCGCGTTTCGGCCTGGCGTTCTACCTGTACGCGCTGCTCTTCGTGTCGTTCGACGTCGAGATCATCTTCGTCTACCTGTGGGCCATCACCGTGCGTTCCGTGGCAGTGCCCGGCATGATCGTGATTGGCCTCTTCCTTGCGATCCTGATGTTCGGCGAGCTGTACGCCTGGCGGAAGGGAGACCTGCGATGGCATTGAACACACCCGACCAGACCGATCTGGTCGTCCAGCCGACCGAGCCGGCCGCACCACCCATCGTGATCGCGGACCAGGCCGCCAGCGACGAGCTGCTGCGCGAGTTCGGCATGGAGGAGCATCCACGCGGCGGGTTCCACGGCCTGCTGGAGGTGATCCCCACCCGGGCCGACTGGATCCTGGACCTGATCCGCGCCAACTCGCTGTGGCCGCTCCTTTCCGGCCTGAGCTGCTGCGCCATCGAGATGATGAGCACCGCCACGGCCAAGAACGACATCGACCGCTTCGGCATGTTCCCGTTCCGGGCCAGTCCGCGGCAGGCGGACGTGCTTATCGTGGCCGGCACCCTCACGACCAAGATGGCTGGGCCGCTGGTGCGGCTGTGGGAGCAGATGCCGGAACCGAAGTGGTGCGTGGCGATGGGCACCTGCACGACGTCCGGCGGCCGCTTCAAGCGCTCGTACTCCGTGGTGCAGGGCGTCGACCGGGTCATGCCGGTTGACGTGTACGTGCCCGGCTGCCCGCCGCGACCGGAGGGCCTCATCTACGGGCTGATCAAGCTGCAGGAGCTGGTCAAGCAGCGCCGCGGCCAGTGGCCGACCTACGTCGACCGCGGCCCGCAGCGTCTCGCCTGGGAAGGGGACGTGCGCTGACCGCGCCGGCCGCGGCGGGAGCGCTGGTTCGAGCTCTCACCGACCGCTTCCCCGAGCTGGCCGGCAGCCTGTGGACCGACGAGGATACGGTCGAGCTGCAGTCCGACGGCTCGCGCAATGTTGAAGTGCTGCGCACTCTGCGCGACGATGAGGCGCTGCGCTTCTGGTGGCTGGGCGACGCTGCAGCGGTCGACTACGGCCCCCATGAGCATTTCGAGGTGGTCTACCACCTGTTCTCGGACCTGCACCCGGCCTGGCTGCGGCTGCGATGCCGGGTGAACCGCGCCGATCCGCACATCCCCACCATCACCGGGCTGTGGGAGGGCGCGATGTTCCACGAGCGCGAGATGTACGACATGATGGGCATCGTCTTCGACGGAAACCGCGACCTGCGCCGCATCTACATGTCGCCCGACTACCGCAGCTTCCCGCAGCGCAAGGACTTCCTGCTGCCCGATGACGCCGCCGACTCATCGGCCGCCGGGGTGAACCCGCTCGAGCGTCCCGAGACGTGGGACCTGTCGCGCTTCCGCGAGGAGCTGACCCGCTCGCCCGCACCGCACTACCCACCGGCCGACGAGGCCGCCGAGTGACCGCCGTCGATCCGGAGACCCGCATCCCCGACCCGATCGAGCTCGATCGGCTGGAGGAGGAGCGCCTGGCTGCGGCGCTGGGCGTGGCTGGGCCGCGCGGAGCGGACACGTCCGAGTACGCCGGCTTCGAGACGGTGGGTATCCCGGATCGGCCTCCGCAGACGGAGCGCGAGGCGGAGATGTACTCGCTCGAGGAGGGCGAGATGCTGCTCAATATGGGCCCTCAGCATCCCTCCACCCACGGCGTCATGCGGCTTGTGGTGAAGATCCGCAGCGAGATGGTGACCGACTTGGATCCGGTGCTGGGCTACCTGCACCGCGGCATCGAGAAGCTGTGCGAGAACGCGACCTACACCACCGTGCTGACGTATGTCGACCCCATGGACTACATGTCAGCCATGCACAACGAGCACGCGCCGGCGATCGCCTTCGAGAAGCTGTATGGGATCAAGACACCGAAGCGAGCCGAGTACATCCGCGCACTGGTGATGGAGCTGAATCGCGTTTTCAGCCACGGCCTGATGATGGGCTTCCTGGCGCTCGACATGGGCGGCATCACCCCCATCCTGTACGGCTTCATCAACCGTGACGAAGTGGTCGACTTGCTGTCGAGCATCTCCGGCCAGCGCATGCTCTTCAACTTCCTCCGGGTCGGCGGCGTGAACTGGGACGTCAACGACGAGTTCATCAACCGCCTCTCTGCGTGGCGCGTCAACGTCGGCAAGTCGATCGGCGACAACGAGACGCTGATCACCGAGAACGAGATCTTCGTGCAGCGCACCAAGGGCCTCGGGGTCCTCTCCGGCGAGCGTGCCATCAGCCTGGGCGTATCGGGGCCGAACCTGCGGGCCTCCGGCGTGCCGTTCGACGTGCGCAAGGCGCATCCGTATTCGATCTACGACGAGCTGGAGTTCGACGTCATTACCCAGCCGGGCGGCGACACCTACGCGCGCTACCTGCAGCGCGTGGCAGAGATCAAGCAGAGCCTGCACCTGATCGACCAGATCGTGGACCAGATGCCGCACGGTCCGGTGCAGGCGCAGGTGCCCGGCATCATCAGGCCGCGGCCTGGGCGTGCCTTCGGCGCGGTCGAGTCTCCGCGCGGCTTCTACTCGGTGTATGCCATCAGCGACGGCGGCCCGAACCCGTATCGGTTCCGCATGCGCGATCCCTCGTTCATCTCGCTGCAGGTCATGCCGGTGCTGATGCCCGGCCATCTCATCGCCGATACCATGGCGGTCATGGCCAGCCTTGACCCGATCATGGGTGGGGTCGACAAGTAGATGGAGCTCGGCGAGGTCCTTCTGGCGGTCGGCCGCTTCCTGCTGGCCACCACCCTCTTGCTGCTGCTCACGGTGCCCACCGCCTTCATCGTGATCCAGATGGAGCTCAAGGTCATCGCGCTGATGCAGCTGCGCTACGGTCCCAACCGGGTCGGACCGCGCGGCATGTTCCAGAGCACGATCCACGGCTTCAAGGTGCTCGCAAAGGAGGACATCACCCCGGACCAGGCCGATCGGCCAACCTTCACCATGGCCCCCTGGATGGTGTTCATGGCGGCGGCCATGAGCCTGCTGGTCATCCCGTTCGCGCCAGGGCTGGTGGCCATTGACTCGTCGATCAGCGTCGTCTACTTCTTCGCGGTGCTGGGTCTGTCGGTGGTGGGGCTGCTGGTCGCCGGCTGGTCGAGCTATAACAAGTACTCGCTGCTCGGCGGCCTGCGCAGCGCGGCGCAGATGGTGAGCTACGAGATTCCGCTGACGCTGTCGATCGTGGGCATCGTGGTGCTGACCGGAAGCCTCTCCTTCACCGAGATCGTCGAGTGGCAGCGCGTCAACGGCTGGGGCTTCTTCTGGCAGTTCTGGGCGTTCCCGATCTTCTTCATCGCCGCCACGGCCGAGATCAACCGCACCCCGTTCGACATGGTCGAGGCGGACTCCGAGATCGTGGCCGGATTCGCCACCGAGTACTCCGGCATGCGCTTCGGCTTCTTCTTCTTTGCCGAGTACGTCGCGCTCTTCATCATGAGCACCGTGGTGGTGACGCTCTTCTTCGGCGGCTGGCTGCCGCCGTTCTTCGAGCTGCCGGGCGGGTTCATCGGTACCCTGCTGGGCGTCATCATCTTCTTCGCCAAGACCTACTTCTTCGTGTTCGTGGCGGTGTGGATGCGCGCCACCCTGCCCCGCGTGCGCGTCGACCAGCTGATGGGCATGGCCTGGAAATGGCTGCTGCCGCTGGCGCTGGTGAACCTGTTCGTCACCGCGGCCATCGTCCTGATCTTCAACCTGAAGCCGGTCGGGGGCGCATAGATCGATGCCGACGCCGGGCGGTGGTATTGCCAGGGGCATGTGGGTCACCCTCAAGAACTTCTGGGCGCCCAAGGTCACGCTCCAGTATCCGGACGAGCGGCCGCAGATGCCGGAGCGCTGGCGTGGGCGGCTGGATCTCATCTACGACCCGTTCGGCGAGCACAAGTGCGAGGTCTGCTTCCAGTGCGCGCAGGTCTGCCCGGTCGAGGCGATCGACATGAGCGGCTTTGATTCGCAGGGCAACCGGATCCGCTACGGCATGCCGGAGATCTACGACGAGCGCAAGGACGCGAACGCGTGGCGCCGTGCCGGGCAGCCGGCCCGACCGATGCGGAACGCCGCGCGCTGGGACGCCGCGGTCGACGAACCGTGGCTGGTGGGCGTGATCGACGGCTTCGGTGGGCGGCCGGAATCGCTGGTGGCCATCTTCGGCGCCGTGGAGGAGCATTACGGCTACCTGCCTGAGCGGGCGCTGCGGCTGATCAGCGACCGGATGACGATTCACTGGGCACAGGTTTTCGGTGCCGCGGGGCTCGGCGGCTTCCGCCTCCTGCCGGCCGAAGGGCACGTCGTGACCGTCTGCAGCTGCGCCGCCTGTCGCTTCTCCGGCGGCGACGACCTCCTGGAGGTGCTGCGCGATGAGCTGGGCATCGGCCCCGGTGAGTCGACGGCGGACGGCGGCTTCAGCCTTGAGACGAGCCCCGAGGTGGGCGCCGGGGCCATGGCACCGGCCGTTCGCATCGACACGCTGGTCTTCGGCCCGCTCACCGCGGCACAGGCGCGTCACCTGATCCAGGAACGCCGCCGCGTTGCCGCGCACGCTGGCCGCGCGAGCTCCAGCGCATGAGCACCAACGGAAACGGCCCGGGCATTTCTCCGCAGATCCGGGTCCTGGCGCGTGGCGAGCAGCGGCTGCTCGCCAACCTCGGCCGCATCGACCCGACCAGGATCGATTCCTACCGGGAGCATGGTGGCTATGCCGGCCTGGAGCGGGCGGTGGCACACCTGGGTCCGGCGGGTGTGATCGACGAGATCGCCAAGGCCGGCCTGCGCGGCCGCGGCGGGGGCGGCTACCCAACCGCCGACAAGTGGCGCGCGGCCCGCTCGGCGCCCGGCAGCCGCAAGATCGTGGTCGTCAACCTGATGGGCGCCGATCCCACCGCGCTGGGTGACCGGGCGCTGGCGGAGGGCAATCCGCACCTCGTGCTGGAGGGCGCCCTGATCGCCGCATTCGCCACCGGATCGTCGGAGGTCGTGCTCGCGGTTCGGCGTGATTGGCTGCAGGCCATCGAGCGACTGCGCGGCGCCATTTCGGAGGCCGAGGCGGGCCGCCTGGCCGGCTACCTGGTGCTCGGCACCGATTTCAGCTGCCAGGCCAGCGTGTGGGAGGGCTCCGGCGCATTGGTCGCGGGCGAGGAGTCAGCATTGCTCGCCGCGCTGGCCGGCGACCGCGGCATGCCGGTCATCCGACCGCCCTACCCGACCGAGGTCGGCCTGTGGGGCGCTCCCACCACCGTCCAGAACGCCGAGACGGTGGCGCATGCCGCCTGGATCCTTGCCCATTCGGCAGAGGCATTCGCCAACCTGGGCAGCAAGGAGTCGCCCGGCACCAAGCTGGTCAGCATCTACGGCAAGGTCAGCGAGCCGGGCCTGGTGGAGGTGCCGCTGGGTACGCCGCTGACCGACATCATCGGCCTGGCCGGAGGCCCGGTGGGCAGCACCAAGGCGGTCTTCGTCGGCGGCGCTGGCGGTGGGGCGCTGTCGGCGGATGAGCTGCACACCGCCTATGACGTCGAGCCGCTGCGCGCTGCCGGCGCCGGTGTCGGGCTGGGAGCCATGCTGGTGACCGACACCGCCACCTGCATGGTCGATACCGCCCGCTTCTTCCTGGATTGGTCCAGCCGCGAGGCGTGCGGCAAGGCGATCCCCTGCCGGATCGGCACCAAGCGGCTGGTCGAGACGCTCGATCGGATCCTGGCTGCCACCCCCCGTCCGAATGACTTCACCCTGCTGCGCGAGCTGGCCCGCAAGATGGCCGACACGGCACTCTGCAAGCTGGAGGCGCGTGCGCCGGGTCCCATGCTGACTACCCTGCAGCGCTTCCCCGAGGAATACCGCGCCCATGCGGAGCGCGGCGAATGTCTGGCCGGCGCCTGCCGGGTGCCTGGCGTCCAGCCGCTGGTGACGCCGCTGGGCGACATCGAGCCGGCGGCATCGGCGTAGCCCGTACCATACGAGGACCGATGAGCTTCCCGACGAACGGCAACGGCAACGGCTCTGGCGTCCTCCGGCCGGAGGACTACGCGCCGGTATGGCCGATGGTGCCTGGCACCCGCAAGATCAGCATCACCATCAACGGGGAGCAGGTCGAGGCCGAGGAAGGCCAGACCATCCTGCAGGCCTGTCGGGTGCTGGGCCTCGAGATTCCGACGCTGTGCTACGAGCCGAAGCTGGCACCCTACGGCGCCTGCCGCATCTGCGTGGTGGAGGTGGAGGGACAGGAGACCACGCCGATCAGCTGCGGCACTCAGATCGACGAGGGGATGGTCATCACCACCCACTCGGAGCGACTGATCGAGAACCGCCGCATGGTGCTTGAGCTGATCTTCAGCGACCACGACGCGTACTGCCTGCCGCCCTGCCAATTCAAGTGTCCGACCAGGGTCGATATCCCGGGCTATCTCAAGCAGAACTCGCTGGGAAACTGGGAGGAAGCGACGCGCATCCTAAAGCGCTCGCTGCCCTTCCCGGCCATTCTGGGTCGCGTCTGCCCGGCGCCGTGCGAGGATCACTGTCGCCGCGAGGAAGTCGACACCGCCATCGCCATCCGCGACAGCCACCGCTATTGCGCCGATCGGGTGCTGGAGGTGGATGCGCCGGCCCCCATACCGTGGCCGAAGGATCCCGATACCGGGCGCCGGGTCGCGATCGTCGGAGCGGGGCCGGCCGGCCTGTCAGTGGCCTATTATCTCCAGCTGCGCGGCCATCACTGCGACGTGTACGACGCCGATCCGGAGCAGGGCGGCATGCTGCGCTACGGCATCCCGGAATACCGTTTGCCGAAGGCCTGGATGGATCGCGAGCTCGACCACGTGTGGGAGCTGGGCGCAACGCTCAAGCCGAACATGCGCCTGGGCCGCGACTTCAAGGTCGCGGACCTCCTTGAGCAGGGCTATGACGCGGTCTACATCGGCATCGGCTGCTACAAGTCGAACGAGATGGGCATCCCCGGCGAGGATGCCGATGGCGTGGTCAACGCGCTGGAGAACCTCTACAACTCCACTCGCGGCCTGCCGGTGCCCGCCCTCAAGGATGCGCGGGTGGTGGTCATCGGCGGCGGCTTCACCGCCATCGACTGCACCCGCACCAGCATCCGGCAGGGCGCCGCCGAGGTGACGCTGGTCTACCGCCGCGACCTCAAGGACATGCCGGCGCAGGACGAGGTGCACGAGGCGATCGAGGAGGGCGCGCGGGTCATCTTCCAGGCCGCGCCAGTCCGGATCGTCACGGACCGAAATAACAAGGTCACCGGCGTCGAGTTCCAGCGCATGAAGCTGGGCGAGCCGGACGAGAAGGGCCGCCGCCGGCCGGAGCCGATGGCCGGCACCGAGTTCGTGGTCGAGTGCGACACCGTGCTGGGTGCCATCGGGCAGGGGCCGGAGCTTAGCTGGATCGAGAACGAGCCTGAAGAGATCCGCGAGCAGCTGGAGGTGAGCCGCCGCGGCACCCTGGTCAGCGAGGAGCACATCTTCCGCACCGGCCTGCCGCGCGTCTTCGCCTCGGGCGACGTGCGGACGGGGGCCGCCACCGTGGTCGAGGCCATCGGCGAGGGGCGGCGTGCCTCGTATGCCATGGACTACTGGCTGCGCGGGCACGACCTGGACGACCCGCAGGTGCGCCGCATCGTGTCGGAGCCGCAGCCGAACTTCCTGACCATCGTGCCCTTCACCGACGACGTGAAGGAGCCGAAGGCGATCATGGGCAAGCTCGAGGCCGAGGAGCGCAAGACGAACTTCAACGAGTACGAGTTCGGCTACACCCACGACCAGGCCATGGGCGAGGCCGCGCGCTGCCTGCAGTGCACCTGCGAGGCGATCGGCCATTGCGACCTGCGCGAGGCGGCGATCGAGTACGAGACGACGCTGAACATGGCGATCGACGAGCGCTCGATCCAGGACAACCCGTACGTCG
>JBDUEE010000024.1:0-57851 GCA_040002615.1 Chloroflexota bacterium | reverse complement strand
TGGTAGCGCACCTGCTTTGGGAGCAGGAGGTCGCTGGTTCGAATCCAGTCGCCCCGACCACTCGCATCGCTCAGCCGGACACATAGAGGAGCCCATGAGCCCGAGCTGGCCGAGATCCGCGCCCCGTTGTGGAGGCCAGTGGGCGTGGTCTCGCTGACCGCCTTCGTGGTGGCGTTCGCCGCGGCCATCCTGATGACGCCGGTGGTGCGAGGCATCGCGCGCGGGGCCGGTCTGCTGGATCTTCCGGAGGAGCGGAAGGTGCGTGAAGTGCCGGTGCCCCGGCTGGGAGGCTTCGCGATCGGCGCGGCGTTCTACCTGGGCATGGCGATCGCACTGGTCGTGGCTCGCCTTGTCGGCCGCCGCCTCGGCCTCGAGTCCGGCCACTTGCCGGCAATCCTGGTCGGCGTGGCGCTGATCGCCGGCGTGGGGCTGATGGATGACCTGCAGGGCATGCGCGCGAGGGTCAAGCTGTCGGCTCAGCTGGTCATCGCGCTGGTGGCCTACGGGTTGGGCCTGTCGATCGATCGGCTGGACGGGCCCTGGGGCTCCGTTGCGCTGGGCATCTGGTCGCTGCCGGTGACGGTGTTCTGGATCGTGGGCGTCATCAATGCCCTGAACCTGATCGACGGGCTGGATGGCCTGGCGTCCGGGGTGGCACTGATCGGCATCGCGGCGTTCTTCGCCATCGCCCTGATCCACGGCAGCGCCGACCCGATCCTGCCGGTGCTGGCTGCGGCGGCAGGTGGCGTACTGGGCTTCCTGCGCTTCAACCTGCCGCCGTCCTCGATCATCATGGGCGACGCGGGCTCGATGCTGCTCGGATTTCTGCTGGCCGCGGTGGCGATCAGCCTGACCCAGGCCGGACGAATTGGCATGGCGCCATGGATCCCGCTGCTGGTGCTGGCCCTGCCGCTGGCGGACACGGGTCGCGTGATTGTCCGCCGGCTCGCCGCCGGGCACCCGGTGTTCCTGCCCGATAAGCGCCATGTGCACCATCGCCTGCTGGCTCGAGGGCTTGGCCAGCGCCAGGTGACGTTCGTGTTGTGGGTGGTGTCGGCGCTGTTTGGCCTGGCGGCCGTGTGGCTGGCGGCCGCGACCCGTTAGTCCTGCGGCCCCTCGGCCTTGCTGGCCATATACCAGCCCTCGAGGTTCTCGCGCCCGAACAGGCGCTCCATCTTGGCGCGGATATTGTCGCGTCGTGGAATCAGCTTGTAGCTCGCCAGCGGGTCGACGGGTGGGTCGACGAAGGTCGGCAGGTCGAGCACCACTCGATTGATGTCCGGGTTGGTGATCAGCGGCAGCAGGGAGGCCAAGTCGCCGGCCTGGCTGCGTGGAAAGTCCGTGGCGACCGTCGAGCCCATTGCGGCCAGCATGTCGCGCAGCCCAAACAAGAGATCAAGCTGAGCGAACTCATCGCGCAGCACCAGCAGCAGCTTCTGCTGACGATCGGCCCTCTTGAAGTCGTCCTGCTGCTGCACCGTGCCGTCCGGAAGCTCGATCCAGCCCTTGCGCGCCCGCGCATAGGCCAGCGCGTAGACACCGTCGTAGTGCATGCAGCCGGCGTCGAGCTCCACGCCGCGTCGATGGCCCCAAGTGTCGCCAGGCCCGCTGTAGGTGGGATCGACCAGCTTGCCGGGCAGGCAGAGCGTCAGTCCGCCGACTGCGTCGATCAGCTCCGTGAATCCCTCCAGGTCGATCGTGGCGTAGTACTGGATCGGGATGCCCAGGTACAGGCCGACGCTGCGCTCCAGCGTGCGCAGGCCGCAGGCCTCACCTTCATCGGCGGCCAGGTCCGGACACCAGCGCGCGGGGTCTTCGCCGGCCTCGGTCGTCAGGGCATTGATCTTGTTCGGATAGATCCCATCGGGATACACGCTTCGGTCCGGCAGGGGCACGAAGCTGGTGTCGCGCGGCACCGAGATCATCACCGCCGTGTTGCTGACCGGGTCGACGCTTACCGCCAGGATCGTGTCGGTCAGGGACTCCTTGCGGTTACCACCGGCATCGATCCCGAGGAGCAGGAAGTTGATCCGGTGGGTCCCGTCCCATGCATACTCCGGCACGTTCAGCGGTCCGCCGTTCTGCCCTCCCGGAGGAGGGGCTCCGTGGCCGCCGCCCGAGAACACATCATTCAGCGTGGTGTTGAGCTGACCGATGAGCAGACCAGCCCACGCATGCATGCCCACCGTGGCCAGCAGCAGGACGGCCACCACAACCAGGCTGCCGACCCTGCGTGCCGGCGCCGATCGGTTTGAGCTGATCGTGACCTCGCCGGCGGGCACTGGCGCGGGCGCCGGCGGAGGTGCGGTGAGTCCGACCTCGGCGATGGCGAACAGACGCCAGGCCATCAGCGCCACGTCCAACGCGATCAGCGCGGTCAGGAATGAGGCCGACAGGAGGCTGTTCAGCGTTTGGCGGCCACCCAGCACGGCCGCGATGATGCCGGCCAGGATCAGCGCCACGACCGGCAGCGCGAACATCGATGCCAGCCGCGGGTTGCCGGCATACGCCTGCCCCAGCCCCGGGAAGAGGAATGACAAGAAAGCGGCGAGCGCCGGATGACGGGAGCTCGGACGATCGATCATTGCACCAGGATTTCCGCGCACGAGTATCAACATTCGGCGGGCGGGATCGGCATTCTAGCATCGGGACTCGCTCGGCCTGCGAGCAGGGCATGAGCGGATTGTGGTGACGGCGAGCCACGCCGTGGGTACTACGGTTGGGTTCGGTGTGCTAGTACCTTTGCACCCCCGCCGCTGGGACCCTTAGACTACCCCGGCTCGGCTCCGAGCAGCTGCCTGCCGAATTTGTGCCCATCCGCCACCAGGACGAAGTGCCACCAGAACTCACCTTCCTCTTCGTCAGCGCCGCCGTAGCCGTCCTGCTGGGGGCGGGCGCTGCGGTGGCCGCATTCCGTGCGCGGCGCATCCTGGCAGCCGGCGTCGGTCCGCTCGAGGACGAGCGCGAGGCGGTTGTCCAGCCCGATAAGTACGACGTCGACACCGCTGCCCTTGAGCGTCGTGGCCGCGGGTCGTATGCCACTGCCGTCCGCGTCCTGTGGTGGGTCTCGATTGCTGCCGTGCTGATCGGCGTCGGCCTGTCGGACGCATACGACGCGACCCAGGCAGCGATCTATGCGCTGGGCGCGGTCGCGGTCGGCGCCGTCGTGCTGCTGCATGACCTGATCCCGGATCGCCTGCGATCCGGACCGGTCGTCGCGTTCGAGGTGCTGCTGGCGATTGGCCTGACCACGGCGCTGCTCACGCTCACCGGCTTCGGCGCCTCGCCGTTCGTGTTCGGCTACAACCTGGTGGCGGTGGCGGTCGCCCTGGCGCTGGGCGGGCTTGTCGCCCTGGTGGTCGCCATGCTGGCCACGCTCGCCTACCTTGGCGTGCTGGGCCTGGATCCTGCCTTCGGTGGCTATGCCACCGCCGATCTCCTGCGCTTCGGCCTGCAGATCGGCTCCATCTGGCTGCTCGCCTACGTGGCCGGCGTCTTCGCGTCCGGCGAGCGCCGGATGCGGGCTACCGTGCTGCAGATGTCGCGTACGGACGCGCTGACCGGCCTCTACAACCGCAGCCAGCTCTTTCCGACCCTGGAGCAGGAGGTCCAGCGCACCCGGCGCAGTGAGCGTGGATTCTGCCTGCTGATGATCGACCTGGACGGGCTGAAGGCCGTGAACGACTCGTACGGCCACCACCGCGGCGACGAGGTGCTGCGCCTCCTGGGCGGGGTCATCCGCCACTCGATCCGCCTGGTCGACACCGCCTACCGCTATGGCGGGGACGAGTTCCTGGTGCTCCTGCCGGAGACCGACTTTGCCGGCGCCTTCGTGGTCGCCGAGAAGATCCGCTCAGGCACCGAGGAGATGGGATTGGCCGCCGGAGGTGGGGAGCTGCTGACCAGCGTCAGCATCGGGCTTGTCTCGTGCCCGGAGGACGGGACCAGCGCCGAAGAACTGATGATCGCCGCCGATCGGGCCATGTACCAGGCCAAATCACTCGGCAAGAACCAGGTGAGTGGCAATCCGCGCCCACGCCGCCTACCGTTCAGTCCGCCGTCCGACATTCCACATGCTTTCACTGAGGCGATGGCCCCGCAGCCGCCGGTGGACGTGGCTCCGGTGATCGAGGTTCCGCCCACGCCGGTCGCCACGGAGCGCGCGACGTTCAGCGTCGAGCCGAAGCCCCGGGTCGAGCCCCCCCCGCCGGTCGTGCCGGTGATGGCCTCAGCCAAGCCGCACGAGGGATTCGGCGACGAGGAGGCGGATCCAACGGTGGTGCGACGCCAGATTGCCGCTGCCCGCCGCAACATGGATCCGGACCACCAGATCCGGCGCGCCATGGATGCCTTCCTGTCGCCGACGCGGCCGAACGGCGACGGCGGAAATTGAGCCGTCGCTCGGGCTAGTGCTCCCTGGCCGTGGTGTAAACCGGCAGGATCTCCCACCACACCACGCCTGGCCGCAGGACGACGCGCTCGCCGCCATGGACATAGGTCCAATGGGTCGGGGCGTTCTTCGTCCTGCGCGACCAGTGCACGGCGATGGCCCTTCCGCCAACGTACAGCGTGGCTTTGCCGTGTCCAACCAGGTGATGGTAGCGCCGAGGGAATCCTCCCGGATCTGAGCCGGCATAGACGATGTCCTCGCGCACGTACTGCACCAGGACGCTGGTTGCTGCCAGCACACGGTGGGTGCCTGCATCGACATGGTCAATTCCGGCCTCGTTGCGTCTCCACGCCTGGAGCTTTCCGTCCCATTCCCAGCCGAAGTTCCAGTAGCTGTTGGTCCAGAGCTGGACGCGGTGCACCCGACGGCCGCGAGGCAGCTTCGCGTCCTCACTGAACTTCAGGCTCGGCCGGAGCTTGCCGACACGCTTCGCCAGCTGATCGAGCCGGGCGTTGCGTCCGAAGTCGTTGTGGACCAGCCGCAGGTTGGCGTACAGGTTATGTGGGGCCGGCCGCTCGCTGGATCGATAGAAGTACGGCCAGTGGCCATGGATCCCATTCACGTACGGCATCCGCGCCCGCTTATAGCGATGAATACCCTCGGTCTCGGCCCCGAAGAAGAAGGGGAGCACGTGCAGGTCCTGCCACAGGTCGATGCTGTAATAGCGGCCGGAGCGGACCGGTCCGACCAGCCCCTCAACCTTGCGGCAGAGATAGATGCCGGTGTAGCGCGTCACGTCACCCTCGACGGTGGCTTCGACCACCATGTCGGCACGGCCAAGGTTCGTGACCGGCCTGGCCAATGGGTGGTTCTCGATCTGCACTGCCAAGGCGGGGAAGTCCAGGCGGTTCGGGTTGGCCATGGCCAGGCCGTTCAACGGGCAGCGCGCCTCGGGTTCGGGCGTGATGGAGGGGATGGGCGTGGGGACGGGGGTCGGGCTGGGCGAGGCCGACGGTGTGATGGTCGATTGAAGGCTGGGCTGCGGCGTGGGAGTTGGGGATCCACGGAACGCCAGCCAGCCCGCCCCCACGATCGCGATCAGGAGGACGGCTGCGGCGACGACGATGGTCGTCCGCGATCGCAGCAAGTCCATTGTCCCCATCCTAGCCGAGAAGCCCGCCCGCTGGCCGCCTGCGGACGCCCTGCTAGACTCGCGCGGTCATGCCCGGCTTCTCGACCCGTGCCATTCGTGCGGCCAGCCGCGTCCCGCCCGCACCGCAGCCCCCGATCAACGTCCCCATCTACCAGACCAGCACATTCGAGGTGTCCAGCGCGCAGGAGCTGGCAGAGCTGCTCGACTTCTCGCGCCCGGGCCATTCGTACAGCCGCTACTCGAACCCGACCCACGCCGCGCTTGAGCTGGCGCTGGCCGAGCTGGAGGGCGCCGAAGCCTGTCACATCACCGGATCGGGCATGGCGGCCATCCACGCGGTCATCCTGTCAACCGCCCGCGCTGGCGACGAGGTCATCATCCCGCGCGCGGTCTACGGTGGCGTGGTCGGGCTGGCCCAGGCAATCCTGACGCGCTCCGCCATCGACGTCCGCGCGGTTGACACGACCGATATGTCGGCGGTCGAGGCAGCCATCGGCGATCGGACCCGCCTGCTCTGGCTCGAGACGATCAGCAACCCGACCACCGCCATGGGCGACGTCGCTGGACTCTCGGAGATGGCTCACCGCCGTGGGGTCGTCGTGGCGGTCGACAACACCTTCGCCTCGCCGTACCTGGCCAACCCACTGGCGCTCGGCGCCGATCTGGTGGTGCATTCGACGACCAAGTATGTCGGCGGCCATTCAGACATCACCGGTGGCGCGCTGCTGGGCAATGCGGAGCGGGTGGGCGCCGCGCGACGAATCGTGATCAACGCCGGCGGCAATGCGGCGCCGCTCGAGGCCTTCCTTGCCCTGCGCGGCCTCAAGACCCTTGCGCTGCGCATGGAGAGGCACTCGGCAAACGCACTGGCCGTGGCCTGTGCGCTGGAAGGATCGCGCGGCATCGCCCGCGTGCACTACCCAGGCCTGGCGTCGCATCCGCAGCACGAGCTTGCACAGCGCACGCTGCGCGACGGTATGGCCGGGGGAATGATGAGCATCGACCTGACCGGCGGGCGCCCCGCAGGCGAGCGCTTCCTGGATCGCCTGGAAATTGCCGTGCACGCCACGAGCCTGGGCAGCGCCGAGACCCTGTGCAGCCACCCGGCGTCATCGTCGCACCGGCAGCTCAGCGAGGAGGAGCTTGCCCAGGCAGGTCTGACGCCCGGCATGGTCCGTATCTCGATCGGCCTGGAGGATCCCGATGACCTGATCGCCGACCTGGCCGCAGCTGCCGAAGATTCCTGACGAGCGGCCGATGGACCGATCCAGCGGCCCGTGACCAGTGCTGTCGACCTGTGGCGCGCCGTCGACCCGGAAGCACGGCTGATCTCCGGCTCGGCGCGGGACCTGTCGCGCCCGATACGCACCGTACAGCGGACTCGTGCGGTAGCTCCGCATTTGCCGGAACCGGCAGACGGCACGCTGCTCGTGGTCGATCGCGCGGTGGTCCGCGTGCCGTCGCTGGCCGACCTGCTCTCTTCCCTGCGTGACGCCCAGCTCAGCCCGGTGGCGTTGTTTCTCGCCGGCCCCGATGGGGCGATGCCGGAGGCTGCTGATGATCCATTGCCCGTGCTTGCCAGCCGTCGCGGGGCAAGCCAGCTGGCGGCGGAGGCGGCTGAGTACCTGGTAAACGAGTCGGCTGCATTGGGACAGCTGTCGACCGACCTGCGCCTGGCATGTGCCGAGGCTGCGCTGGCCGATCCGCAGCTTGCGACCCCGGCCGGGCTGATCGCGGCTCGCATCGGGAGGGGTGTCGCCATCACGGTCGACGGCGAGCTGCGCGCCCTCCATCCACGTACCGCCGGTCGGGCCCTGGCCGCGCGCTTCGCCGCCCTGCATGCGAGGTTGCTGGCGACCCCCACCAACGGGCGGCGCGACGGAGCCCTGCAGGCCCGGGAGGGGCTCTGGCTGGTGGAGCGCCGAATTCGACCGGGGGCGTCGGCCTGGATATTCGACGACCTGCCGCTGGCGGCTGCCGACGAAGTGGCGGCGGACGCGCTGACCGTCACGGCCCGCGCCCTGCTGCGTCGCCCTTCGCCCTCCCGGTCAGCCGCGGTACCCGGCGGACCGTCGCTCAAGCGCCTTTCGGCTGACTCGCCTGCGAGCGCCGTTGATTCGCTGGATGCGACGCTCCTGGCGGTTGCCCGCTCCAACGGGCGCGTTGCACCCGCCGCCCGACAGCTTGGCGTCCACCGCAACACCGTCCTTTACCGGCTGCGCCGGGCGGCCTCTGAGCGAGGTCTCGACCCGCGCCGCCCAGCCGATGCGCTTCGCATCCTGGCGGAGGCTGATGCCGCCACGCGCCACAAGCCAGATCATCCGGCCAGTCGGCAGCGGCTCAGCATCGACGGCGAGCGATGACAATCGGCTCACGGCTTGATGGGGAGAATTGTGCAGATTGCACAACAAGTCTGCTCGTCGGCTGGGTCGCAGCAGCCCGCGCCGAACGCGAAAAACAGTAGCCTGATCCGAGTCCCCAAAACAAGTTCCCAACCGGGAAGGAGCTGGTCACCGCATGCCATCCAAGGAGCTGTCTGCCGCCCTCAAGCTGGCCGAGGAGCGCAACCTGCGGTTCGTGAGTCTGCAGTTCACCGACATCGTCGGGCAGGTGAAATCGGTCCAGGTGCCGATGCACCAGCTGGAGGAGGCGGTGGAGCATGGAAAGTGGTTCGACGGCAGCAGCATCGAGGGCTTCGCACGCATCGCCGAGTCCGACATGTTCCTGGTGCCAGACCTCGCCACGTTTGCGCCGATCCCCTGGGAACCGGGCCACGATGCCGAGGGACGTGAACGCGCAACCGGCGCGGCGCGGGTCATCTGCGACGTCTTCACGCCGAATGGCGATCCCTTCCCCGGGGACCCGCGCTGGGTCCTGCGCCGCCAATTGGATAAGGCGAAGAAGGCTGGCTATGTCCTGAACACCGGACCTGAGCTCGAGTTCTTCCTCCTGCGTCGCAGCGAAACTGATGTCGAGACTCTTCCACACGATGCGGCCGGCTACTTCGACCTGTCCGAGGACCTTGGCACGGAGGTCCGCAAGGAGATGATGAACGACCTCGAGGCATTCGGTATCAAGGTCGAGACGGCGCACCACGAGGTGGCCACCGGCCAGCACGAGATCGATTTCGAGTACGCCGACGCGCTGCGCACGGCCGACAACGCCGTCACGTTCAAGACCACGCTCAAGGCAGTGGCGGCGCGGCAGGGGCTGTACGCCACCTTCATGCCCAAGCCGTTCTTCGGCATCAACGGATCGGGGATGCACACCCACCAGAGCCTGTGGGACATCAAGAAGGGCAAGAACGCATTCGCCGATGCGAAGGACGACTACGGGCTCTCCGACACCGCACGCAGCTACATCGCCGGAACGCTGGAGCACGCGCGCGGCATGATCGCCGTGCTGGCGCCGCTGGTGAACAGCTACAAGCGGCTGGTGCCGGGCTACGAGGCGCCGGTGTACATCGGCTGGGCACGAATCAACCGCTCAGCGCTGGTCCGGATTCCTCAGATCAGCCATGGGCAGCTCAATTCGACCCGCATCGAGCTGCGCTGCCCGGACCCCTCCACCAACCCGTATCTTGCCTTCGCCTGCATGCTCGCCTCGGGCCTCGATGGGATCGAGCGCAAGCTGACCCCGCCCGAGCCCGTCGAAGAGAACCTCTACCATTTCGACGCCGCCAAGCTCGCCAGTCGGAAGATCCGTCAGCTGCCGGGCACTCTGCGCGAGGCGCTCGACGAGCTCCAGGGCGACAAGGTCATCGCCGAGGCGCTCGGAGAGCACGTGTTCGAGCGCTTCGTTGAGGCCAAGACAGAAGAGTGGGACGAGTACCGCATGCAGGTCACGGCATGGGAGGTCGAGCGCTACCTCGAGGCGTTCTGATCGCCATCCTGCGGCGCACCATCGGCGCGGTCATCAGCGGGCGAGGAGCCTACTGAGCGTCGGGCGCGTCCGGCGCCCGATCTGCGGCAGTCCCTACCAGGCTCGTCGCCATTCCCAGCAGGAACCATGCGGCGAAGGCTGTGCTGTTGCCCTCCAGCACCATCTCCGTGATCGAGTCGATGGCCACCACGGTCATCGCCGCGGCAATGCCCGCCAGCAACGCGCGCCGCAATCCTGCCGATTTCGAAGCAGCTCGCAGCGCATCGGCTACGCCGATCGCGATCGCTCCGGCGAAGGCCAGCACGCCGAAGGCCCCAGTCTCAACCAACAGATGCAGCCAGAAGTTGTCGACCGTTCGCCCGACCGGAACGGTTCCGGCGGTGTACTGCTGGTAGAGCGGTGAGCCGAAGGTGCGCGCGACCGCGCCGCCATAGCGGCCGGGCCCGGCGCCGATCAGCGGGTGGTCGAGGATGATCGGCGTGGCGTTCTCCACGAACTGCACGCGCAGGTCACCCTCGCCGAGTGCCTCGAGACGCCCCAGCGTGGCAGCGATCAGGTCGAACCGCTCTTCACCTCGTTGAGGGTCAGCAAGGTGACGCGGTAGTACCAGCGCGATGGCGAAGGTCAGCAGGCCGATCAGGGCCAACAGGGCGATCGCGCGGCGCTCGACAACGACACTGACGACCACCGTTGCCAGCACAAGCGCCAGCCAGGCGCCACGTGAGAAGGTGTAGAGCAGGGCCAGCGACAGCAGGAGCGCCACGCCTCCCGCCACCCATCGCCTGCGACCGGCCGTCTCCAGGCAGGCGAGCAGCGAGAACGGCAGCGCCATCGCCAGCAGAAGGCCCAGCAGGTTCGGGCTGACCAGCAGCGACGCCACCCGTTGACCCTCGCTGAAGCGGCCGGCGAAGGTCTCCAGGCCCAGGAAATTGGGATGGATGAGAACCTGGCCCATGGCCAGCAGCGCGGCCGCTGCCGCCGCGCCCACGAACGCCATCACTGCCCAGGCGGCCTCGCGGTTGCCGAAGGGCACGAGGCGAGGCAGCACAAAGAGCACCGCCGCGTCGAGGGTGAAGACGAGGCCTGCCACCGCCACGGCCGGCGGCACGCCGTTCAGGACGGCCGACGCGGCCCCGATCACCGCGAACGCGCACAGGCCGGCGACGACCGGATGTCGCAAGGCCGGGATCAACTGCCGCGAGCGCGCGGCAGCGACCGTCACCGCCACCCCAACCACAAGGAGCAGCGCCTCGCTGGCATACGTCGTCGCCGGCCGCAGGCCAGCCGGAATTCCCAGGCTGATCAGGAACCGATCGAGCAGGGGAGCCAGGATGAGCAGGACGAGCATGGCACGCGGCCAGTGCCAGGAAAGATAGGCGAGCATGCCCAGCAGGAGCACGCCAGCGGCGAAGAAGAGCGCAGGAGCCAGCTGCGCACCGACGACGGCCGCCAGCGTCAGCGCCACCGCCAGGCCGGCGGGCCAGGTGGCGGCTCCGGGACTGCGGGCCATGTTCGGGCTCACGCCGGCGAGTATGCAGGCGAAGCGACCCTAGAATGCTGGCGTGTCAACCCTGGCGGTCATTCCGGCCCGGGCCGGTTCGCGGGGCCTGCCCGGCAAGCATCTGCTGCTGGTTGGCGGCAGCCCGATGATCGTGCACACCATCCGCGCCGGTCTGGCGGCCGGCAGCGTCGATCGCGTCGTGGTCTCCACCAACGACGCGGCGGTTGCCCGCGTCGCCCGGCGAGCCGGGGTCGAGGTGCTGTCCCGTCCGGGCGAGCTGGCGCAGGATGATTCACCGACCGTGCCGGCGATTCAGCATGCGGTGCAGCAGGCGGAGGCACATGGGGAGCGGTTCGAGCTGGTGGTCACCCTGCAGCCGACTGCGCCGCTGCGCACCGCCGAGCAGATCGACGCGGCGATCGCGCTGCTCGGCGATCCGTTGGTGCGCAGCGCAGTCAGCGTCTGCCGGCTGGGCATGCCGATCCGTGTGATCGGCATGCTGGCCAATGGCCGCGTCCGTTTGGTCGACCGCGGCACCGACGCGCGGCGGCAGGCGTCGCCGCCGGCTGTGCGCCTGACCGGCGGCATCTACGTGACCCGCCGTGATCTGCTCGACGAGGGCCGGCTGCTCGACGATCGGCCGGCCGGGCTCGTGCTGGACGAGGCGTCCGGACTGGATGTCGACACTGCCGCCGACCTGGCCGAGGCTCGCCGACTGTCACGCGTCCGCCGGCGGTGAGCCCAGCAACGCCGGAGATCGCGCGCAGCGAAGCACACGCGCTCGTTGAGGTCACGGCGCACGACGAGCCGGCGCTGCTCTCCATCGATGGCATTGATCTCGCCGGCGCGCTGGAGCAACAGCTTTTCTTCGCTCTGCGGGATGATGCGCCTGCCATCGCCCGGCGAGCCGGATCGCCGCAGGCAGCGGTTGCAGTTGCGCGGCTGGCAGCGGCCGCCGCGGTCAGCCTGGGCAGCTGGCAGGTGCCGATCGCCGGCCCGGCACCGATCGTGGTCCTGGTGCGCGACCCGACCCACTACCCGGTGATCGAGCGGCTACGCGACCGGCTCCGGCGGGAGTCGGTGCCGCTGGCGATGGTCCGTACTGGGCGTGCAGCGGCTGGCGCACCTCCGCACGGAATGGTGGCTCCGCGGCTGGTGCGCCTGGTTGACCCGCGGGGCATCCCCGCGCTGGCGGCATTCCAGGCCCGCGTCCTGGCACGCGCGGGCAATGCGGGCCGCAGCTGGCGTGAGGTTGTGGGGCAGCAGCGTGCTGCAGAGACGATGACCGTCGCCCGCCTTGAGCTGGGGCGCATCGCGCTCGGCGCGGTTGCGCTCGGCGGGCTGGTGCGCCGCTGGCGACCGGGCCTGCTGGTGGCCTTCGACGAGATCGGCACCTGGGCGCGGCTGCTGCCGGCGGTGGCGCACCGCTTCGATGTTCCGAGCCTCGACCTGCCGCACGCCGAGGCCACCGACGCGTGGGCCATCCAGGGCGCAGGCTACGACCGGATGGCGGTGTACGGCAGCCGCGCCGCGGCCGTGCTTGGTGAGGCGGGGGTTGGCGCGGAGCGCATCGTTGAGATTGGGGCTCCCCGTTTCGACCCGTTGTTTGCGGCCTCCGCAACCAGCGCGTCGCCGGATCGCAGGCGGCGGGTCGTGTACGCGGCGCAATACGTGACGGGCTCCATGACCTCGCAGCTGCTGGCGCTCTGCCTCCGCAGGGCCATGGCCGTTGCGGGCGCTGCCACGCCGGCGGAGCTGGTCATCGTCCGGCACCCGGCCGACCCGCGGACGTTCCGCATGGACGTCGACGCGCCAGCCGGTGTTGAGGTACGCGTTGCGGCTGGGGACGGGCTGCACCGCGAGCTGACCGGCGCATGGGCGATGGTCACCGGCTGGTCGAACAGCGTGTACGAGGCGGCCATCGCCGGAGTGCCGTCGATCACGGTCGCGCCGCGAGGCACGTCACCAGTCGACTTTGCGGCCGATGGTCTGGCCATCGCGGCCGGCGACGAGGCGTCTGCCGTAAAGGCCGCGCGTTCGTTGCTCGACCCGGCTATCCACCTGGAGGCCGTGGCGCGCGCGCGGGCGCTGCTGCCCGAGCGCCTGGGTTCGCTGGACGGCCGCTCGACTGAGCGTGCCGCGCGCCTGGTCCTGGAGCTGGCGGGCGTGAGGCGAGCGGGCCATGCCTAGAATGGCGACCGCATGACCGACCTGGCACGACCCGCGACCCGGCGGCAGATTCCCCTGGCCCAGCCGAATGTCGGCGAGCTCGAAGAGGAGCTGGTTCTCCAGGTGCTGCACAGCGACGTCCTTTCGATGGGTCCCTTCGTCGAGGAGTTCGAGCAGGGGATCGCCGCGCTTGCCGGTCACCGGTACGGGATCGCTGTCAGCAGCGGCACCGCCGGACTGCACCTGGCCATCCGCGCGCTGGGCATCGGTCCCGGTGACGAGGTGGTCACCACCCCCTTCAGTTTCGTGGCCAGTGCCAACTGCGTCCTGTTCGAGGGTGCCACCCCGGTCTTTGCCGATATCGAGGAGGAGACGCTTGGCCTCGATCCAGAGAGGGCGGAGGCGGCGCTGACGACCCGGAGCCGGGCGTTCCTGCCGGTCGACGTGTTCGGCCACCCGAGCCAGCTCGACCAGCTCGCATCGCTGGCCGCCTCGAGGCAGCAGCGGGTCGTCGAGGACGCATGCGAGGCACTCGGTTCGAGCGTGGCCGGCCGGCCGGTTGGTTCGTGGGGGGATATTTCGGTCTTTGCCTTCTATCCCAACAAACAGATCACGACGGGCGAGGGCGGCATGGTCGTCACCTCGGATGACGGCATGGCGCGCGGCATGCGCAGCATGCGAAACCAGGGTCGCGACGATGACGGTACCTGGCTGCGGCACGTCCAGCTTGGCTTCAACTACCGGCTCGACGAGATGAGCGCGGCCCTTGGCGTCGCTCAGCTGCGCCGTCGGGCGGAGCTCAAGGCCGGCCGCGATCGCGTGGTCGCCGCCTACGGTCAGCGCCTGGCCGGCCGCGATTGGCTCCGGCTGCCCCGTCCACTGCCGCAGGCCGAGGTGGACTGGTTCCTGTACGTCGTCCGCCTCGATGCCAGGATCGACCGGGATCGGCTCATCGGCCAGCTGGAGGCGGCCGGCGTGGCGAGCCGTCCCTATTTCAGCCCGATCCATCTGCAGCCGTTCTATCGCGAGCGCTTCGGTCACCGCCCGGGCGACTTCCCGGTCACCGAGCGGGTTGCTTCGACGACACTTGCCCTTCCGTTCTCGTCGCGCCTGACCGACGACGAGATCGATCGCGTGTGCGATGCATTGGTGGATAGCGCCCGCGTCCAGGGGGTGGCATGACCGACCATCGCGCCCTGTTCAGCGATCGCACCGTGCTGGTGACCGGCGGCACGGGCTCGATCGGGTCGCATATCGTCGCCAGCCTGCTGCCGCTGGGACCACGAGCCCTGCGCGTTGTGTCCCGCGACGATTCGAAGCAATTCGACCTGGCGCAGCGTCATCGCGACGCTCCCGAGCTGCGGATGCTGATCGGCGACGTGCGCAGCCGCGAACGGATGACCCGGGCCATGTCGGGGGTCGAGCTCGTCTTCCACGTTGCGGCCATGAAGCACGTCCCGGCCTGCGAGTTCAACCCATTCGAGGCCACCGAGACCAATGTGCGCGGCGCGCAGAACGTGGTCGAGGCGGCGCTCGATGCCGGCGTCGAGCGGGTGCTGGGCATCAGCACCGACAAGGCCGTCGACCCGACCAACGTGATGGGTGCCACCAAGCTGCTGGCGGAGCGGCTGCTGTCCGCGGCGGAGAAGTACAAGGGCGCCGCCCCGACCCGCTTCGCGTCGGTGCGATTCGGCAATGTGATCGGCTCGCGCGGATCGCTGGTGCCGCTCATCCGCAACCAGGTGGCGGCCGGCGGTCCGGTGACGCTGACGGACCCGGAGATGAGCCGCTACATGATGCCGATCGACGACGCGGTTCGGCTGTGCTTCGATGCCATGGGCCGCATGCAGGGCGGCGAGGTCTTCATCCTGAAGATGCCGCGCGTGCGTGTGGGTGACCTGGTGGAGGTCCTGGTCGAGGCGTATGCGCCCACGTACGGTTTCCGCACCGACGAGATCGAGGTGCTGACCATCGGCGCCAGGGCAGGAGAGAAGCGACACGAGATGCTGCTGACCGACGACGAGGCGCGGCTGGCCGAGGACGTGGACGGCATGTTTGTCGTCCACGGGCCACCCCATGCCGATCGACGCGGTGGAGCGATTGACGGTGGCCGTGGTGAGGAGCCGCTCCTGTCGCGGCCGGAGCTGCGCGAGCTTCTCGATCGCGCTGGGTGGCTCCGCCCAGACCAGCTGCCGACCATCGGTTAGCCGCCTGTTCGATCCACGTCTCCCCAACCCGGGCTTCGCGTTTTCACCACGCGGGCCGGGACGCCGACGGCCACCGCGTCGGGCGGGATGTCGTCTGTCACGACGGCCCCGGCGCCGATGACCGCGCCCGCTCCGATGCGCCGTTGCTGGATCACCGACGCTCCAACGCCGATGTCGACGCCCGGATCAACCGTGACATTCCCTGCCAGGTGCACGCCCGGTGCGAGGGTCGCGTAATCCCCGATGCGGCAATCGTGGCTCACCGTCGTGGCGAGGTTGAGGTGTACATGCGATCCCAGCTGGATTTCGTTGGTCAGGATGCAGCCAGCGGTGATGAGGCAACCCGGGCCGAGCTCCACCCGGCTCGTGAGCAGTGCGGTTGGATGGACGACCGTGTGAAAGCTGGCTCCTTGCTCGCCGGCGCGCTTCACGACTCTTCGACGCACCACGGGGTCGCCGATGCCGCAGATTGCAAGGACATCGGTGTGGTCGCCGAGCCAATCGATGCCGCCGAGAATCGTGAGCGAGCTGACCCTGTCACCAGGTTGCCGGTCATCGTCGAGGAAGCCAAGCACCTCGAGCGGTCCCCATCCGGCCTCGTTGCAGGCGTCATAGACATCGAGGACTTCGCGAGCATGGCCGCCGGCACCAAGGATGACCACGCGCGCGCCACGTCGGTAGGACTCCATCATTCACCCGTGTCGGGCCCCGCTGCATGACGGAAGGATGCCGTTGCCTGGGCAGACCTAGGATAGCGGCGTGATCGTGGACGACCATCCCGGATCGGAGACCTGAGTGCGGCAGCTGCTGATCGTCACCGGCACGCGTGCGGACTTTGGGCTGTGGCTGCCGGTACTCCGGGCCGTCACGGAGCACCCCGACCTTCATCCAAGGCTCCTGGTCACGGCGATGCATCTCGCTGAGGGGTTCGGTGATACGGCGCGGGAGGTGCGTTCGGCCGGATTCGAGATCGCGGCCGAAGTGCCGACCATCCCCCCGGGCGATGGGCCGGAGGACATGGCAAGGGCCGTGGGTGCGGCGATCGAGGGCATCGCCCCGGTCGTGCGGCGCGAGCGTCCCGATTGGCTGCTTGTCCTGGGGGATCGTGGCGAGCAGCTGGGTGCTGTCCTCGCCGCGATCCATTTCCCGGTGGCAGTCGCCCACCTTGCGGGTGGCGACAGGACATTGGGCGCGGTCGACGACAGCCAGCGCGACATGATCACGCGCGCGGCACACCTGCACTTTCCTGGCTCGGAGGCCGCTGCCGACCGCCTGCGGCGCCTGGGCGAAGCGAATTGGCGGATTCACATGGCCGGCTCGCCTGGACTGGACGACCTCGAGGATCTCAGCTCTCGTCCCGCCGCAGCCGTGCTCCGACGGTACGGTTTGCCGGTCGAAGGCGGTCACCTCCTGATCCTCCAGCACCCGGAGACGCGCGCGTCACGCGACGCTGCGGCAGACATGCGGGAGACGCTGGCGGCAACCGCGGCGATCGGCCGGCCCCGGCTCGCGATCCTGCCAAACACGGACGCCGGCGGACGAGCGATGGCCGAGCAGCTGCGGTCGGCCGGGATCCCCGCATATGCGTCGGTGCCCAGGCCGGACTTCGCTGTGCTCCTCGCCACGGCCGCGGCGCTGGTTGGCAATTCGTCCGCCGGGATCATCGAAGCGCCGCTGCTCCGGGTCCCAGCCGTGAACATCGGGAGTCGTCAGGAAGGACGGCTCCAGGGCGATAACGTCGTGGATGCCGCACCGAAGCAACGAGCGATAGAGCATGCGATCGCACGCGCTATCTCGCCGGAATTCCGCGCCTCCCTTTCTGGCACGTCGCCGTACGGTGACGGGCAGGCCGCGCCCAGGCTTGCGTCCGTCATCGCGGCGCAGCCCATCGACGATCGACTCCTCCGTAAGGCCGATGAATAGCCCGTCTCGCATGGCTCTCGACATCGCCGGGCGGCGTATCGCGGAGGACGAGCCGCCCTTCGTCATCGCCGAGGGCGGTGTGAACCACAACGGGTCGGTCGAGGTCGCGCTGCATCTCGTTGACGCGGCGGCCGGCGCGGGCGCCGACGCGGTCAAGTTCCAGACATTCTCGGCCGACGCGGTAGTTTTCGAGGACGCGCCGCAGGCTGCCTACCAGCGGGAACGGGCGCCGGCAGGCTCCCAGCTCGAGATGCTGCGCCGGCTTGAGCTGCCGGCCGATGCGTGGCCTGCCCTGGAGGCGCGGGCAACAGCGAGGGGTATCGTCTTCTTCTCCACCCCGTTCGATCTCGCCTCGGTGCAGCTGCTTGCCACTCTCGGCATACCGGCGTTCAAGATCGGCTCGGGCGACCTGACCAACCTGGTGCTGCTGCGCGCCGTTGCCGCGCTTGGCAGGCCCGTGCTGCTATCCACCGGCATGGCGTCGTGGTCGGAGATCGACGCGAGCGTGGAAGACCTGCGGACGCACGGCGATCCTGCGCTGGTGCTGCTGCAATGCACCAGCGCCTACCCAGCGGCGCCGGCCGACGCGAACCTGCTCGCCATGGAGGCCATGCGCGCCCGCTACGGCGTGCCGGTCGGGTACAGCGACCACACGCTCGGCATCGGCGTGGCGGTGGCCGCCGCGGCGCTGGGGGCAGCGGTCATCGAGAAGCACCTCACCCTGGACCGTGCGCTGCCAGGCCCGGATCACCAGGCCAGCCTGGATCCGGGCGAGTTCGGCGCCATGGTCGTCGCGGTGCGCCAGGCAGCCGACGCCCGTGGCGGAGGCGACAAGGCTGCGGCGGCCGCGGAGGCGGAAGCACGGCAGCTCGCACGCCGCTCGCTGGTCGTCACCCGCGCGGTCGCCGCGGGCGCCGAGCTCATTGCCGCCGACCTCGATGCGATGCGACCGGCGGGTGGCATCTCGCCGCAGCGGCTGGACGACGTGATCGGTCGGCGGGCCGCCCACGACCTGCCGCAGGGCAGCCTGCTGGGCCCTGACGACGTGGTGCCGAGCCTGAGGCCCTAGCGCCAGGTTCCGGGGTTGGCGGCTTCGCCCGCGCTGTCTGTTCCGCGGTGGCCGGCAGCCATCGCCGCATCGATGATCCGCCACGCCTCGCCGACGCCCAGCCAGCCGGAGACATCGGTCTCGCGCCCCTCCAGCGCTTTGTAGATCTTGAAGAAGTTCTCTATTTCGACCAGCCGATGCGGTGACAGGTCCTGCAGTCCGCCGGTCCCGTCCCAGCGCGGGTCGTCGTGAGCGACGGCCAGCACCTTGTAGTCGTGCCCCTTCTCGTCCTTCATGTCGAGCAGGCCGACCGGCCGGGCCCGCACCACGCAGCCCGGAAAGGTAGGCTCGCTGATCACCACCAGCACATCGAGCGGATCGCCGTCATCGGCCAGGCTGCCCTCGATAAAGCCGTAGTCGCACGGATAGTGGACGCTGCTGTACAGGATTCGGTCCAGCACGAACCGATGCCCGGCATGGTCGTACTCGTACTTGTTGCGGCTGCCGGACGGGATCTCGACGATCACCTCGATCGGAGGACGCGCATCGGCCATGGCCCGAGTATGCGCGTCAGCCGCGTCGCACGGCGGCCCGGTCGTATGCGGCCAGGAGGTTCTCTGCCGATACCCGCCAGGCCAGCGGCCCTGCCATCCGCTGGCGCCCCGCCTCCGCCATCGCCGCTCGCCGCGCGGGGTCGTGCAGCAGCTCGACCACCAGATCGCCCATGGCAGCCGGGTCGTTGGGCGGGGCGTAGAGGGCGGCATCTGCCGCCGACACCCGCGTCTCCTCGAGGTCGAAGGCAACGGCCGGCACGCCCATCGCCATGTACTCGAGGGTCTTGTTCATGGTGCAGTACTCGTTGAAGTCGTTCGCCGGGTCCGGGCTGATCGCCACGTCGGTCGTGGCGAGCATGCGGCGCACCTGCTCGTCCGAGATGCGTCCGGTGAACTCCACATCGTCGGCCAGGCCAAGCCGCTGGACGGTGGCGCGCAGCGTTTCCAGCTGGTTGCCGCCGCCCATCGCCACGAAGCGCACCTCGCCAGGCATCCGCTCAAGGATATGGCGCGCCGCTTCGACGAAGAGGTCGACCCCGTCCTGTGGCCCCATCGTGCCGAGGTAGCAGACCAGGAATTGGCGGCCACCCTTGAGCGCCACGTCCGGATCGACCGGGAATATGCGGGACGGATCCGGCGAGCTGCGCACGACGCTGACGCGCTCCGGATCCACTCCGCCGCGCTCGATGGCGAAGCGACGGTACGTTTCGTTGGTGGCGATCACGCCGTCCGCGCTGCGGTAGGTCTGCCGCTCAGACCACAGCAGGAACCGATGGATCGCGCTGCCCTTGCGCCCACCCTGCGCGACGTACACCTCCGGCGCCAGGTCGTGCTGGTCGAAGACGAAGGCGGAGCCGAGGGCACGGAAGAGCCGGCCGATCGGAAAGAAGAAGTCCGGCGGGTTGCAGGCGTGAACGATGTCGAACCGCCGCCCACGCCAGGCCAGCAGCGACAGGATCAGCGAGGCGGGCATGGCGATGGCGTATTCGGCGACGTGGTTGAGCAGGCCTGCGGCCGTGGTCGGCAGCGGATAGCGGAAGATCTCGATCCCGTCGCGCCGCTCGTGCCAGCGCCGGGCGTCCTCGCCGATCGGGCACACCACCGTCACTCGCCAACCGGCACGCTGCAGGGTCGTCGCCTCGCTCCATACCCGGCGGTCGAACGGGACGGGCAGGTCCTCGACGAGGATCAGCGCTCGTCGCGCTACCCCGCGTGATCGAGTGCCCATCTGAGCTGTGGTGCGAGCACGGTGGTGATAGTCGCGGTCAGGTGGCCAGGGTTTCGATAGACGAGGTAGTGGTCCAGTATCAGGGCGCAGGTGTTCTTCTGGCAGAGCCAATCAATCGGCTTGACGAGGTCGGCCCCGGCCGCCCGCGCGGCACTTTCTTCCAGGCGCTGGTACGCGGTGCTGACGAGCGCGGCTCGTGGCTCGGCGCACTCCTCAACGACGCCCTGGACGGCGAGGCACTCCAGCGGATCGTCGCGAAAGTGAGGCGTTTCGCCGATGAGGACGACGCGATCGCTGCTCTGCCGCAGCTCGTCAAGGACTCCAACCAGGCCGGTGCGCCACAGCTCCGATATGTCCGATTCGATGAGGTTGCCGGCGGCGTCGGCGATCTGGTAGTTGCGCGATGAGGTGACGAAAACGATGGCCGGGTGCAGCTCGCGGATGCGCTGCAGGGCAAGCCCGCGCCAGGCATCGCACTCCCGGAACGCTCGCTGCAGCTCGCGCCGCCAGATCGTCACGTCGACCGGCGAACAGCCGGGTTTGATGAGCGGCACGAGCCGCCATGGCGCGTCGTCCGCGAGAGCCCTGACCGTTGGCAGCCACATCGAGGCGTGGGAGTCGCCGAACACAACCACGGTCGGCGCCGATGGGTCGCCGTATGTGCAGTCACGCAACGTGGATTCGGTTATCCCAGACCGACAGCCTTCCAGGCCCGGCGCACCGCGATCGTTGGGGGCGTCAAGCAGCGTCGGCTGCAGGTCGTCAGGCAGCGGACCGGCCAGCACCGGCTCGGGCAGCTGGGGCCTGACGGAGGTCACGGGCCCCAGGGTTGGTAGCGGAGTCTGGTGCTCATCGCGGGTGAAGTCGGCCGCGGCGGCGAGCGAGGCGACCGCGATCGCCGCCGAGAATGAGGCGGCCAGCACGAGGGTGCGGCCGCTGGCGCGAGACCAGACTCGTGCGCGGAAAGGCGTCTCGATGAACCGCGTGCTCAGTGCGGCGACAAGGATCGACAGGAGCGCGAGCGGAATGCGCACCCGGAGGCCCCCCTGCCCGATGATGATCGGACCCAGGATCAGAATCGGCCAGTGCCAGAGATAGAGCGAATACGAGATGCGGCCAACCCAGCGCGGCGGGCCAGTGGCCAACCAACGGGCCGGCAGGGCACCTGGCTGATCGCCGCCCACGATGAACAGCGCAGCTCCCATTGCAGGGAGCAGCGCTGCCAGTCCGGGGTAGGGGGTCGTGGGATTGATGGCGATCACGCTGGTGGCGATGATCGCCAAGCCGAGCGCGCCAAGGGCGCCCCCGAACCATCGCGGCATGTGGCTTGGGAGGGCGAGCACCCCGAGTGCGACCAGCGCTCCAAGTGACAGCTGCCACGCGCGAGTGGGAAGTGAATAGAAGGCCCACGGCATCTCGATGTTGGTAACCAGCACCGACGCGGCGAAGGAAGCCAGTGCGATGACGGCGATTGCTGGCCAGAAGCGCCGAATCGGGAGCAGACGGCTGAGGGACAGCAGCAGGATCGGCCAGAACAGATAGAACTGCTCCTCGACGCCCAGTGACCAGAAGTGCAGCAGCGGCGACGGTTGGGCGTCGGCGGCGAAGTAGTCGGTCGCGACGAGCGCGTAGCGGTAGTTCGAAACGTACAACGCGGCTGCCGCCCCATCCCCGGATACGGCCGGGAAGCGCAGCGGCGAGAGGACCACGGCAGACACAGCGACGGTGACGGCGATCACGACCAGGGCGGCCGGCAGGAGCCGCCTGGCCCTGCGGGCATAGAACACGGTTAGGTCGATTCGTCCGCTCGCCCTGATCTCGCGCAGCAGGAGCCCGGTGATCAGGAAGCCTGAGATGACAAAGAAGACATCCACACCGACGAAGCCGCCAGAGAATCCGGGTATCCGTGTGTGAAATGCGAGCACCGCAAGGATGGCGACGGCTCGCAGCCCCTCGATGTCGGGTCGAAAGTGTGATGGAGAGTCGGTCGAGACAGCGGTATCCCACGCGGACTCCTCGCCGGCCGCGGATCCGGCGGGGATGTTATCGGCCAGCGTCACCAGCCAATCCCGAGGTGCCGATTCGACATCGGCCTCGGGAATCCGTCGAGCCCGACCAGGTCGACGACCCGATGCCGCTCGTCCAGGAGTGCTGCCAGCGCATCGAGCTCCGGCCAGCGTTTCGTCACGACGACCGTGTCGGCTGCGGCCAATGCGTCATCCAGGCTGCCGCACAGGGGGCGGCGATATGAGGGAAGTGGGCTGCATTGCTGGCCAGCCGATGATCGACCTCCCCAGGTCAGCCAGGCAGGCGGCGGTCACCGCGCCGACGTAGTCGAGTCCAACGATCGCGATGCGTGGCTCACGCGACTGTCCCGGATGCATGGCGAGCATTGTGCCCTGCCAGTCGGCTCGGCGCTGCGAGCCCAGGTGCCGCGTGCCTTACGGGCAGGTCTTCGACCAGGGCCCGGCGGCCTACCCGTGGTGATCGAGTTCCCATCGCATCTGTGGCGCCAAGAGCAGCGCAGCCGTGGCGGTGATGTGTCCGCGACTGCGGTAAACGAGGTACTGGTCAAGCACCAGCGCACAGGAGAGCTCCTGGCAGAGCCAGTCAACCGGCTCGATCAGGTCGATGCCGGCCTTATCCGCTGCCCTCTGCTCGATCGCCTGGTAACTCTGGCGGACCGTCTGCGATCGGAGCGCAACGCACTCTTCCAGGAGCCCTCGGGACGCCAGGCACTCGACCGGATCGCTCCGGTGGCGAGGTATCTCCCCGATGAGCACCACCCGGTCGCTGTCGCGCTTCAGCTCACGGAGGAGCGCAACGAGCCCTGCCTTCCACGGCCCGGCCCTGTCCGATTTCAGGAGGTTCCCGTCTGCATCCACGATGTCATAAGTCCGCGACGATGTGACGAAAACGATCGAGGGATGCACGTCGTGCACCCGCGCCAGCGCGCCCTGTCGCCATGCATCGCATTCGCGGAACGCCCGATTCAAGGCGCGTTCCCACACGGTCACCATCACGGGCGAGCAGGCGGGCTTGAGCAGCGCCACGATGCGCCAGCCTCGCTGATCCCCGATCGCCTGGATCGCCGGCATCCACATAGACGCGTGCGAATCACCGAGCAGTACGACCGTGGTCGATGAGGTCGGCGACCCGTAGACGCAGTCGCGGATCGCTGATTCGGTCACACGAGCTTCGCAGCCGTCCCCTCGCACGTCTCCGCGATCCTCTCTGGCATCGGCGAGCGCCGGCGCGAGATCCGCCGGCAACGGCCCGGACAAGAGCGGATGCGGCAGTTGTGGCCGTGTCGCTGTTTTGGGTCCGAGGGTTGGGGTGGGAGCCTGTGCCTCCGTGTGCGAGAGGTTAGTTGAGGCCAGCACTGCAGCCCCGGAGATGATCATCGAGCAGGCGGCGGAGGCGAGCAGCGTGCGGCCGCTGGTTCGCGGCCATCGGCCGAAGCGGAACGGCGATTCGACGTAGCGCGTGCTCAGGGCGGCAACGCCGATGGAAAGCAAAGCAAGGGCGACCCTCACGCGAAGGCCGCCGCGGCCCAGGACGATCGGACCGAGGATCAGGATCGGCCAATGCCAGAGGTAGAGCGAGTACGAGATGCGGCCAAACCACCGGAATGGCGGCGTCGCAAGGATGCGCCCTGGCATCACCCCCGCGTGCTGGCCGCCGAGGATGACCAGGGCGCCGCCCACGGCCGGCAGCAGCGCGGCGTATCCCGGAAACGGTGTCGTCTCGTCGATGAGGACAACTGCGCTCGCGATGAGTGCAATGCCCAGCAGGCCGACGGCGGCAAAGATGGGCCTGGGCACTCGATGGTCGAGCCCCGGCACCATCAGGCCGACGAGGCCGCCGAGCGCGAGCTGCCAAACGCGGGTTGGCAGCGAATAAAAGGCCCAGGGAGCTTCCACGTCGGTGATGACCACGGAAAGAGCGAACGACCCGAGGGCTAATATCGCCAGGATCAGCCAGAGGCGTGCGGACCCCAGGATGCGGACGGCCACCACGAGGAGGATCGGCCAGAATAGATAGAACTGCTCCTCGACGCCGAGGGACCAGAAATGGAGCAATGGGGACGGCTGACCGTTAGCGGCGAAGTAGTCGGTTGCGATCACCGCGTAGCGGTAATTCGAGACATACAGCGCGGCGGCGGCTCCGTCGGCGGCGACGCCTGGAAATCGCACCGGCGAGAGGACGAGGGCCGACACGGCGACAGTGAGGCCGATGACGACCAGCGCGGCGGGCAGCAGCCGCCTCGCCCGCCGCGCGTAGAAGGCTGGTAGATCGATCCGGCCCGCCGATCGCAGCTCGCGCAGCAGCAATCCCGTGATGAGGAAACCTGAGATGACGAAGAACACGTCGACGCCCACGAATCCGCCGACGAGGGCCGGGAGCCTGGTGTGGTAGGCCAGGACAGCGAGGATCGCTACTGCACGAAGGCCTTCGATGTCGGGGCGGAAGTGCGCTGGCGACTCTGTCGAGACAGCGGTGTCCCACGCCGATTCTTCACCGGCAGCTGAACCCGGAGGCGGAGTGTCCGGCGCGGTCACCAACCGATGCCGGCGTACCGATTCGCGAGTGCGGAGCCAAGGCCCTCGAGCCCGACGAGATCAACGACCCGATGCCGCTCGTCCAGGAGTGCTGCCAGCGCATCGAGTTCCGGCCAGCGTTTAGTGACCACGACCGTATCGGCCGCGGCCAGTGCGTCATCCAGGCTGCCGCACAGGAGGCCGGCGATGTGGGGGAGGTGGACCTCCATGAATGCCCTGTTCGCGCCGCGTATCCGGTCCGGGTGGACCTCCGGGTCATAGATGCCCAGCTGGTAGCCGCGACCCAGCAATCGTTCGGCCAGCCCGACGGCCGGTGACTCGCGCAGGTCGTCGGTGGATGACTTGAATGAGAGGCCCAGCAATGCGACCCTGCGTCCGCCGGCTTCCTCGATCAGTCGCACAGCGCGTTCGAAGTGGGCCACGTTGCTGGCCAGCGCCGCGTTGAGGAGCGGGAGGTCGATATCGGCCTTGCGCGCTCGATCGGTGATCGCGCGCAGGTCTTTTGGCAGGCAGGAGCCACCGAACGCGAAGCCCGGTCGAAGGTACGCGGTCGAGATATTGAGCCGGTCATCCGCCATCATCAGCCGCATCGCCTCGCGTCCGTCCACGCCAAAGGCACGCGCAAACGAGGCGACTTCGTTGGCAAAGGCGATCTTCGTGGCATGGAACGCGTTGTCGGTGTACTTCACCATCTCCGCCGTACGGATGGGTACCAGTTCGAAGGGAGCGGCGAGGCCCGCGTACGCCGCTCGTACCTGCTCGGCCGATGCCTCATCGTTAGCGCCGATGATCGTGCGGGAGGCTTCGTGGAAGTCGGCGATGCTCGACCCCTCGCGCAGGAACTCCGGATTCATCGCCAGGCCGAAGTCGACGCCCGCCCGCATCCCCGATGCGGCTTCGAGGACAGGCCGCACCTCGTCCTCGGTCGTGCCCGGCAGCACCGTGCTGCGCATGACCACGGTGCGGAACTGCTCGTCACGCGGCAGCGCAGCGCCGATCTCCTCGGCCACACGCAGCACCGCGGTCAGGTCGAGTGCCCCGGAGGGAGCCGATGGCGTGCCGACCGCGATCATGACCACGTCGGAAGCCTCCACGCCTTCGGCGATGGACGCCACACGGATTCGCCCCGCCGTGACGCCGGCCGCCACGAGCGCGGCCAGGCCCGGCTCGGCGATGGGGGAGCGGCCCGCCGCCACCGCCTCCGCCTTGAGGGCGTCGACGTCCACGCCGACGATGGATCTGCCCAGGTCAGCCAGGCAGGCGGCAGTCACCGCGCCGACGTAGCCAAGTCCAACGATCGCGACGCGCGGCTCACGCGACTGTCCCGAATGCATGGCGAGCATTTTGCCCTGCCCGTGGGCTCGGTGCTGCGAGCCCCGTGCCGCGTGCCACTAAACTCCCCCGCATGTCCGAGCCTACTGACGGCGGCGATCCGAATCTGGTCGCGCCGCAGCAGACCTCCGGCGAGCGCCGGTCACGCCGGCAGTTTCGGCAGGAGGTCGCCAGCGGGCTTGCCTGGACATTGATCGGGACGTGGGGCCGGCAGGGGATCGACCTCGTGGTCTTCCTGGTGCTTGCTCGGCTGCTCATGCCCGAGGACATTGGGCTGGTGGCGCTGGCCATGGTCTTCGTCCTCTTCGCACAGCTCATCGTCGACCAGGGCATGGGCGACGCCCTCGTCCAACGTCGCGAGATCACGCCGATCCAGGTCGACACCGCGTTCTGGGTGGCGGTGCTGACCGGTGGGCTTCTGACCGTGCTCCTGTTCCTGTTCGCCGGTCCCATCTCGGCGCTTCTTGCTGCACCTGGCCTGCAGCCGATCCTTCAGGTGCTTTCGCCTACCTTCCTCGCCGCCGCGCTGATCACCATCCAGATCGCGTTACTGCGTCGCCAGCTCGCGTTCCGCAGCCTCTCGCTGCGGGCACTCGCCGCGTCGGCCGGAGGCGGGGTGGTCGGTGTGGTCATGGCGCTGGCGGGGATGGGCGTCTGGGCCCTTGTCGGACAGCAGATCGCCTCGACCGTCTTCTCAGTGCTCACCCTGTGGTGGGTCACGCCGTGGCGGCCTTCCTTCCGCGCGTCGCGGGCAGCGTTCGGCGGCCTCTTCCGTTTCGGGATCCATGTCATGGCCGGCGATGTCATCACCTTCATGACCCGCAACGTCGACAACCTGCTGGTCGGGGCAGTTCTGGGTACCAGCACCCTGGGGTTCTACGTCGTCGGCTACCGCATCCTGACGGCCACCCAGGCCGTGCTGGTGCAGATCACGCGCAAGATGACGTTTCCTGTCTTCAGCCGACTCCAAGAGGATCCCGAGCGCATGCGGCGCGCGTACAACCGCGTCACCGCCGCCGCTGCCGCCGTCATCCTCCCTGGCTATGTTGCATTGGCGATCGTCGCCGGCGAGCTCATCGTGGTCCTCTTCGGAGCCCGATGGGAGCAGAGCGGCCCGGTCGCCATGGTCCTGCTGCTGGTCGGACCGGTCGTCGCCGTGCAGGCGCTCAGCATCGCTCTCCTGAACGCGGTTGGACGTCCAGACGTCGCCTTCCGGCTGCGTCTGCTCACCACGGTGGCCACAGTCATTGGCTTCGTCGTGGCGGTCCCATTCGGCATCGTCGCTGTTGCCGCCGCGTACGTGGTACCGGCCTACCTGTTGCTGCCGCTCAACCTGTTCTGGATGCGCCGCCATGCCGGCATCCAGATCGCCGAGTACCTCGGGAACATGCGGGGCGTGGCGGCCGCCACCGCGGTCATGGCGGCAGTCATGCTGGCATCGCGCATGGTCCTGGGCGACCGCGAGCCGCTCGTAGTCGTCGCCACCCTCGTGCCGGCCGGGGCCGCCGTGTTCCTGGCCATGCTCTGGCTGCTCGACCGCGAGCTGATCCGCGACGTCCTGAAGATCGCCGCCCAGGCCAACCCTCTTGCGCGGCGTCGCGTCGAGCAGGTCCGGTAACGCGGCAGCGGACAATCCATCCCTCGGTATCATCAGCCTGATGGACCGCTCCTCGACGCAGGCTCGCCGGCCCGACTTCTTCATCGTTGGAGCATTCAAGTCGGGCACGACTGCGCTGTATGACTACCTGCGCCAGCATCCCCAGGTCTTCATGCCGTTTCACAAGGAGCCCCTCTTCTTCGGCGACGACCTCACTCGACGCTATGGTCGGATGACGCTGGACCAGTACCTGTCGCTTTTCAAGGATGCGGGCGAGGGCCAGCGGGTGGGCGAGGCATCGGCCTGGTACCTCTACTCGCATTGCGCGGCGAACGAGATCCGCGAGTTCAGGCCTGACGCCCAGATCATCGTCATGCTGCGGAATCCGGTCGACGTCATGCACGCGCAGCACAGCCAGATGCTGTTCAATGCCGCGGAGGACATCCCCGACTTCGGCGGGGCCCTCGAGGCAGAGCCGATGCGACGCCGCGGTGAACGGCTTCCGTCTGGCCCGATCCGCATCGAGACCCTCTTCTACCGCCAGAGCGTGCGCTTCGCCGAGCAGGTGGAGCGCTACTACGACACCTTCGGTCGAGACCGCATCCACATCATCCTCTACGATGAATTCCGTGATCGGACGGCCGAGGTCTACCAGTCGACCCTCCGCTTCCTTGGCGTCGATCCGTCTTTCACGCCGCAGCTCGCGGTGGTGAACGCCAACCGTCGGGTCAGATCGAGCGTCCTCCAACGCCTGATCTTTCAGCCGCCCCGAACGCTGCTTGGCGCCGTGCGCCTCCTGCGTCGCTTCCCGATGGTGCATCGTGCGCGCAGCGCACTCCTGGAGCTCAACAGCCGCGCGCGTCATCGCGCGGAGATGGACCCACAGCTCCGCGCGCAGCTGATCGAGGAGTTCGCCCCCGAGGTGCGCAAGCTTGCCTCGTTGATCGATCGCGATCTGGCCGCCTGGCTGCCGGCGGGAGTCGAATGACTGTCCGAAGCCGCGGCTGGCTGAGCGCCATCGGTCAGGAAGGGACTGCGGGCATCGTGCTGCGCACAGCGCTCCTGCTGGTCTCCCTGATCCTGCTGCCGACGCTCCTGTCCTCGGTTGGCCTGCCGGCCCAGGCGCGCCAGGTGGTCATCCCGGTCAGCGGGGCACTGCTGATCGCCGCGACCTATCTCTGGCGGCCAGCCGAGGCACTGTTCGCGATGGCCGTGTTCATGATGTTCTCCGAGACCACCGCCTGGTATATCGGCGCACCGATCAAGCGTATCGACGAGGTCTCGTTGCTCCTGCTGGCGCCTATAGCCGCCTGGCGCGCGCTGCCGCGTTGGCGTTCCTGGGTGTCGTGGCCGCGCGACCTGCCCATCGCGGTCGCCGTGCTGGCCGGTCTGATCTCGAGCCTGGCGGCCCACGTGCCGGTCGGAGTCTGGGTACCTGCGGGGCTGCTGCTGGCCAAGGCGATCGTCTTCTTCTACATCGTGATGCTGAGCCGCATCTCGGCCACCGAAGCGCGAGCCGGGCTGTGGGTGGTGATCGCGGCCGGCGTGGTCGTGGCCATGCTCGGCGCGGTCGAGCTCTTCAACCCGGATCGCTTCCAGGAGTTGCTAAACCTCAACCACTATGTGCGGCTTCGGAGCGAGAACGTCGTCGTCAAATCTGTCTTCGTCCACCCGGCCCTGTTCGGCTACTTCACGACCTTTGTCGCCCTCCTGCTGCTGGCCCGCTACCTCGTCACCCGCCAGCTGCGCTGGCTCTTCGTCTCGCTGGTCGTCGCCACCGGTCCGTTCCTGTCGGCGCGCCGCCGCGCGATCCTTGCGCTCACCGCCGGGGCTTTCGCGGCGCTGGTGGCCTCCCCGCGCCTCTTTCACAGCTGGTCATCGCTCGTCCGCACCTGGATTCCCGCCGCCGCGGGCGGCGTGGTGCTGTTCGTGCTGTTCCTTTCCTTGTTGACCGGCCTCTATGACCTGACATTGGAGAAATATGGGATCGGCGTGCCGGGACTGGAGCCCACGCCATCCCCCGGCGAGGTGATCGTGGAACCTCCCGGCGAGGGTGAGAACGCCCGCGCCCGGTTTGCCCTGTACGAGGGTTCGGTGGAGATCGCGAGAGACTACCTGCCGCTCGGCGGCGGCATGGGTCGGTTCGGCAGCTGGATGAGCCGTCAGCAGTACAGCCCGCTGTACACCAGATACGGCCTGGACACGGTCCGCGGTCTCAAACCCCCGAATCCAACGGCCGCCACCGATACGTTCTGGCCGCAGATCCTCGGAGAGATGGGCATCATCGGCCTCCTCGGGTACGCGGCCTTCCTGGCCGCCCTGGGCTGGATGCTGTGGCGCGAGGTTGGCCGCGACGACGGCCAGGAATTGCGGATATTGCGCCTGGCTGCCGGCATGCTCTTCGCCCAGGCTCTCGTTGAATCCCTGGCCAGCTCGATGTTCAACTCGCCATCTCGTGTCTATCTCATGGTCCTTGTTATCGGCATCGTGGCGTCCATCGCCTGGCAACGCCCGCGCGAAGCCGAGGCGTGACGCAGGAGGCCGCCGCGGCGTCGAGCCGCGTTCCGGTGCGGATCTTCCTGCCCGCGGACGCTGGCGAGATGCGGATTGGCGGCATCGCGACCTTCGTGCGCGGATTCGTGAAGTACGCGCCGGCTGACTTCGACGTCTCGATGGTCGGCATCAGCGCCTCACTTCCGACCTGGCGCTGGGCCGCGGTCGAGCTCGAGGGGCGAGCGATTCAATTCTTGCCCGTCGTCCGCCGCCGAAGCTCAGGACGCAGCAGGATCCCGTTGGCGGCCCGGTTCGTTGGCGCGCTGGCACGACACGGGCGCGAGCTCGGCGCCGGTGTCGTCAGCTCATTCCACCGCCCGCTCACGGACCTTCCCATCCGTCGGGCGGGACCGATGTGGCGGGTCGTTCACCTTGGCGTTGACGACCTGACGACCTCAGGCAGCGAGAGCCGATGGGCAGGCATCTCCGGTCCGCTGGCGCTCAGCGAAGCGCGCAGCTTTCGCCGGATGGATCGGATCTTCGTCGTCAACGAGGAGATCACAGCGAACTACCGAGCGCGATTCTCCGACGTCGCTGACCGGTTCCAGTTCCTGCCCAACTGGGTCGACCCCGCCATCTTCTTCCCTGAATCTGCCGAGGACATCCGCGCCTGGCGCGAGAAACTGGCGACGGCGCATGGGTTCAGTCCATCCGCGCCGCTGCTCCTTTACGCGGGGCGTCTGGATGGGCAGAAGGATCCGATCCTCCTCGTCCGCTCGTTTGCGGCGCTCCGTCGCCGGCGGCCCGATATACACCTTCTGGTAGCCGGGGAAGGCGGATTGGAGGGTCGCCTGCGCTCGGAGCTGGGCGCTCTTGGAATCGGCGCAGCGGTCACCCTCCTGGGCACCCTGCCGCGTGAGTCGGTGGCTCGACTCATGAATGCTGCCGATGCGCTGCTGATCACCTCGGCCTTTGAGACCGGACCGACGGTCGGCCTGGAAGCGCTGGCCTGTGGGCTGCCGGTCGTGACGACTGATGTCGGCGAGGTCGCCGGCGTCGTCAATCGCTCTGGCGCCGGCCGGGTGGCGATCGCGCGAGATCCCGAAGCGGTGGCAGAGGCCATCGCCAGCCTGCTCGGGTCAACGACGGGTGCCCTCCGAACGGCCAGCGTGCATGCCGCGGAGCCATTCCTGGCCCAACGCGTCCTGGCGCAGGTCTACGACGCCAATCGATCACTGGCCGCTCGGCTCATCGGCTGAACGGCTCCTCCGACGCATCCGCTAACCTGCATCGTCATGATGATCAGTCACGAGCATCGCTACGTGTACATCGAGGTGCCCCGTACCGGGTCTTCGGCCGTCCGTCGCGAGCTGCGAGAGATGTACGGCGCCGAGCCGATCCTCCGCAAGCACGCCACCTACCGCGACTTCCTGCGGCAGGCCACGGACGACGAGAAGACCTACTTCGCCTTCTCCGGCATCCGCAACCCGCTCGACGTGGCGGTCACCCGCTACATACACATCAAGGACAACGTCAAGGACCATTTCACCGATCCGTGGTCTGTGCAGGTTCGCAACTCCCTGGCGAGCCGCATCGAGCGGCGCATCTACAGCTGGACGAAGCAACGGAACGCCACCTTCGAGCAGTTCCTGATGCACTGGTACCTGCTGCCATACGACACCTGGACGAGCCTCGACCACGAAGGCATCGACATGGTGCTGCGATTCGAGAACCTGCAGGAAGACTTCGCGCAGGCATTGCGACGCATCGGCCTGGATCCTGTTCGACCCCTTCCGGCGGTCAACGTCACGCCGGGACGCGAGCGCAGCTACGTGAGCTACTACACACCGGAGGCGATCAAGCGCGCGGTGTGGGTCTTCGGCCCGTACCTGGAGCAGTGGGGCTACCGCTTTCCCGAGTCGTGGGGCCCAGTACGCGTGCCAGCCTGGTCCAAGGTTCTGATGCGGATCATCCGCGTCTATCGGGCCATCTACTGGAAGTACTTCCGCTTCGCCGACTACGTCGCGCGACGCCCTCAGCGTCCGACGGCCAGCTCGGCCGGCTGAGCCCGCAGCTCAGCGAACGTCCTGCGGGCCGCCGTCACCTCGACCACCGCCGGCGGACGCGGCACGATCCCCAGCCACCGCCGCTGGCGGAGACGGGCGATTTCGCGGTCGTCGAACATGACCCACCGCTGGTAGTAGTCGCGCAGCTCCTCCTCGCTCATGCCCGACCGGTTGACGACGTCACGCCACAGCCGCTTCTGCAGCTGGACCTCGTGACCGTGGAGGTGCCGGTCGGGGTGATCGCGGTACAGACGAAACTTGCGCACGAAGGCCTCGAAGCTGTAGCAGAAATAGTGCAGCAGCCAGCCGAGGTCGGTGGAGGTCGGTCGCGACCCGTCGCTCCGGCGGAAACGATGCACCGTTTCCGGCCGCAGGTTAGCCGCCAGGCGGACGGCGCTCTTTCCGGCGGTATGCCCGTACACACCGCGGACGCTGTGAGTCGTCCGTGTGAAGGGATCGAAGGTCAGGTGCTTCAACCCCACGTCCGCACGCTTGAAGAGCGTCTCCTGCGCCATCGTGTCATCGAACGCTATCTGTCGCTGGACGATCTCCAGCGGGCGCAGGATCACCGCCTCGACCTCCTTCGGCACCGTGCCCAACGCCCGTCCCAGGCCACCGGCCTCCTGCGAGACCATGTCCACGCAAGCCAGCTCATCGGCATCGATGGCCAGCAGCCAGGTCATGCCGTCGGCGCGGGCGCGGCCCAACGCATGGCCGGTGTTGATGTTCTGGCGAGTCGTGGTGTAGAGCTCTGACTCATCGGCCGGGTCGATTCGCTCACCAGGGGCAAGCGAGGAGGCCTTCACCGTCTGGCGGATGCGCACAAAGGGCAAGTCGGCGACGGTCTCCGCGGTGCCGTCCGTCGAGCCGTCATCATAGACGTAGGCGATATCGACCCCGAGATGGTGGTGGTACAGCAGGTTGCTGCGGAGGAACTCCACCTCGTCCCGGACGGTCATTACCAACGCGATCGACACTCAGCGGCCCAGCTCCATACCGCCATGTTACCTATAATCTCGGCCCACTCACTCGCCATGGAGCCAGCGTGACGCGACGCCCCGATCTGTTCATCGTCGGCGCCCCGAAATGCGGGACGACCTCGCTCTACAACTACCTGCAGGGGCATCCGGAGGTCTTCCTGGCAGGCGTCAAGGAGCCGCAGTTCTTCGCCGGTGATCGGATCGTGAAGCGGGGCATGCCCTTCCCGGATGCGATGGATCGCTACCTGGCCCTCTTCGAGGATGCAGGCGATGCGAAGAAGGTAGGCGAGGCGTCGACCTCCTACCTGGAGTCGCCGGAGGCGGTCGAACGGATTCGGGAATTCGCGCCAGATGCCCGCATCGTGGCGATGCTGCGCAACCCGGTCGACATGATGCACTCGCTGCACGGCATGCGCGTCGCCCAGGGGGTCGAGCCAAAGGTCGATTTCGCCGACGCCATGGCGGACGAGCACACGCGCCCCGGCTTCGGTACCGTCGGCGACCAGTCGAGCGTCCGCTATCGAGATCGCGTCCGCTACGCCGACATGCTGCCGCGCTGGTTCGATGCTTTCGGGCGTGAACGGGTGCACGTCATCATCACTGAGGAGTTGGCCGCCGAGCCGCAACAGACGTTCGCCCACTTGCTCGCATTCCTGGAATTGAGCCCTGGTTACCAACCGGCCTCATTTCGCCACTACAACACGAGCCTGCGGCCCCGCAGTGTGCTGCTCTCACGCATCGTCGGCCGACTGCCGCACCGAGCCGTTCCCGTAAGCCGTCTGGACCGAATAGCCATCGCCTGCATGCGCCTGCTGCGTCGCACGAACCGCCGGCGACTGGACCGCCCGCCGGTGAGCCCGGCCCTCCGGGAGCGACTGCGGGCCGAGTTCGCACCGGATGTCACGCGCCTGGAGGCGTTGCTCGGCCGCGACCTGGCCGGCACGTGGTGGGCTGCCGCCGACCGGAGCTGAGCGCGTGACCGCCCGTTGGCCCGACTTCTATATCGTCGGGGCGCCCAAGGCGGGGACCACCTCGCTCTACGAGTACGTGGCGGCATACCCGGAGGTCTTCGTACCGGAGCAGAAGGAGCTGTGGTTCTTCGGAGAGGACCTGGACGTCCGCCACCGGCGGGAATGGACGGCCGAGGAATTCCTGGATCTCTACCGCGACGCGCCGCCGGGTTCCCTGTGCGGCGTCGCATACGTCTGGTACCTGTTCAGCCGGGCCGCTGCACGGGAGATCGCCGAGGTGCGGCCCGATGCCCGGATTGTTATCGCCCTACGGAACCCGAGCGCGGCCCTGTATGCCCTTCACTCCGAGTTCGTCTTTGACGGCAATGAGGACCTGGAGGATTTCGCCGATGCGTTGGCGGCCGAGCCGGACCGATGCGCCGGCCGACGCATCCCAGCGGAGGCACATTTCCCGGCCGGGCTCTGCTACCGGGCCACGGTACGCTACGCCGAGCAGGTGGAACGCTACCTCGACCGCTTCGGCTCGGATCACGTCCATGTGCTGCTGTTCGATGACCTGATCGATCGGCCCCAGGAGACTTGTGCCGCCATCGTCCGCTTTCTGGGGCTCTCGCCGCGCCCCGAGATTCCTCTCCCGCACGCCAACCCGAACAAGCGCGCCAGATCGGCGCTCATGCGTCGCTTCCTGGCAGCCCCACCGGCTCCGCTGCGGCGCGCGGTGCGCGCGGCGGTCCCGACTCCTCTCCGGCGCCTCGCGTACCGCCGGGCCGTCGCCCTCAACTCCGCCACGCCCGGGCGGGTCGCGCTGACCTCCGAGCTGCGCGACCGGCTTCGCGCCGAGCTTGATCCAGAGGTCGCGAAGCTGGAACGCCTGCTGGGCCGCCCGCTGCCGGCCTGGCGCGCCCCGTCGTGACACAGCCGCGGCGAATCCTCTTCCTCGTGCCCTCCATTCGCCAGGGCGGGATGGAGCGTCTGGTCAGCATCCTGGCGCGCGGACTGGATCCGGATCGGTACGCGCCCGAGATCGTGGTGCTGCACCGGCGCGACGAGAACCAGGCAGTGGTGGAGGAGCTGCCCGACCGCGTCCCCATTCGCTCGCTCGAGAAGCGGTCGCGTCTGGACCTCATGCGGGTGCTCGCGCGGCTGGCCGCGGACCTGCGCAGACGAAGACCGGCCGTCGCCATCGGCTTCATGACCTACCAGAACCTGCTGCTCATCGGCGCGTCTGCCCTGGAGCGATCGGGCATTCCCGTCATCGCCACCGAGCACGTCACACCGGATGCGCTGCGCGCCACGCCCGGCAAACGTCTGCAGCTCGCGATCGCCCGTCGCCTGTACCGGCGGGTCGGAGCAGTGGTGCCCGTCTCAGAAGGGTTGCGTGCCGCGATGATCCAAGAACTTGACCTGCCGCCCCATCGGCTGCGCACTATCTACAACCCCTTCGACCCGGAGGTTGATCGCCTCACGGAGGAGGATCCGCCAGCCGAGTGGTTCGCCGGTCCGAGGCCCACGCTGGTAGCAGTGGGGCGTCTCACGGCGCAGAAGGCCTATCCGGTCCTGTTTCAGGCGCTCGTCGACGTCCACCGCCAGGTCCCCGCACGGCTGGTGATCTTAGGGGAGGGGGAGGAACGGCCAGCGCTGGAGGCGGAGATCGCTCGGCTGGGCCTGAAGGATGCGGTACATCTGGCGGGTCACGTGCCGAACCCATTCCCGGCCATGCGGCGTGCCGACGTGTTTGTGCTGGCGTCCGACTGGGAGGCCTTTCCATTCGTGCTGGTCGAGGCCATGCGCGTCGGAGCGGTCGCCATCGCAACCGACTCGCAGTTCGGACCCGACGAGATTATCGAGCCGGAGCGCAGCGGCCTCCTCGTTCCGACCCGCGACCCGGCTGCCCTGGCGGCCGCGATCCTTCGCGTCCTTCGCGACCCGCAGCTCGCAGCGCGCCTGCGTGCCGGCGCACGGAGACGATCGGAGCGCTTCGCTCCGCAGGAGGCGCTCCGGCGTTACGCGGAGCTGATCGACGAAGTCATCGGCGCGGCCGGCTCGGCATCCGGATAGCATCGGTCCCATGAGCCCACGGCCCGACTTTTTCATCGTCGGTGCGGCGAAGTCCGGGACGACCTCGCTGCACGACTACCTGCGACAGCACCCCGGCATCTTCATGCCGGCAATCAAGGAGCTGAACTACTTCGGCAGCGACCGCCCCTCGCGCCACACCGCGCGGCTCACCCTGGAGGAATACCTGGCCAACTTCGCGTCGGCGCCACCCGGCGTCCGCATCGGTGAGGCATCGGTCAGCTACCTGCGCTCGACCCTGGCTGCGCGCGAGATCGCCGATTTCGCGCCGCAGGCCCAGGCGATCGTGATGCTGCGCAACCCCCTGGAGGTCATGCAGGCCCTGCACGCCGAACTGGTGTTCCTGGGCATCGAGGAGATCGCCGAATTTGGCGAGGCGCTCGCCGCGGAGGCCGATCGGCGTGAAGGCAGGCGGATCCCGGCGGCCATCAACAACCCGCGGGGCCTCCTCTACCGGGAGGCCGTCAACTTCTGCGAGCAACTGGCTCGGTACCACCAGGCGTTGGGCCGCGAGCGGGTGCACGTGATCGTCTTCGACGACTTCAAGGCCGATACCGCCGCCAGTGTCGCCGGCACGTTCCGCTTCCTGGGCGTGGACGACCACTTCGAACCACGGCTTGAGGTGCTCAATGCCGCCAAGACAACACGAAGTCGCATGCTGCAGCGCCTGGTGGCGAGCCCGCCGGGCTGGATCCGTGGCACCGCTCGCCGTCTCCTGCCGCGTACCACGCGCAAGCGTCTCTATCGGGCCGCCACCCGACTGAACGCCCGGCGGCAGGCGCGCGCCGCACTTGACCCCGCGCTGCGGGCACGACTGATCGATGACCTGCGCCCGGAGATGATGCGGTTGGGCGAGATGATCGGGCGCGACCTGGGCGGCTGGTTGCGGCCATCGGATGCGCCGTGACGCTGCCGAACTTCTTCATCGTGGGTGCGCCGAAATGCGGCACCACCGCCCTGCACGCGTATCTCACGCAGCACCCCGACGTCCTGATGTCGGACCCGAAGGAGCCGCACTACTTCGGAAGCGACCTGGAGTTCCGGTATCGCCGCCGACCGAGCGCCGGGCAGTACGAGTCCTACTTTGCGAACGCGGATGGGCGGAGCCGCATCGGCGAGGCGTCCGTCTGGTACCTCTACTCGGAGCGCGCCGCCGACGAGATCCACGCCGCCGTCCCCGATGCACGCATCATTGCCATGCTCCGCGACCCCGTGGAGATGATTGCGTCGCTCCACAGCCAATTCGTCTACAACGGTCACGAGGATCTCCTTCTCGAGGAGGCGCTGGCGGCTGAGGAGGATCGCGCCGCGGGTCGTCGTATCCCGCCCCATGCCAACTTCCCGCGAGGAATGCTCTACCGGAGGGTGGCTTCCTATGCCGAGCAGCTGGAGCGCTATCTCGATCGCTTCGGCCGCAGCGGCGTGCACGTCATCGTGTACGACGACTTCAGGGCCGATACCTCCGCCGCTTACCGTGACGTGCTGGCCTTCCTGTCACTCGATCCGGCGCACCAGCCGGAATTCGCCGTCGTAAACGCCAGCAAGCGATCGCGGAGCCTACTCCTGCGGCGCGCGCTCAATGACCCGCCCGAATGGGTTCGCTCGGTGGGCCGCCGCGTCGCGCCACCTCGATTGCGTCGCCGCCTGTATCGCTCGGCGGTTCGGCTCAACACGGAGCCGTCGCCGCGCGAGGCGCTGGGCCCGGACGCGATCGCCCGGCTGCGTGAAGAGCTGGCGCAGGGAAATCGGCGGCTGGAGGCGCTGCTCGGTCGCAGGCTCGCGGGCTGGCTACCGCAGGAGCGTTCCGCTCAGTAGCGTGCCCCGATCGGCTTGCCGTCCACGCCGGCCGTGTACTGGAACGACGAGGGGCCGATCTTCAGGAACTCGCCGGTTGCTGGGTCGCGGGACAGGTAGCCGGCAGCACGAGTGTTGACCCGCGTCTTGCTGGCCGAGCCAAGAACCGCGCCACTCTTGTTGGACGAAATGCCCAGGTACCGCAGCCGGACGTCCTGGCCAGGGGCGATCCAGATCCCATACGCGCCGTTGTGCGTCACCAGGCCCTCGCTGACCGCCACCTCGGTCCGCGCGGAGGCGCAGTCACAGCCGATCACGAATCCCGAGGTCCGGTTCTCGTACACCGTTTCATGCTCGAATATCTTGTTCGTGCTGCCTGAGTGCACGCGTATCCCGATCTCGTTGTCCCAATAGAGATTGAACGATGCGTGCAGCGAGCCGGTGCCAGACCGGCGATCCGCCACCCCGTCGCGCAGGCTCAGTCCAACAGACCGGTTCCCGTAAACCAGGTTGCGCTGGAATCGTGTGTTCGTGATCGGGCTCCCGATCCCGCCCTGGTTGACCTGGACACCGACGACGTTGCTCCGGATCGTGTTGTGGTGCACGTATGTGCCGCGCGCACCGTTGCAGAGCGTCAGCCCGTTTGGCCGCTCGTCCGCGCGACCAGGTCCCGGCCGCTGCGTGTCCTGGTCGGCGAGGACGTTGTGGCAGACCTCGGTGCCGCTGGTGACGCGGGGATCGGAAGCAGTTGGAGGTCCCTGCACCTTGATGCCCTGGAGCGCATTGTGGCGGACCGTGTTATGGCAGATGACCGTGTCCTGCGAGCCGGCGTCGACCTTGAAGCCCTGCAGCGTGCTGTACGAGGCGGAATTGCGGAGGAAGACGTTGGCGACCGCTGGGTCGAAGCCGGAGTTGGTGGTGCGTCCCGATGTGCCGAAGCTCATGGGCACGTTGGCAACGCCGATATTGTCGTAGGCCGAGTTGTGGTCCGCACCGAGGTGGAAGGTGATCCCCATCGAGGTGTGCTGCACCACGAAGCCACGCACAGAGATGTAGCGTGAGCCAGCCGATCCGGTGAAGTAGAAGCCCATGTAGTTCGGGACGTCGATCGTTACCGAGCTGGGGGCCACGCCCCTGCGGGTGCTGATATACAGCCGATGCGCCCCGGAGTCCCACCAGTACCCGCCGTCACCGCGGCTTGCTCGGTTGCGCAGGTCGGCCAGGCTGGCGTGCTGCCACAGGAACCCGATGCGGTTCTGGAAGACGGCGCTCGAGTACGGCTTGGACCGATCGAATCCAGCCGGCGCCGCGTCCCAGGCAGTCCACCACACATCTGACGTCGAGTCGTCCTGCCAGGATCGGCCAGCCTTGGGTGCCACGAGTGCCCCCGAGACGATCGGCTTCACGTAGTTCGTGGCTCCAGGCGCCCATCCCTCTGCGGTGAAGATCACCGGATTGGAGGCGGTTCCGGCACGGTCGTAGGCGCCCGGCACCGGCCGCCCACGGTAGACGTAGTCGCTGTAGCCTCGAACCACGACCGTCCAACCGGCCGCATGTGAATCGCGCGGCAGCTCCCTCGCGGCGCGGTTGATCGTCCGGAATGCACGGTCCCAGGAGCGGCCGGTATCGCTGTCGCTGCCGTGCTTGCCGTCCACGTACAGGGTGATTCCCGCGCCGATGGCTGGCGCTGGGGTTGCGTAGCCGCCGAGGCCCCAGGCCAGCAGCATCGCCAGCGCCAGCAGCGTGGATCGGGCGCGGGGAGTCATCACCAGATGAGCATGCCGGCCCACGTTTGACGGCACCATGGGTCGTAAGTACGCCGGTCGGGGGCGACGGAGGATTTCCGAGAGTCAGCCCGGCAGCGTGCTCACGCGAGCCGAACGATTGGGCACCGGGCGAGGGGTCAGGCAGTGACCGGTTCGACGACCGGTTCGCCGTGAGCAATCCCCACGCTGAGGACCGTCCATCCGGCGTGCGCCAGCGCGGGTCGATCGAGGACGGCCCTTCCGTCGAAGACGATCGGCGTCGCCGCGGAGGTCGCCAGGCGCCTCCAGTCGAGCGCAAGGTACTGGGGCCACGCAGTGGCGAGCAGGACCAGGTCGGCGGCCGAGATGGCTGACTCCGGGGTCTCCGCGCGCTCGACGGCGGGTGGCACTGCCGGGGAGTCCGTTGGCAGGACTGGATCGTGGGCCGCCACACTGGCACCTCGGCGCAGGAGCTCATCGGCCAGCGCAATAGCGGGGGAGTAGCGCGTGTCATCCGTGTCAGGCTTGAATGTAAGGCCCAGGATCGCGACGCGGCACCCCGCGAGCGGACCACGGAGCGCTTCGAGTCGGTCGGCGATGCGACCCGCTCGCAGTTCGTTCGTCCGGGCAGCTCCCGCCATGAGCGGCGTGTCCAGGCCGCGCTGCCGCCCGAGCCGCACCATGTTGGCCAGCTCCTTGGGAAGGCACGAGCCGCCGAATCCGATTCCCGGACTCATGTATGAGCTGCCGATGCGCGGGTCGAGCCCCATGCCATGGATCACATCCGCGACGTTGGCGCCGTACGCCTCGCACAGGTCCGCTACCTCGTTCACGAAGCTCAGCTTCGTGGCCAGGTAGGCGTTGGAAGCGTTCTTGATCATCTCGGCCGATGCGTAGTCGGTGACGATGAACGGAGCCACGATTCCGGCATACAGGTCGCGGACCAACTGCACTGTCTGCGTCTCGCGCCCTCCGTCGCTGCCGACCACGATCCGAGTCGGCTTGAGGAAGTCCGCGACCGCGCTCCCCTGGCGCAGGAACTCGGGATTCGTCACGAGGCCGGTGAGGTCGCCACGGGCCGTCCAGGCGGCCACCTGCTGCGTGGCACCCAACGGCAGCGTGCTGCGGATGACGATTGGCGCGGCGCCGGCATGCACGTGGATGGCGCGCGAGGCGGCCTCCACCTGGCCTAGATCGGGCTCGCTGTCGGAACGGAGCGGGGTGCCCACGCACATCAGCACGATGTCCGTCTCGCCAGTCGCTTCCGCCATGGTCGGCAGGGCGCGCAGGGCCGATGACTGCACAGCCTGCGCCACCAGGCCCGCCAGGTCTGGCTCGTGGATGGGGATGGCGCCACGGCGAATGGGTTCGAGGCGATCCGGATCAGGCTCGATGATCGTGACCGAATGCCCGAGGTGGGCCAGGCAGGCGGCGGTCACCAGTCCGACGTACCCACCGCCCAGGATGGTGGTTTGCATTAAGCGGACTCTACCTGATTCAGCTCTGCTTCCCGCTTCCAGGGGTTACCCGGCCAGAGTGCCCACGCGAACCTGTTCGGATTTCGACGGAGGACCGACGGTCTGCGCCCGGCCATCGAGCAGGGCCGGGATGAGCTCGGCCCATTCGTGCCCTTCAACCCGTAGCCGGCTGCGCCAGACCGGGGCAACGGCCGAGCGCAACAGCTCGCGCTCGCGCGCGCGCAGCGCGGCCACGTCCATGCCGTCGAAGCGCAGGTACGGCGCAAACCAGCCGAAGGGCGGGAAGGTGTACGCATCCTCGGTGTTGGCCATCAGCTCGTCCAGGGCGGGCTCCAGGGCCACGTCCTCGACGACTGGGTGCCCACGTTCCATGAGGAGAACGGCGTGCAGCGGCGCTCTGTCGACCATGTCACAGTCGACCAGAGAGGTGACGTGATACTTCGGTGGCGGGACCAGCAGCTGCACCACGGCGTTGATGCTGACGATGGGGATCGGCAGCCGGCTCAGCGCATGGCCGATCGACCGGCCTTGCTTGGAATGCACCCGGCTGCGGATGGCCAGCATGAAGCGGTCGGCGAATGGGAGCACGGTGTCGCTCACTGCGCTCATCGTGTGCGACGAGAGCGTCATCGGCTTGGGGTAGGACAGGATCCATCCGTCCGGGAGCACGATCGCCATGTCATCGCCCAAGAAGCCCCAGGACCGATGCATCAGCAGGCGCAGCAGGGTGCTGGTCTTGCCCGTATCGGTCTGTGCGGACAGGAGCAAGGCGCCGTGCTCGGTATCGACAGAAGCGCAGTGCAGCAGCACCGCGCCGCGACTCACGAGCAGGAAGCGCAGCAGCGGCTCGACCACGTTGGTGTAGAGCACGTGGTGCGACCGGGCCAGCAGCCAGTTGGCGTCCACGCGGATCACGTCGTCAAGGTGGACGTCGAAAGCCACGCCCCCCGCGCCGAGCTGCTCCCGGTAGTGGATGGCGGAGCCCTCCGCGGTGATGCTCAGCCGCCGTCGGAGGAAGCCGCCCAGGGCCCGGTGCCGCTCGACCACGATGTCAGGTTGCACCGGAGTGGTGCTGTTGAACGCGGCAAGCTCTGGCAGGGCGATGCGCGATCGGAGCCGGGCCAGGCCGTGGATGTCGTAGTGGAACCAGCCGCCAAGCGCCGACTGGTCGCGGGCATCGCGCCCGGCCCAGATCCAGTTCTCGGCGATGAAGTATCTGATGCCGAATGTCAAGCCGATCGCGATCAGATTCGAGACCAGGTAGTGCAATCCAACCCACTCGGTGAACAGCACCAGGACCGGCACCCGCACCGCCAGCGTCGCCACGTTGAGGGCGTTGAAGCTCAGGTAGCGGACGACCGGGTGGCGACGGGATTCGCGCCCGCGGAAGACCCATAGCTCGGTGAGGATGAAGTTGTTGAGGGTCGAGACCTGCGACGCAAGGACCGCCGATAGCGCGTAGTGCAGTCCGAGCGCCTCCGTGAAGGCGACGAGCGCGATTGCATTGACGCCGATGCCGATGACGCCAACCACCGCGAAACGAGACGGCCGCAGCAACGATTTCAGAGCTGCTCTGGCACTCGGCCGCCGGTGCTGGCGTGGGATCTGCGCGGCGGCGCTTGCTTCCTTCACACACATCTCCGCAACGTTAAGACCGGCCGATCGTATCAGAGTCGTTCAGAGGCCTTGACGTCAGTCGCGGGCTGGAAATGTGTCGTCGTGCAGCAACAGGACCAGCCGTAACCGGGTGCCGAAAGCTCGGGTGGCCGCGACGACATAGTCCGGCGCGAGTTTCGACGCCACCGGGGGATGCTGTTGAGGCCCGCCCATCAGGATGACCCACAGACGGGCAGGTTGCTGGCTCCGGGCGCGACGAACCGTCGTCAATCGGCCGTGATTGGACGTGCCAAAGCGCTCGAGGTAGTAGGCGATCCACTCGTGCCCGCGCGGTGCGATCATCCGATCGCTGGTCAGGCCGTCCCGCCCAATCCAGCGAGCCGCGGCCCGCCAATCCATCTGCCGTCCGTCGCTGTACGCCCCGGGGACCACGACCATCAGCGCGACAGCCAACCCGGCCAGCGCTGCGTATCGTGCCAGGCTGGGTCGCAGACTCACCAGACCCACGGCGGTCAGCGCGGCGAGTGCTGGCAGGGAGACGACCAGATAGCGGGCCACCAGCATCGGCTTCACGACTGAAATCCCGATTGCCATAGCAATCGGCGTTAGGGCGGCTGCGAGAAGCAGCCACGCCAAGGGATCGGTTCGCCGGGCGATCACCGCGATCGTGGCCAGGAATCCAATTGCCAGCAGCACGAAAGGGCTACCGGTCAGAGCGGTGAGACTGCCTACGACGCGTTGCACGGTCAGCCCCCCGATCCAGCCGTGCCCGCCGCCGAACTGGGCGATGATGAACGGGATGGGGGCCGCCGCCAGCAGGATGGGCAGCAGGGCAGCCAGCGCGCTGCGCCAGGGCGGCAGCGAGCGGGTGGCCAGCACCCACAGGCCGTGCGCGGCCACGATCAGCGCCACGAAGAAGTGGACATACAGGCCCAGCGCGGCAATCAGCCCGTAGGCGGCCCACGGCCAGACGGTGCGCCGCTCGACACCGATCAGCAGCAGCCAGGTCAGCGAGCCGGCCACCAGCATCGCCAGCGAGTAGCCGCGCGCCTCCTGCGAGTAGTGGATGACGTAGGGGATCAGCACGAAGATGCCGGCCGCCAGCCCGCCGGCCAGCCAGCCCGCCAGGCGGCGGGCGATGAAGTAGACCGGCACCACGCTGGCCACTCCGAAGATCACCGACAGCAGCCGGATGCGAGCCTCGGTCTCGCCGATGAACAGCCAGAAGTGGAGCAGCAGGTAGTAGGTCGCCATGTTGGCCAGGCCGACCGCGTCCCGATCGCGGCCCACGATGGTGAGCAGCTCCGGCAGCGATCCTTTGGAGAAGATCACGCTGGCCACCTCGTCCCGCCACAGGCTGAGCGCGCCGAGGTCGTGCAACGCCAGCAGCGTGAGCGCGAGCATCGGGAGGACCAGCCCCAGCCACTGCAGCCACGTGACGGATGGAGACCTCAGTCCAGGCGGAAGCCACGCCGAGAAGCGAGCTCTGGTCACTTGGCCGTGAACTGGCTTAGCTTGCGCCGGGCGTCGTCGGCTTCGTGACCAAGAGCGCGATCGTCAGATCCGCGCCGAACGCACGTTCCTCCTCGACGACGAACCTGCCCACAAGGCGGCTCCGGATCCGGGAGTTCGCCGCTCGGCCGGTCAATACGAGCCACAGGCGACCGCCCGTCGGATCCGCGAGGGCGGCCGCTGCCGTCGTCGACCGAGGGAGGGGAGAGGTGGCGACGCGGCCAAGGTAATACGCAATCGAACGCAGTCCATTGCCGGCAATCATACGGTCGCCCGGTTGCGCCCTCTCAGCCATCCAGGTGCCGGCCGACCGCCAATCCTGCTGGTGCTGGTCGGCGTACGCGCTCGGGATCGCTGCCCCCAGCAGCACCGCCAGCAGGGCGACCACAGCGCCCCGCAGGATGATGGGGCGCAGGGCGATCAGGGCGCAGCCGATGAGGACTGCGACGTGCGGCAGCACGACGATGAGGTACCGGCCGACGAACATCGGCTTGACGATTGAGATCAGCGCCGCCCCAGCGATCGTGGCGACGATGCACCCGATCATCAGCCAGGTCCTGGAATCGCGGGATCTCGTGATGACGGCGACTGCCACGAGCACGGCCATGGCCAGGAGCAGTGGCAGCCCGCCGGCCAGCGAGACGATGCTGGTGGCCGCTTGCGAGACCGTCAACGGCGGTATCCACTCCTGCCCGCCGCCGAACTGGGCGATGATGAACGGGATGGGGGCCGCCGCCAGCAGGATGGGCAGCAGGGCAGCCAGCGCGCTGCGCCAGGGCGGCAGCGAGCGGGTGGCCAGCACCCACAGGCCGTGCGCGGCCACGATCAGCGCCACGAAGAAGTGGACATACAGGCCCAGCGCGGCAATCAGCCCGTAGGCGGCCCACGGCCAGACGGTGCGCCGCTCGACACCGATCAGCAGCAGCCAGGTCAGCGAGCCGGCCACCAGCATCGCCAGCGAGTAGCCGCGCGCCTCCTGCGAGTAGTGGATGACGTAGGGGATCAGCACGAAGATGCCGGCCGCCAGCCCGCCGGCCAGCCAGCCCGCCAGGCGGCGGGCGATGAAGTAGACCGGCACCACGCTGGCCACTCCGAAGATCACCGACAGCAGCCGGATGCGAGCCTCGGTCTCGCCGATGAACAGCCAGAAGTGGAGCAGCAGGTAGTAGGTCGCCATGTTGGCCAGGCCGACCGCGTCCCGATCGCGGCCCACGATGGTGAGCAGCTCCGGCAGCGATCCCTTGGCGAAGATCACGCTGGCCACCTCGTCCCGCCACAGGCTGGGAGCGCCGAGATGATAGAGGGAAAGGGCGCCCAGCGCCGCCAGTGGCAATCCGAGTGCCAATGACTCGCGCCATCGGCGCGCCCGCAGGATTGCCAAGGCCCGCGCGAAGACCGTGACCCGGTCGAGGGGGGCCGTCAGCGGACCACCGCGACCATCGGGCGTTCCCTGGCTACGCGCCGGCAGCGGGTCCGTGGGGCAGCTCCTCGACGCTGGCGGAAACGACCAGGGCGACCGCCTCATCGACGTGGCAAGGGACCGTGCATCCCGCTCGGCGCACATGGCCTCCGCCACCGAACTGCGCCACGATGGCGGTCGCGTCGACGGCTTCGGACGTCCGCACGCTGACCCGCGTCTCGGCCGGCCCCAGCTCGCGGAGCAGGAGCGTCACGTCGGCCCCCTTCGCCTTCGCCAGGAATTCGGCGAGGCCATCGGCGTCATGCTGCTCGGTGCCAGTCTGGTCGAGCATCGACTGGGTCAGCGTCGCATGCACGACTCGCCCATCGCCGGCCTGGCCCACGCCCGCCAGCATCTTGCCCCACAGAGCCATGGTGCGGAACGGCAGCTCGGACAGGATAAGGCGATGGATCAGCGCGAGGGGAGCGCCGGCGTCGACCAGGCGGGCAGCAGCTCGCAGCGTGTCGCCCGATGTCGCCGGATCCGAGAAGCCGTGGCTGTCACGGACAATGCCCGTCAGCAGCGGGGTGGCGAGCTCTGCGTCCAGCTCGATCCCGAGGGCGTCCACCAGCCGCGCCACGACCTCGCAGGTTGCGGCGGCCCGCGAGTCGACGAGGTTGAGGTCGCCGAAGAGATTGCTGCTCACATGATGATCGATATTCAGCAGCTTGGCGCTGGCGAACCAGTCCGCCTGTTCGCGCGCGATCCGGCCAACGCGCTCCAGGGTTGCCGCGTCACACAGGACCGCGAGGTCCGGCTCGAGCATCGGCCGGCGCCTGACGCCGCCGACGTGCGAAAGGAAGCTGAAGACCGGTGGAATGCCATCCGCGCTCACGATCTCGGCCTCGGCGCCAAGCCGCTCCGCGATGATGCAGACGGCGACGGCGGCGCCGATGGTGTCGGCGTCCGGGTTCTCGTGACAGATCGCGGTGACGCGCCTGGCGTCGCGCAGCGCCTGCACGACCTCGCCGATGTCACTCACGTCCTTTGCCGCGACGGCCAACCAGATCCTCCTGCGAACGCATTCGACCGGCACCGCCGGCACCGCCGGATTGTAGCCGCCATGCGCTGACTCGCTCGGCCCGATGACCTCGGCCGTTCAGCACGGACCGGGGAGCAGGCGGTAGGATAGATAGCCCGACCCCGAATGCCGCGCGCAGGCGAATCCCCGACGCGTGCACCCTCTCAGCCGCCACACGGAGTGTTGTGACCTTGACACCTGCAACCATGACCTCGACGCCGCACGGCGGCTCGCTGATCGACCGCGCACTGCACGGAAGCGAGCGAGAGAGCGCCCTTGAGCGCGCAGCGTCGCTGCCGTCGATCACGCTCGCCAGCGTCGCCGCGTCGGACCTCGAGTTGATCGGCAATGGCGCCTTCAGCCCGCTCACCGGCTTCATGGGCCAGGCAGACTACCAATCTGTCGTCAACGACATGCGCCTGGCGAACGGCCTGCCGTGGTCGATTCCCATCACCCTGGCCGTCAGTCAGGAAGAGGCGGATCGGCTCGACATCGGCTCGCAGGTGGCCCTCAACGATGACGAGGGTCGCATGCTCGGGATCCTCGATCTGGCCGAGAAGTACACCTTCGATCCCCAGCACGAGGCGCAGCAGGTCTTCCGAACCACCGAGGAGGCGCACCCGGGCGTGGCGCGCATCTATGCCGGTGGCGACGTCTACCTCGGCGGCGACGCGACGGTGCTGAACGGGCCGGCGGACCCACCCTTTCCGGGACATCGCCGCTCGCCGGCCGAGACACGCGCGATCTTCGCCGAGAAGGGCTGGCGCCGGGTGGTGGGCTTTCAGACGCGCAACCCCATCCATCGGGCCCATGAGTACCTGACCAAGGTCGCACTGGAGGTCACCGATGGCCTCCTGATCCACCCATTGGTGGGCGACACGAAGTCGGACGACATCCCGGCAGATGTCCGCATGCGCGCCTATGAGACGCTCTTGGCTGACTACTACCCCGCGGATCGGACCCTGCTCAGTGTGTACCCCGCCGCGATGCGCTACGGCGGCCCGCGCGAGGCGATCTTCCACGCCATCGCGCGCAAGAATTACGGCTGCACCCATTTCATCGTGGGCCGAGACCACGCAGGCGTGGGCAGCTATTACGGCACCTACGACGCCCACCTCATCTTCGACGAGTTCGCACCGGACGAGCTGGGGATCACGCCGCTCTTCTTTGAGCACACGTTCTGGTGCCATGCCTGCGAAGGCATGGCCTCCTACAAGACCTGTCCGCACGGCGACGAGCAGCACCTCATCCTGTCCGGCACCAAGGTCCGAGAGCTCCTTTCGAGCGGCGAGATGCCGCCGCAGGAGTTCAGCCGCCCGGAGGTGGCAAAGATCCTGATCGACGCCTATCGAACGCCGGCCGGCGCGCGCTGACCAACAGTTTCCGCTATCACGAAGGACGAATGACAGAGACCGATCGACCCGCGCCCCCGGCGCCCGACCTGACCACGACCACCACTCGTCACGGCGAGACGATCCACCTTGGCGGTGGCGCCGGGACGCGGCACGATCGCGAGACGACGGGCTTCACCATCTGGTTCACCGGCCTGTCAGGATCCGGCAAGAGCACGATCGCCCACATCCTGGAGGCCGAGCTCCGCTCGCGGGGCGATAAGGTCGAAGTCCTCGACGGCGATGCGGTGCGCACGCATCTGTCGAAGGGGCTTGGCTTCAGCAAGGAAGATCGTGACACGAACATCCTGCGTATTGGCTGGGTGTGCGAGGTCCTGTCGCGAAACGACGTTGTGGCGATCGCCGCCGCCATCAGCCCCTACCGGGATATTCGCGACCAGATCCGAGCGAACGTCGGCCGCTTCGTGGAGGTTTATGTCGAGGCGCCGCTCGAGGTGCTCGCGGACCGCGACGTCAAGGGTCTCTACCGCAAGGCGATGGCCGGGGAGATCCAGAACTTCACCGGCGTGAATGACCCGTATGAGGCACCTTTGAACGCGGAGGTCGTCTGCCACTCAGACGGTTCGGAGTCGCCCGAGGAATCGGCAGCCAAGGTGCTCGCGAAGCTGGCAGAGCTCGGGTATTCCTGACTTCGTCAGTGTCCGCCGTGCGCGAGCATGGCGGGGAGTGTCCTCGCCAGGATCTTCAGGTCGAGCCAGATCGACCAGTCGTCGATGTACACGAGGTCGTGCTGGACCCACGTGTCGAAGTCCGGGTCGTGGCGCGCCTCGACCTGCCATAGCCCGGTGATTCCCGGTCTCATTGACAGGCGTCGGCGATGCCACACGTCGTATTTCTCGACCTCTTCCGGCAGCGGCGGCCGCGGGCCGACCAGGCTCATCGAGCCGATCAGGACGTTCCACAGTTGCGGGAGCTCGTCGATGGAGGTGCGGCGCAGCCACTGACCGATGCGGGTGATGCGGGGATCGTTGGTGGCCTTGAACGCGATGCCGCTGCGCTCGTTCAGATGGCGCACCTCGCGGAGGCGCGCATGAGCACCGGGAACCATGGAGCGGAACTTGTAGATCTTGAATGGCCGCCCGTGGAGGCCGATGCGTGTCTGCCCGTACAGCACGGGGCCGCTGTCGAGGACACGTAATGCCGCGGCCGTGACCAGGAAGAGAGGGCTCAGGACCACGAGTCCGATAGCCGATCCGGCGATGTCGATCAGCCGCTTGAAGATGAGACTGATCTCGCGGTGGCCATCGTTGACGATCGACCGCACCAGGAACCGGTCAAAGACTTCTTCCGCGGCGCCCGGAAGCTCGTCAACAGGATCGACCGCCACCCGCACGGTCTTGCCCTCCCCGGCCGCGATGCTGGTGATCGGCTCCAGGTAGCGAGACGCGCTCTCCGGGAGGCAGACCCCCAGCTCGTCGACGACCTGGGTATGCACGATGTTGTCGATGGAGTCGATCCCGCCCAGGATCGGTCGCGTCACCACCGACGGAGGCTCACCGGGTGCTGACAGGTGGCCAATGACGCGGATGCCCAGCCCATCGTGCCGCTCGAGCTCATCGGCGAAGTCCTGGGCAAGCTGCCCCGTCCCCGCAATGATCATGAATCGAACGTTGTGCCCGCGGCGACGAAGCGCGTCGAAGGTGGCTCGCACCGCGAGACGCCCAGCCAGGGTGACCGTCGGCTCGGCGATGAAAAGCAGCACCAGGAAGAGGCGGCTGACATCGGTCTGCTTGGTGAGGAAGAGCGTGGAGAGGACCAGCACGATCACCAGCAGCGTTGCGCGGACGATGTCGCGCACCTCGCTCCAGACCCGCCAGCGAGGAGTCAATCGGTACAGCCCGCAGCTCCACAGCACGACCACCCAGGTCATGGCGAAAAGGACAGCTGCGAGCCTCGGCTCGAAGTCCAGCGCTCGCCACAGTGCGGATGCGTCGCCATCCAGGTAGCGCAGGTCCGCAACCACCAGAAAGACCGCGGCAGCCACGGCCCCGTCCACGGCCATGAGGCCGATGCGTAGCGCCATGAGGTGACGTCGGATCATGGGTGCCCAGACAGATCTGCAAAGGACATGCCGGCCAAGACTGTACACGCGAGCTGACATCGGCGTCAGTGGCAGTCGGTGCTACCTGAGTCGCGGAACGTTGATGTGCCCGCTGGGATGAAGTGCCAGCGATACCAGCCGTCACCGAGCACCAGCTTCAATACGCCATACGAGGTCTCATCCCAGGCCTCGCTGTTCGGCTGCACGGTGGCTCGCGGGTAATGGCCCCGACCCCCGGTGCCGACCACGAATTCGCGGATTCCCACGGGGTCTGCCGTCCCGCTCCAGCCCTGTGGGGCGAAGCGCTCGTAGTCGTGATCGTGGCCGTTGACCACGATGTCGGCGCCCGCCGCATACAGCGTCTTCCACAGGCCGCGGACGACAAGCTCGTTGCCATGCCTGCCTGAGCTGAAGCGGGGATGGTGCCAGTACGCCATCACGCACTCGTGGGGATTCGCTGCCAGATCCGCCCGCAGCCAGCGCTCCTGTGCCGACCCAACCCAGCAACCGCCAATCGCGTCGCAGTTCGAGTTCAGGGCATACATGCGCCACGCTCCGCGGTTGTAGGCATACCAACCTCGACCTGGCGTGCCGGCCGTGTCGCCGAAGTAGCCGAAGTAGCCGGCGGCGTCCTCGGTCAGGTAATCGTGGTTGCCGGGCGTCGGTCGGGTCCTGCTCTTGTGACGGCCCCAGGTCGGCCCGTAACAGTTGTTGTACTGCGATGGCGTGCCGTTTCCGTATGCGTTGTCACCGGTGGTGAAAACGGTGCCCTTCAGACCATCCAGGAGCGCGGCGGTTTGCCCGTCGCCCATCGAGCGGCAGGACGCGATATCGCCGGCGCCAACCAGCGTGACAGCAGGCACGCTGGCCGCTGCCTCGGCGGCCGGCAGCGGCACGACGGAGACTCCCGCGATGGCGCCTGCAAGGAGGGCGCGGAGGATTTTGCCTCGAGATCGACGCATCGTCGCCAACCTTAGGCGTACGGCGGGCAATAGGACCCTGCCCCATTCGTACCGGCCTGGTGTCCGCCATGTCGCCGCTCGGCTCGATCGGTGCCCCGGCGGCCATCATGATCGGCACCATCCTCATCCCGATGTAGGCCGCGCGTCGCTGGAGCCGGCCCGGCTACACTCGCTCAGGTGGCCCGCATCCTCGTCGCCGAGCCGATCGCCAAGGCCGGCCTGGAGATCCTGACCGCCGCCCATGACACGGCGATCGCCACCGGCCTGTCGCGCTCTGCCCTGCTGGAGCGGCTGGCGGCGTCCGACGGCTGGGATGCGCTCGTGGTCCGCTCGCAGACGCGGGTCGATGCCGAGCTGCTGGCCGCCGCCGCGCCGCGGCTCTCGGTCGTCGGAGTCGCCAGCGTGGGCACCGACCGCATCGATCTGGCCGCCGCCACGCGGGCCGGGGTGATGGTGGTCAACGCGCCGACCGGCAACACGATCGCCGCGGCGGAGCACACCATGGCCCTCATGCTGGCGCTGCTGCGCCGCATACCGGCGGCAGATGCCTCGCTGCGTGCCGGGGCCTGGGAGCGCGGCCGCTTCACCGGCTCCGAGCTGCGGCATCGCACGCTTGGCATCATCGGTCTGGGCAAGATCGGCAAGGCCGTGGCTCGCCGTGCCACCGCCTTCGAGATGCGTGTGATCGCCCACGACCCATATCTGACCGCTGAGCAGGCGTCCGAGCACGGCGCGCGACTGGTCGGGCTGCCTGAGCTGCTGCTGCGCGCCGACGTCATCACCGTCCACACACCGCTGACCTCGCAGACGCGTGGACTCATCGGTCAGGCGCAGCTGGAGGCCATGAAACCGGGGGCCGTCGTCCTCAACGTGGCGCGCGGCGGGATCGTGGACGAGGCTGCCCTGGCCGCCGCCCTGCGTGACGGGCGCCTTGCAGGGGCAGCGGTGGATGTCTACTCGACAGAGCCGATGGTGCCGGACAACCGGCTCCGCGACGCGCCAAACACGGTCCTCACCCCGCACCTCGGGGCATCGACTGCCGAGGCACAGGACCGGGTGGCGATCGAGATGTCGGAACAGCTCCTCGAGGCGCTGGCCGGCCTGACCCCGACCTACGCGGTCAACGCGCCCTCGGTAGCGCCGGACGTGGTCCCGCGCCTGCGGCCGTACGTCGAGCTCGGGCGCCGCCTGGCGATCCTGGCCCGCCAGCTGTCGCCCGACGCCTTCGACTGCATCGCACTGACGTACGCCGGCGAGATCGCCGCCTGGGACTGCTCGCCCATCCGCACCGCCGCCCTGGCGGGCATCCTGGAGGCGGTCACCGACCAGCGGGTCAACGCGGTCAACGCGGACCTGGTAGCCCGCGAGCGCGGGCTCAGCGTTCGCGAGACCCGGACCGATGCCTCCGACCCGTGGGCCTCCCTGGTCACCCTCGAGGCCGGCGAGGGCAAGGCGGTCCTGCGCCTGGCCGGCTCGACCGCTCACGGCCGGCCGCACGTGGCCGGGTTGGATGGCTTCGAGATCGATGCCGAGCTGGCTGGCCTCATGCTCGTCACCCGCCACCACGACCAGCCCGGGATCGTCGGGTCGGTCGGCACGGCCCTTGCCGAGGCAGGCGTGAATATCTCGTCGCTGGAGCTCTCCCGCCTGTCGGCGGCCGGCGAGGCAATGATGGTCGTCAGTGTCGACTCGTCGGTCCCAGAGGCGGTGCTCGACCGCCTGCGAGCCGTGCCCGGCATGCGCGACGCCCGGGTGGTGGACCTGCCGCCGCTCTAGCCGGGCGGCCTATCATCGGGCCGTGAGCAGCAAGCCCTTCGCGTCAAGCGCAGATCTGTCCCAGAAGGAGACGACGCTCGAGGAGCTCGCGCCCGGCGTGTACGCGTACACGGCGCAGGGTGACCCCAACGTGGGCTGCGTGATCGGAACCGACGCCATCCTCGCGATCGAGGCGCGCGCCACCCCATTCATGGCCGAGCGCTGGATCGACATCGTGCGGGCGCTGAGCGATCTGCCGTTCGGGGACCTGGTGCTTACGCACTATCACGCAGTCCGAGTCCTTGGTGCCAGCGCCTTCAACCCGCGGCGCATCATCGCCACACAGGGCACGGCGGACCTGATCGAGGAGCGGGGTGAGCAGGATTGGGCTAGCGAGCAGGCGCGCATGCCTCGGCTTTTTGAGGGAGCCGAGACGATTCCCGGTCTCACCCGGCCCACCGACACGTTCGAGCAGGAGCTGCAGCTGGACCTGGGGAATCGGGTCGTCGAGCTGCGCTACCTGGGGCGTGGGCACACCACCGGCGACCTGGTGGTGTGGCTGCCGAAGGAGCGCATCTGCTTCGCCGGGGACCTGGTGGAGGCGCAGGCCGCGCCGTACATGGGCGACGCGCACATCGGCGACTGGCGCACCAGCACGCTGGACCGCGTAGCTGCGCTGGATGCTCGGCAGATGGTCGGTGGGCGTGGCCCGGTCGTCCGGGGAGCGGCGGTGGGCCAGGCCATCGACGACACCCGGTCCTTCCTCTCGGCCGTCCTGGACGGCACACGTTCGGTCCGCGACAGCGGTGGCACGCCCCGTGAGGCGTATCGGTCCACGCATGCGGCTCTCGCCCCGCGCTATGGATCCTTCCCGATCTTCGAGCACACCATGCCGTTCAACGTGCAGCGGGCCTGGGATGAGCTGGACGGCATCGATCACCCGCGCATCTGGACCGTTGAGCGCGACCGCGCCACCTGGGATCAGCTGACCGCCTGACGGCGCATCGCTCGCCGCAGGCCTATCATCGTGCGCATGCCTGCGCTCGACGCCCAGGTTGCCGTGGTGGGTGCGGGACCGATTGGCATGACCCTGGCCGGTCGCCTGGCGCAGCGTGGCGTCAATGTCGTCCTTCTTGAGCAGCACCCCCGGCACACCGGCGAGGGATCGAAGGCGCTCTGCATGCAGCGCGAGACGCTCGAGATCTGGGCACGGCTGGGCGTCGGCGAGACGGTGGCAGCCCGCGGCGTGCAATGGGACCTGGGACGCACCTACTTTCGCGATCGCGAGCTGTTCAGCATCCGCCTCCCGAGCAGCGAGGCGGACCATTTCCCGCCCTTCGTCAACATCAACCAGACGGAGGTCGAGGAGCTCCTGCTGGAGCGCCTGCGCGAGGTTCCGAACGTCGAGGTGCGATGGGGATATCGGCTCGTTGGCCTGCGCCAGGACCCGGATGGCGTCCGCCTCAGCTGCGAGACGGCGGAGGGAAGGGTCGAGCTGAATGCGGCCTATGCGGTCGGGACCGATGGTGCCCACTCATCGGTCCGTCAGCTGCTGGGCATGGGATTTCCAGGCCACAGCCACGATGACCTGTTTCTGATCTGCGATATACGCGCCCGGCTGCCATTCCCGCGGGAGCGCCGCTTCTTCTTCGATCCGCCCTGGAATCCCGGCCGCCAGGTCCTGGTTCATCCCCAGCCGGACGATACGTGGCGGATCGACTGGCAGGTCCCATCCGGGACCGATGTCGACGTCGAGCGTGCCTCCGGCGCGCTTGATCGGCGGATCCGGCAGGTGGTGGGCCCGGAGACCGAATACGAGCTGGCCTGGGTGACCGCCTACCGGTTCCACCAGCGCCTGGCGGCGCGCTTCCGCGTCGGACGGGCGCTGCTTGCCGGCGATGCCGCCCACCTGATGAGCCCGTTCGGTGCCCGCGGCCTGAACTCGGGAGCCGCCGACGCCGAAAACCTGGCGTGGAAGCTTGCGCTGGTGCTCGACGGCCGGGCGCCTGAAGCGCTGCTTGACAGCTACGAGGCCGAACGTCGCGCGGCCGCCGTCGAGAACCTGGCGATCACCGACGCCAGCATGCGATTCATGGTGCCGCGCGGGCCACTGCGGCGGGCCGCGCGCAACGCGATCCTGCGCGGCAGCGTCCGCTTCGACGCCCTGCGCCGCCGCGTCAACTCTGGGCGCCTGTCACAGCCGCACACGTATCGGTCTTCGCCCGTTGTGGCGCCGGACCATGGCGACGATCGCCTTCCGGTGCATGGCGCGGTCGCGCCGGACGCGTCCTGCAGCGCGCTGGGTGCGGAGGAGGCCGCGCTCGCGCGCCTGCGCGACCTGGTCGGCGGTGACTTTCTGGCACTGCTGGTGTGCCGCACCGGCAGCCAGGCGGCGGCGGCGATGGCGATCCGGGCAGCCCGGCTGGCGTGGCCGGCGCCGTGCCGCATCGCCGTCATTGGTGCCGACACGCCCTTGCGTGGCGTGACCGTCCTAAAGGATCCGACCGGTGAGCTGCTGCACACGTACGGCGCGGCCGGGTCGCGTGCCTGGCTCATCCGCCCGGACGGCCACCTGGCCGGCAGCCTGCCCCTCGACACGCGGGAATCGGTCGACCGCCTACCCGCGCTGCAGGCCATGGCGATCGGTGGCTCGCGCCGCGCCACGGCGTCGCCGCGCTCGGCTAGGGCGTCCTCCGTGCGCGATACGATGCGGCGCCGGTCCAGGCGAGCAGGCTGAGCGCAATCAGCCCAATCCCCAGCACCACCGCCAGCGAGGTCTTGCCACCACTCCCGGGAGCCATGGCACCGTCCGGCAGCTGACTCGCACCGGGCGACGCTGCCGCGGCTTCCACCACGACCGTTCCGTGCATGGCCGGGTGAATCTCGCAGATGTAGTCGAAGGTCCCGGCATCAGAGAATGTGAAGGAGAAGCTTTCGCCGGGCGCCATCTCGCCATCGAACAGCGCCGGATCGTCGGTGCTGGTGGCCGTGTGCGCGGTGCCGTCGTTGTGCGTCCACGTGACCGTATCGCCGACCCGGATCGTCACGTTGCCCGGCTGAAACGCAAAGCCGGAGATATCGACCGGGACGGTGTCGGCCGCGTCGTCGCGCGGCGCGGCGAGCAGCGCGGCCGTCAGCAGCAGGGCGACAGCCGCACCGGCTGCAAGCAGGGTGAGCGGGTCGAACGCGGGACGGCGAGCTAGCGCGAGCATCGTTTGAGTCCTCCAGCTAGTTGGGCCGACACTAGGTTCTATCGGTCCGTACGATCCGGGATACGGGGACGAACTGTGGATAACTACCCCAATCCGCACCGAAGTCGTGGACAACTCCCCTTGCCACCCTGCCCTGGCGGCTGCCATGCTGCAGTCGTCCCGAAGGGGCAGCTGGCCGACTGGAGATCACATCAACGGTCGCCGCGGTTCCTTCGGGACATTTCGTTGCCCGGATTCTTGATGGCGCGTCCGTGCGTGGTGCCGCCCCGACGATGCGGCCCATCCCATTCCATACCAATCACCGTCGGCTTAGCCTGCTGCGGCAGCTGCAACGACCTCGCGCGACGCTCGATTCGCGCTCGATCCGTGCGCGCCTAGCCTCGTGCCATGTCTGTTTGCGACGTCCACACCGCATAAGCCGATCCTGGTTGGTACCTGGCCAAGTCGCCGCGGCGAGGCAGGCACGGCCCGCCGCTCAGAACGCCCAGCTGCCGGTCGCGAAGCGCGAGGCGAAATAGACGAACCCGACGATCGATACCACCGATACCGCCACCAGCAGCCACGTCCGGCGGGTCGGCAGCGCCAGCGCCACGAACAGCGGGAAGAGGGTCAGCGCGTAGCGCGGGGTCGACAGCAGGAACGACGTCGACAAGAACAGCACCAGGTTGCCCGCCATCCAGGCGAACCAGGAGGGGCGGAAGCGGAACGCGGCCACGATCGTACCGCCCAGCCCGATCCCCACGAACAGCAGTTCCATGACCCCGTACATCAGGACATCGTCCGGCTTCTCGCTGCCGAACCAGCCGAGCGCGCTGTTGATGGCGTCGACCGGCGACGCCAGCGACTTGAACCAGTGCTCCTGCTGGACGTGCAGGAACTGGAACGGCGTCGCGTACAGGGCAAGGTTCAGTCCGAGGTATACGGCGAACCCCATCCCCACCAGGCCGATCGCCAGCCACCTAGAGCGGAAGCGCCGCGCCTCGGGCGGCTGCATGTACCACTGCGTGGCGGCCTCGACAGGCAGCGCAAGAAGCAGCACGAGGCCGTTGATGCGGGTCAGGGCGGCAAGGCCACCGAGCGCACCCGCCAGCCACCATCGGTCCGTCCGCGCGGCCAGGAACGAGCCGAGCACCAGCGCCATGAACAGCGCCTCGGTGTAGCCGATGTGCAGGAAGTAAGCGGTCGGGAAGATGAGCAGAAACCACGCCGAGCGCAGCGCCACATCCGGGGATTCGTCGTGGCGCACCAGGCGATACAGCAGTGGCGCGACGAACAGGGAGGCGATGCCGGACACGATGAAGGCGCTCCACACCGGCTGGTGGATGAGCGCATTGACCACTGCGCCGAGCCACGGAAAGAGGGGATAGAAGACGATGTACAGGCCCAGGTCGCCGGGGTAGATCTGGCGGTAGCCATGGGGATCGACCAGGTTGCCGGGGTCCACGGCACGGTAGCCGTAGACGATGATGTCGGTGTAGTGGGGCGCGTCCCATCGGTCCCACAGCTCGAGGGCGGGGAAGGCGACCTCGCCACTGCGCACCAGCTGCCACGCCACTACCCCCAGGACCAGCACGGTGACCTTGATGGCCAGCGTCAGGCCGATGAGCAGGCGTTCGTTGCCGTCGAGCCGGATCATGCTGCGGCGCAGTGTAGGTGAGGCGGTCTGGTCGGAAGGTTGTGATCGATATCTACATACCATCCTCCACGCTCA